>JBCBOT010000485.1:0-4911 GCA_039821165.1 Planctomycetota bacterium | reverse complement strand
CACATTCTCCGACATCCAGGGTGCGAACGGTATTGGGTTGTTTGCATCGATTGGCCCGACGAATTTATGCCCGTCGAAGTTAGGTGCCTCAGGCAGGCCCATCGTTTCGATGTAATCCTCACTTGCGAACAATCCCCAGCGGATTGTCTTGTATGCTTGGACCACGTAGTCCGGCTCGACAGGTTTTGGCCCGGAGCGCACCGCAATATGCGCTTCTCCATATTCCAGACGCGCCTGTCTGCGGGTTGGGAGGAACTCGACTTCAATTTCGGGATGCGTGCGGTGGAAGGCTTTAATTGCTGGCATGAGACTGGGCGCGACACCCGGCAGGGACGTCAGGATCAATCGACCACTCTCCAGCCCGGCTTGGGCGCGGCTGCGTCCTGCGAGATCCGAAAACATTTCTTCGGCCTTGCTTGCGACCTCCAGCATGTCTTCACCTGCATCGGTCAATGAATAGCCGCGTGCATGCTTATAGAAAATCGGGACGCCGAAAGCCTTCTCGAGGGTTTCGATGTGGCGATTGACCGTGGCGCGATGAACACCCAGTTCCTCTGCCGCGGCTTTCACCGTTCCCAGTTGGCCGACCACAAACGCGGTGCGCAGTTCTGTCCAGTACCTCATTCTCAATACCTAATGCGCTCGCATATCCGTCTCAACGCGCACGTGGTGCGCATCTCGATGCAGGGTCGAGATCGTCTCAAAGCGGGCAACGGCTTTGCAGTCTGCACAGCTTTTGAACAGGTGCGATGCATTTCGGTTCACTCTTACTGTTCCCATGCCTGTCGAGCGAAGAACTGGCTTAGTTCGACCAGCAAAAACGCGCATGAGATGCGCAGGTGAGCCCTGCGAAACGCGCATGCTGTGCGCGTCTCGATAGATTGTGAAGAAATGGGCCGCTCAATAACGTCAAAGCGTTAACTGGCCGGTCACGATTTTGCATCGCTTAAGGAATTCTAGAATGGAATTCAACAGGATGCGGGTGGTTTCGGTCGCAAGGAAAAGGACAGTCCTATGTTGAAGAAATCTCTGCTTGCCGGTGCAACCATTGTGTTGATGTCTGCGTCTCCGTTGCTGGCGAGTACCACTTTGGTCAGCTGCGAAGGGTATCTGATCGGTATCACGGACGAACTCGTGATCGAGGGTCAGGCACGTGCCGGTTCAGAAGCTGCGTTCGAGAAGATGGTCTGCGATCGATCCGCCGAACTCGACCCAACCCAGTACGACCGCGCGACGGTTGTTCCCGTATTCGTGGAAGAACTGAACATGTCGACCCGCGTCATTCTGTTCCCGGAAGATAATGACAGCTGAACGTCAAGAATCTCGATCTTGGAAAGGGCGGACTTAGGTTCGCCCTTTTACTGTTCCGCTCCCATGGCCGCGATCTCGTCTTTGTATGTTCCAAGCGCGTCCCGTCCCTTGGGTGTCGTCTGATAAACACCCGTTCGAACACGCTCGAACCAGCCGTAATGGTCGTCGGCCAAGATACGAGTGGCGTTCGGGACACCCGTCGCCTCCTTCACATCCCGCCCGCGTGCTTCGCCGTGCGCCAGATGTGCCAGACACCGCAGCGCGTCCTGACGATACGCGGTCATCAAAGTCGTTCTGTTGATCCCGCCGGTGTTGGGGTCACCGACGCGCCGCTGAAATTCCCGCAAGAGCCTGCCTTTGCGTGGGCTCGATTGCCGGGGCGCGTAGGGGCCGGGATCCACCAGAACCTCGACAAACCCATCTCGTGCCCGAACTGTCATCACCCCGAGGCCAAGACGCCGGGCCATTACTCCCGACCGAACAGAGCTTTGCTCCCCGGACTATTCCGGATCGACACTATGCGTAGGTTCACGCATCGATTCGCTTGGGCATTTCATCTCGTCAAAGAAGTAATGGTTCTGGCGTTGTCGCCGATCGGGTGAACAACCGATTCGGCCAAGCTCTTCGAGGTTCTGAAGCCCAAGGAGCTGCCTGACAGATGCGACCACTATTGGCCAATGTGAAACCGGGGTCAATAGCGGCGCTGGAAGAAAGAGTGACAGACGGGGGCACGATGGGTTCGCCCCCAAGCAACTGCCCTCAGTCTGTGTCGTCTGATGCTCTTTCCGCACGCGTGAAGACGAGAGGCTCATGCACAATCGCCCCGCTATACTTGGTCACTACGTCGACCAGCGCCTTCGAGGAACTTTTCGGTCTTGCTGTGTAGCCGTTTTCCTGACGCTGGATCGTCATTAGGCCAACACCGGGGCATCCGCAGGTCAGAACGAGCAAGAAAGAGAGTGCAAGCTGCCGCACCGGAAATGTCTTTCCCATCGCCGTAGTCCCTTTTCCATGAATTCAGTTTCAGCATCCTGTGCCTTCCAACGTAACGTTAGAAATCACGGGGACTTGCAAGCAAC
The DNA here is from genome assembly GCA_039821165.1 of Planctomycetota bacterium. Lineage (GTDB taxonomy): Bacteria > Planctomycetota > Planctomycetia > Pirellulales > Pirellulaceae > Stieleria. The sequence goes on along the minus strand of JBCBOT010000485.1, from coordinate 2,521 downwards.
CGACAAAACGAGCCACCTGTCCTCTCGACGGCCGCGGTTCATTAGTCAATCGTCAGCGACCGGTGATTGTCGCCGTCCGTTAGCGTTATTTCGGGATGGTTTCCACGTGGATCGCCTGACGCAGGATGAGAGATTCCGATCGTGATCGCCCGCTTGCCCTCGCGATCGCTAATCGAGATTCCCGTTCCGCGATCCTCCGCGAAGCCGATCGTAACGCCGTTGGCATCATCCGGAGTATTCAAGCGAACGCAGCAGCCTTCAATGTCTACCTGCAATTCGATTCTGGGTATGCGATTCGGGTCTAGCAGTTGGATGAGAGCATGGCCAGGATCCTCATCGCTGTCCCCCTCGGAACACAGCAAGGCAACACGTTCGTTTCCGGATTTGTCGACCAAAAAAAACTCGTTGGCAGTAAGCGTGCCAACACGGAGCGCTTTTCGATCGAGATCGTCGTCCATCTTCATCTCTGCTTGGAGCAGTAGGGGCCATCAATTCAAGCAGCGTGGTTAATGCAAGTTATGAACGCTTGGTTGAAACGCGTTCCAGCATCTTCCTCAACGCCTTGTGATTCTTCATGGTCGTCGAAATGATGATCGACTGATTCTGCGGATACGGAGCCATCGTTGAGCTACCCCCGTTTGCTTCCCAGTCCTTTGGTGAAACTACGACTTGAATCAGATGCATGAGTGCATCGGGCTTCCAGTTGCCAGCCTTATCATAGACCGGCAATCCCTTCCACTTGTACACGATCGTGACGATGGGATTCTCGTCTTCCAGCTCCGCCGTCGCATCGCCCTTGCTTTCATCTGCGACTACTCGTGTGTACGCCAATCCACCGAACAACACTGTTAGCAAGGCTACCGTCGCAACTGTCTTTCGCATCGCTTCAACCCTCTGGTACTCGTGGTACTGGCAACTAGCTCACGGTAGCAATCTCGTTGGCCCCAAGAAATGCCAGTTCGGACCTACTCCGGATCCGAAGTTGATTCAACGCAAAAAATAGTGGCGGACGTCACCGTCGTTGTAGTCTCTACTGTATCACAGCCCGTTACACGCTCCGTTCTGCATCTGGAGAGCTTGATGATTCACCGCACCTTCGTTTGCGTTTTCCTCGTCGCCACGAGTTTCGGTGTCGCGAGAGCCGAGTCCAATTCGAAACTTGTTGAGCAATTCAGTGCTGCGGTCGTCGATTGGGCTGATTCGATTGATCCAATTGACGTCGTTGCCGAATACAACTCCGAGGAAACCCACGATGGCTCGCTACAACGAAAGGGTTACTCACGTTTCAGGTTGTATCTATCAGCAAAAGAGCACGTTCTCGTTTGGGCACACGAGAGAAGTCACGGGATCGAGTTTGGAGTATTCAGCCCGCATTTGGACTCCTCTAGGCAAAAAACGTTCAGTGACGCTGTGACGGCAATGGGCATCCCGAACCCTGAACACTGGGGGCTTCTCTTCTGCCCCGACGCGATGCGTGGCACCACTCTAAACGAGCTCGTCAGTGGAAACTCCGACTTGACCGTGCAAGAAGGGCAAGCGATCTTCCTGCGATTCCACCGCCAAGCTCGGACGAGTAGCAATCAGAGGATAAAAATAGCCGAATCATGGCACTGGGATCTCCAAGGTGACCAGCACTTTCCGACCAAACTAACCGCAAGAAGGAAAATTGGTGACTCCCCTGAACGCGTTTTATTTGAACAGTCTGTTGCCTGGGATGAGGTCCGCGGGCATCAGAGACCACGTGCGATTTCAGGCGTTTCGAAGTTTCTCAAGCCACAGCGAAATAGCGGTAAGCTTCAACGGGGAGAGTTAGCCTATGAACTCGGTTTGCACTGGCTCGAGTCAACCGAGTCGAGCCTGATGCGGTTAGTCGAGTCTGGGTTTCCAACCGACTTGGATGCAAGGAAGTTCATCGACGACGGGCTAGATCTCGCCGGACGAAAATAGAAAGTCGGAACGGACGGTTGTGAATCCGTTTGTTCCCCGTTTCTCAATTGGTCTGCGTTTGCGAACGCTCAAACACAAGCTTCTTGCCGGTGTTGATATCAACAACGCTGGCTGTTGAGTCTGACAGTGAAACAATCTTGTACTGCTGGCGGTCAATTCCTGCAACGCCGCCCATCCCAAAAGAAAGGACTCCATTCTTGACTGACCACTCCGTTCCAAACGGAACTACCTTCACAACGGAATAAGATCCTTCATCCGACTTCGTACCGTAAGAGACCGTCATCCTACCGTTCGGTGAAAAGCTGTAGTCTGCGACGCGGGTTCGGTGTTTCAGCGAATATTTCCAGCTGCCGGTCCGAAGATGCTGCCAGTCATCACCCGGCGTGCTGCGACTGCAGCCAGCATGGGCCGACAAGACAAAAATGAGTACCACGATCTTCGTATAGTGCATATGGAACTTTCCGTCTCGGGGAACGGTGTGGATCACGAGACGGCGGCACTAGTGCCGCGGGAACGAATTGGTCTTGCTTGAAATCTGCAAAGCGTGGAGGCTGTTTTGTTTCACCAATTTCAC
>JBCBOT010000484.1:0-4923 GCA_039821165.1 Planctomycetota bacterium | reverse complement strand
CGGGCGGATACGACGACGTCACACTTTGGCCCGAGCATATTCTGCAATCGGTTCTCCAATTCGTGGATACCACGATGCGGCCCGGACCGGCGACGTGGAAAGACGGTCAACCTGCTAAAGCCACGCTCTTCCAGCCTGTCGTTGGTATTTCCTGGTACGAAGCGAATGCCTATGCCCAATGGGCTGGCAAACGTTTGCCGACGAGTGCCGAGTGGCAACGGGCAGGTACATGGGGCCGTTCGAGTGGCGACACACAGGATGAACCCAAGTATCCATGGGGTAACTCGTATGATCCCGAGAAAGCAAACACTTGGGCCACCGGCAAACACGTTGCTGTCTCCGTTCACGACTTTGCCGACGGTGACACTCCAAACGGTGTTCGCCAGTTGATAGGCAATGTTTGGGAGTGGATGAACACCCAGTATCTGCTCGCCGCGACGGAAGAGATCCAAATCCACTCGAGCGATCCGATGGCGGAGATCCGCGGCGGAGCCTTCGATAGCTATTTCCACTCGCACACGACCTGTCAGAGTCGCAGCGCTCAGACCCTCGCGGCACGCAAAGCCAACGTCGGGTTCCGTTGCTGCCTCTCGGCCGATGGACTCGTTCCGCCGAGCGACTCCGAATAACGAAAAAAAGAACCGTCCTGAGAGAAGAAGATCAAGATGAGCACCACCGAGAGCTACAGCGTCGACCCGTTAGAAGACAGCGAGACGATTTGCGTTTGTTGCGACTACGAAATGCCGAGCGACGAGGAGTATTGTCCTGAGTGCCAAACTCCCGCTGAGATCACGCAATCGGTGACGAGCCGCGGCGGCGTGACTCCGCATTTCATTTCGGTCGTGGGGCCTAGTAACGCGGGAAAGACGGTCTACCTGGGCCTGCTGCTCGATATGCTTTGCGGCGGTGCGAAGAATTTGAAGGGTGTTCCCAATGGCGCCTTCTCGATCAGCTTGCAGGAGCAAGTGATCTCCGCATTGGAATCGCGTCAGTTCCCGGAGAAGACACCCAACGAATCGGATCTTTGGAAGTGGCTGCACTGCGTCGTGACCGACTCGTCGAAACGCCAACCAAAGCAAGTCGACTTTGTCGCGCCTGACTTCGCCGGCGAGGCCATCGCGACCGAATTGGAGCAACCGGGAACCTATCCCGCGGTCAGCCACATCGTTGAGCGAACGAGTGCGTTTCTCCTGCTCTGCGATTCCGCCGAGGTACGAGACAACGGGGCTCGTGAAGACCTTTTCGCGATGAAGCTTGGTTCGTACATCTCACAGCGGCAAGGTTTGGCCGAGTTGTCGAAATCGCGTGATCTTACGCCTGCGATCGCAGTGGTTTTCACCAAATCGGATACGTGTCCCGAGGCTGCCGAAAATCCGACCAAGTTCATGGCCAACAACATGCCACGGTTCCGCGACTACTGCGAGCAGAACTTTCCTCGCCACGCCGTCTTTAGCGCGAGCGTCGTCGGGGCATCGGCATTGCTAACCAATGACATGGGAACTCAAGCACGCGTGCCGTTTCACATTCAGCCACGAGGTGTCATTGAGCCGCTTCACTGGGCGATCCAGAACAGCTAACGCGTCGCGGTCTCATTTGGGAATGGATCCATGGAAATCGATCAGGTCACCTACGGCTCGGTGAATCGAAGCCGGATGAAAGGATACCAAGTGATCGGCAAGTCCTCGGGAGTGGACGCTGCAATGGCGAGCGCCTTCTGCAAGTGGGCGCCGTCGCACAACTCACTCGAGGTGGGTGACGATCAGTCTCCGCGAGAAGCTTGGGCGCTCAGCTTTTTTCCGTTGCTGGACGACCATTTTGCAGTTGCGCGGTCGGTGCACGGCGGTCCCGAATACAGCGGTCGCGGCGGTTTGGCAGTCATGACCAGCGCGCTTGTTTTGTCGAGAAAGCAAATGGCCAATCTTGCTTTCGATGCAATCGGGGTTTCACGCACAGCGCTGACTTTTGGTCACTTGATTTTGCAGAGCGGTTTTGATGAGGCGCTGCCTGAAATCACGTTGCCAAGCCAGTTGCTCAACTTGCCGACCCCTCAGACAGACTTTGTCGATGCGGGAGACCCCGTGTTGCCAAGCCATGCGGTCCAATGGATTGCCCGCGAGTCGTGTAGCCTCTTGAGGGACGGACGCAAGGTGATGATCGTCGGCGCATGCAATCCGCTACCGATTCTGTCACTTTTGTTTGAGCAACTGAAGTCGGCTGAGAGGCGTGAAGTCAGTTTCTCTTGCGGTTTGAAGTCATCGAGCCGGCGGGATTTTCGCGTTCAATTTACTTCGCAAACGATGTCACTGAAGTTGCAACGCGAGTTGGACCGCGGCGGCATCGTTGCGATTGATGTCGCACGCGTCTTGATTGAAACAGAATAGCGAACGTCGCCGCGAGCGATTCGGCAACGTTCGTATTTGCCTTGTTGACTAATTGTCCGGGTCGAACCGTTCGTTGAGTTGCTCCATTTGTCGTTGCAACTCTTGCAACGTTCTCTCCACGTTGCTTCGTTCGATTTGCAGACCGCCCATTGGACCAATCTGATTGAGTTCCATCGGGACTCGCAGAAGTCGATCTGGGATCGCTGGAAAACCTTGGCCCGGGCGAATGTCCATCGGCACGAGTCTGCCGTCCTTGAGTTCGAAGCCGCGTTGCCATTGGGATCCGAGCGCCGGTTCCGTTGCCGCAATTTGGACCGGATGCTCACGCAACTCAACCGGAATGGCAACCACCTCTCCGCCTCGATCGACCGAGACATCGATCGAATCTCCGGCGCGGGCGGACGCTACGGCGGCAACGACATCGGCGGCCGTAGCCGTCTCCGTTCGATCGACGCTGACGACCAAATCACCGGCCTTCAAACCCGCCTCGGCAGCTGCAGAATCTTCGGCGACTTCCATCACGAGCGGTCCCTCGTCTTCAAACTGCAATCCGACGAGTCCCCGCTTGAGGTCCTGTGGTTTGTCGCTCATCGCGGTCTCGACGAGCCGGAGCACGGCCGGCGCCGGGACGCAAATCATGTCACGTTCAGACGGAATCATCACTCCGACGACGATGCCTTCGCTATCGAGTACGGGTGCTCCCGCAGTTGGGGTCTCGCCGATGAATTCGACTTTCGGAACCAAACCCACCACGCTGACGGGTGTCGGTTTGGTGGACACCATCCCCGAATTCGCGGTCAATACACCGCCGGGCATCGAAACAGAAACGATAGGGAGTCCGACCTCAAGGTCGGCGCTACTGATCACGAGTGAATCACCGAAACCGTCTTCGACCTTGATGACGGCAAGTCCCGTAACGTAGTCCATGCAAACGATTTCACCATCGGTGATCTCGCCACCAGGATTCTCCAAGACGACGGATTCCGCCGGGCGTCCCGCAAACGCGACGAGCAGATTGTCGCTCACCACAAATGCGTTGCTTGAGACTTCGTTTGAGCTTCGGGCGAATCGTCGGCCCATTCTCACATCAACCGCCGGATTGGGTTCGGAGAGTGTGAAGGTCGCCTTCGTGACGACCGATTCGGCGCCGCGGATCGCATTACGGAAGTCGACTGATTGGGCGTTGGTGACGGCTGGCGTCAGGCAGATCACGGCCAACGCGATTGCGCTTGTGAACTGTTTCATGGCTTCCTCTCAGGTTAGAGACTAATGAATTGTGGTTTGGGATCGTTGTGCAACACCGATTCGAAGAGAGCTGTCTGTTCCGCCGACAGGTTCCCAAGGTCGACGGGCATAACGTCCGATGCTTGAACCCATCCGAGTGGAACCATTTCGTCGCGTTCCTCATCGAACGTGAACACGGGAAGCGTGGCGTTGACTTCGGCAAACAAACGAAAGGGTGGTTGATCGACAGCGTGGGGAAACGGACCGGAGTCCGTCTCGGTCTCGAGTTGAACGCTTTTCTGTCGGTGTGTTGCTACGGAATGATCGACTGTCAGAGGGGGCTCCGTCGAGAACTGCTGCACACTGAACAAGCCGAGTACGACTGCGAAAAGGATGCCGCCGTTGCGGGTGTAGCGTCGTTTGCGTCGTGAACGAACCGACGCCCGCAACGCGCTCAACTGTGGCGCCGTTGCGTCGGGAGCGTTCAACGCGAATGGGTCTTTGCTCATGATTGGTACTCGGTCATGTCGGCGTCACGAAGCAATTCACATCCCTGCAGTTGTTTCAACCCGTGATGCACTCGTGTCTTCGCGGTGCCCTCCGGGCAACCGACGGCTTCGGCGATTTGTTCGTAGGTCATGTCGCATGCGAAGCGCAGGGTGATCGCCTCCGCTTGCGGTCGTGAGAGTTTCGCGACCTCCGACCAAACGCTCTCATTCCATTCACGCAGCGCTAATTGTCGCGAACTGTCCGCGGAGACTTGAGGCCTCGGATCTCGTTGCCAATAGGCCTCCAGGCGGCGACGAAGACGAGCCAGAGATCGGAACCGTTTGCGGCTCGTGCGGATCAGAATTCCGTGCAGCCAGGTCAATCGAGTGGAACGGCGGTCAAAAGAGTCCCATTTGTCGAGAGCGACGACAAACGTCTCTTGTGCGAGATCGTCCGCAACCGACGGATCGCCGGTCATGGCCCAGGCGGCCCGGTGAATCCGCGGATAGACGTCGCGAATCCAAGCGTCGCTCATCTCCGCCGGCTGATCCGCTGATGATGCCATCAGTCTCCAATGGCCATCGCCGGCCTGCGTGGCCGTCGTGGGAGTTGGACCTTGATGGAGGATCGCTTCGGTCACGTTTCGGGGTTTTGCTTACTGGGGACAACGCGGACACCCATCCGCTCACCTCAGTACGTTCCCGACGAGCAATCGATCGTTCAAAGTTTGTGGGAAAAAAATGAGGCCGGCTCCAATAGTGTTCGGCCCGCCATTTGCTGGGTGCAACGTTCGGTTCGTTTTGCAAGCTTCGAATGCTAGCAGATGCGG
>JBCBOT010000483.1:0-4943 GCA_039821165.1 Planctomycetota bacterium | reverse complement strand
CGCTCGGGACGCGACCAAGTAACCGTGACCGGGAGTGATAACCGGGTAGACTTGGCCGCAGCGAATCTTACCCTAAACAACATCGAAGTTCTTGATGCGGCCGGAATTGGATCCAACTCAGTCGTTCTTTCTGTCGATGCGGTTCGTCGCGTTACGGATCAAAACAATCAGCTGCTCGTTAAGACCGGCATCGATGATTCGGTTAACATTGGCCAAGGCTGGACGTTGACCGACGCAAAAGTGATTGACGGCGAGCTAGTGCGCATCCTGACTCAAGACGATGTCACACTTCGATCGATCGGACCGAGCGAGTGGACGAATCCCGTCAACGCCCTCGACGTCAACGGTGACGGCAACGTGTCTGCTATCGATGCCCTTGGCGTGATCAACGACCTGGCTCGCAGGGGACTACTCGACAACGACGGCAATCTCTTGCCTGCCGGTCAGGACGGCGTTTTCCGCGGACGCTTTGTTGATGTTCTGGCGCGTGGCTTCTTTAGTGCGCGCGACGCGTTGGTGATCATCAACGCGTTGGCTCGTCAGCAGACTACCGGAGAAGGAGAGCAACTCTCCGCGGCGAATTCAGTTCAGCAGGTTATGCAGCTGCTCGATTCGTCTCTCATGCACACAGCGGAACGGGAGAGTCCTCAGAAATCTACGATTGACGTCGAAGCGGGCCTCGCAGATCCGATTGTGAGTCCCCCTACCGAGACTCGTCAGGAGCTACGGTCGTCCGCGACGCCAAAAAAATCTCCGACGACGTTCGCGTCCCAGAACGAGTTCGAAAAAAGCACCGGCCGAACGCGAGCCGTCGACGAATTCTTTCGATTGTTGACGGAGCGCTAATCGCATCGCACGCCTGGCTTTCCCGTTGTGCTCGAACTCAGCGGACCCGATACTCGCACTCGCCGGTGGCACGGAGAATCGGGAGGGATGTGAAAACGACGCGCGGTATCTTCGTGATTTCGAATTCGCGGGCAAGAGACTCTGCATGGTCTACGGGGAAAACCGAGCGGGAGATTGCGTGATCGCGATTATAAATCGGCAGGGATCGATGCGGACTGAAGATACAGGAAGTTGCAGGAGATAGGACCACTCGAAGTTGCCTGCGGGAAACGAATCCTACAGGCGGTGTCACCGACCGATGTGCACATCTGCCCATAGACTTCGGTGATTCCACCCACGTCGGCAACTATCTGCCCCACGCGACTGCGGACGATGCAGCTTTGGCGAGTTCGACAAGGGAAGAGCAGTCGTGCTTAGGGTTGGTTCCTCGCCCTTTTTGACACTGGATCGGAGAACGGCTAGCGATCACCTGATCGATGCAGGTGGGTCCAATGCATCAATGGTGAAGGACGCTTTACCGGCTGGATGATTCCAGAACACTCGGAAATCTAAATCTCGCTCGTTTTCGAATATCGCAGAGATCGTGTACTTTGTTCCGGACACTTTGTACGAGTATGGCTCGTCGGAAACGGGGTCGGCAACCCTGATTTTCTCCGTTCGCGCCAATCCAGCGAGATCATCCAGGGTCTTGGGAAGCGGACGTTTGAGTCCTGTCTTAAGATCTTTGTCGTGACAGAGTTCGTCGACAACCCGCGCGATGCGTCTCATGTCTTCGAGTCGCTCCTGATCGATCCGCCGAGTGCGGGCCGTTGCCGGAGAGCCAACCAAACTCAATCCAGCGAGAACCGTCGCCACCACCGCGATCGACATGATTGCCAACACAACGAAATGAACTCCCCGTTTCATGAGGCAGTCTCCATTTTGACTTTGGATTCTTCCGCCTCTGCTTCGCTGCGAAGCGTATAGAGTAAATAGAAAATCACGGATCCCATCGCGATCGTCAGCGCTGCGCCACGTAGAATCAGTCGGGTCGTGAGTTCGCCATTGAGAAACAAGAAGGTGACATAGATCGCGTCTCCGGCTATTGCTGCACCTGCAAACGCAGTGGTGACGTACGCGAAGGCTCGCCGCACAAAGGTCTTTGCCTTTTCCGGATGACGCCTCACGTCCCGTAGCAGATAGACCCAGCCAACGAGGAACACGGGAAAAGCGACGATCAGAACCGACGCTTCAAACCGGATCCACGAAAAGTGATCTAGCAGTTCTCCGTCGCTGATTCGCCACGCTTCGTCAGGAACCCACAGGTTGATTAGCAGCAACCAGAGCAAAGCAAGGTTTGTGACCCAGTAGAAAAGAGCGATGTACGTCACGACGTGGACCACAGCATCTTTCGCCAATGTGGCCCATGAATGTGATCGTGAGACCGAGTGAGATGGGGTAGGTATCTCAAGATCCAAGTCTCTCGCGGCGATCGAGCTGGCGATTTCCTCGTCTTGCCAGCCCGCTGAATGCAGCAATTGCCAAATCGTGCCGTGATCAAGCCCGTTGTCACGTGCGTGATCGACAAACTTGCGGAGAGACTCATTCATAGAAGTCCGTGAATTTCGGGGCAGGTGATTTGCAAGTCAATCAGCTGGCCCTGTACATGAGCGCTCGCGGCAATCGAAACTGCAATTGTTGTGGACGAGTTGCCTCTTCATGCCGGAATCGGAGCCATTCGTTTGAATTGCTCCCGCCGGTTTTCGGCGCTGCGGTTGGACAATCCCGTTCTGGTTGTTCCACAACGCCGTCTGCGTTTGGTCCTGGTCACCGAGGGCACTTATCCGGGATGTGCATCGGTGCAACCGCCGATGCAGTTCTCTGTCACGTCTTGGAGCTATCGGACGATGCAACCTGCGCGTCGAAGCCCCTTGGGATGCTCGCGTCGGTGTCGAGGAATCAATGCACAGAAATATCCTTACTTTGTCGTGCCCTCACGCCACTCTCTCGCAGAAAAGCAGCACTCAAATCGAGATGGAGTTGGCGAGGAGGCCAAAAGAGTGGTCGCTGAGCGGAGCAGAAGCGTTGGTAAGCATGCATGCCTGCTTGCGCCCACTCAACCGGACATACCGATCTATCTGATTGGATTTGAGAGCTGGAAAACCAGAGAAAAAATCAGGGGAAGCGAGCCGAACTGAATCTCGATGGGTTAATCGTTTTGGATCCCTTCGTAGCGAGTTTTGCCCGCCGGACAATACCGAATGTTCCGTCAGTTTCATTCCTCAATGATGTTACGGGTTGGTGGCTTTTCCTCAAACTTCTTCGTGGCAACATCGAAGAAAAAATGCGGCAGAGATCGGCCTATAACCTGTATCGAAACACCGATGCACGGAAGCGGTCGTTGCAAATTTGCGACACGTAAACGCCAAGTAGTCTTATCGCGAAACAACATCTGGACAGGCTGCATTGGTGAGAACTTGCCAGATCAGCGTCACTCCTGATGCTTGCGTCATCGGTTGAAGTTACTGTCAGCGATCTGGTTGTTGCCTTCGAGCTAGCGATCGAAACAGCATTGTGCAGTCCCACTTTCCCGTAGCTTGCGACGGTATGCTAACTCGAGTGCAATGGCGATCGGACAGGTTGAGTGCCACTACCTATGGACTGGGCTCGAAGCAACGCTCTATCGGGTCACATACGCTCGAACAGAGAGAATTGTTTGTCACCGAGCGCCACAAACGGCTAGGAATTGTGCCTAGACAGGGAGCGAAAGAACGGACCGGAAACTACGCTTTTTGCTAAGTTGCAAGCATGAATTTGTATCGCCAGCAGTGAGGTTACCGAGTGTTTGCGGAGAGAACCATTGCGAGATAGTGAGAAACTCCAGGAAACCGACCCGCGTGCATATCTCGAGGGGTTGTTGCGCACTACGTTTTTTCTTCTGTTGGCTTTGTGCATCGCGTTGTCTACCATTCTGGTCAGCAGGCCGGATGCTACAGCGACCGAACGGAAGCTGAAATCACTGAGTTTTCTCGGCACGCGTTGTAAACCAGACACTTTGGAGCATGTTCGGAATGATGCTTTGGCGAGACTATTTGTCCACCATCACCAAGACTTCATTCGCCACTTGACATCGACGCTGGGTTGCTCGGTAGCAACCGGCAAAGTCGACCATTTGAAATTCTTCCGGGTAATCGACGATCAGCCACACGCCAAGTTGTCACCTGGCGATTCCCTGAAAGAAACCGAAACCAATATCAACAAAATCATACATGCTTCACTGGCGTATGGGTTAACACCTTCATATCTGTCGAAAAGTGCCGTTGGATCCCAAAGGGACTTCGCACCCACTGTCGTGTTGAACGGTCAGAAGCTCAGCGAGTCGGAGCTTGATAAGATCACAAAGAACATAAATACGGCCGCCGTCACTAGAATCAATCACCAGATTGATCAACCACGACCAGCTGAATATTCGCCATTGTCGACGACCTCGTTCGTCGGTCTGGCTGGATACTCTCAGCTTGACTTCCACATTGATTTGAAATCGGAGGCATCGACCACTCAAGTCATAGTCGTATTCCCACTTGTTCACTGGTACGACTTTCTATACGCAGCAGATGACAGTCCATACCAAAGTCCATTCGATTCATTTTTTGGAGCGTGGGGTTACGAGTACTCGCGATATCTGCCGAGACGCACGGATGATTCAAGTCTGAGCATGTTTCAGCTCTCGTCTATTGGCCTTGGAAGTAGCGACGAGCTTCTATCTGCCAGTGAACTCGCAACCAAGATTGCGAAAGAAGATCAGATCAGCAAGGACTTCGAATTCCGTGGCGCTAGAATTCCGTTCGAGCACATTGCTGCTGCTGGAGCGGTACTTCTATTCTTTCTTTATCTGCGGAATTACGCACACCTGAAACATGCGCGGTTGAACTTCCAGCTTCCTCGTCGTGCTGATCAATATAGAGGCAGCTTCTTGGCGTTTCACTCCAACCTAGTGAGCATCAACTTGAGAAACCTAATTGAGTTGTCATTGCCAACAGTTCTTTTGGTCACGTTACTTGTGCAGCAATGGACTCACGCCGACATAGATGAGCCGCATATTCGCGTTGCGAATGGCC
>JBCBOT010000482.1:0-4964 GCA_039821165.1 Planctomycetota bacterium | reverse complement strand
TTTCGATTCTCTCGACACCGACCCACGTGGGAGGCTGGATCGATCCGCGGGTGTGGGTCTCCCGATTCAATGAAAAGAACCTTGAGACTCGGACATGCGCGTTCGATTGGGCGATCAGCCTGCTTCGACTGTCACCCGATGGTCGTGAGGAAGCGTGGCGAGAATACCAATCGCAAGACTCGTTGCCCGCGGCGTTGCACGACTTGGTACGTCTGGCTTTGACGGGCGAGATGCCTGGTGACGAGACTGACGCGAATCCGTATGCCCTGCTGGCGGCAATGCGATCGAGCGATCGGCATCAAATCATTCCTGCGGACACTGCTTGGGCAACGAAGATTCGCGGGCCCGAGTCGCGATACTCCGTCGAATTTCTGTGGACGTTGCCTTCCGATCAAGACCCTGCCTATCCCGACTTTCCGATCGTCGCGCTAGAACCGACGGTCAACTTGGATACGGTTCGTGAGCAAGCGGTGGACTGGTTTCGTGAGCACGTCGATGGGGCAGACAGCGAAGTGGATTCACTCTCTGAACTCAGCAGCGAGGCGAGTGAATTCTTGCTCGAGGTGGTCCGGCGATCCGTGGCAGACGAGTACCTGGAAATAGCCGACGATGCTTTGCCTCCGGTATCGCTCTATGCAAACCTCGGTCGCGACAGCAAGGATCTCGATAACCAACACTGGGACTTCGGCTTTGAAGTCTTCTATCGATCCCTGACAACGCTTTGGCCCGCAGACTTGGATTGGGTCTGGGCTCGAGCGACTCGCGACTTTGTTTACCGTAGCGCTAACGGTGATGCGAAGACGTGTTTCCCTGAAGCCGTGCTCGCGCCGCTGCGGAGACCCGAGGTGGTTTTGACACGCATGGCGGCGCGGTTGTTGTGGTTGGGTTTTGGTAACAAGGCGAAGCGAGTTGATGAAGCTGCCGTCGATGCATTCGCCGCGGTCATCGAATCCGAGCGATTCGATCTGGACTTGATGATCGACGTGTTTGGTGAACTGAGGCACTACTCCGGATTCAATTTCAAGCGGATCGCGGAATCGCTTGGCCATGTCGCCGAGCATTCTTCCACCCATGCCCTTGCCGTCTCGCTGATGATCGATGGTTGCCTTCAAGCGATCGATCCCAAGGCACGCAATTACGCCGCACTCGCCGAACTTGCGGTAAATGGCTTCGAAGCGACGCAGGAGCCCGTGAGCGACGCCTGGAAAGACCAACTCGCGACTGTCACTTCGGGAAGACTCAAGCAAATCGCAAACCGTCTTCGGCAACTCGGATAACGCGAACGTCTTGTCGCGAAACCAGGACTGGCGCAGGTAGCCGGCCCACAAACGGACGCGTTCTGCATCCGCGAGCAGTGCTTCCTGGGACCCGTCGCGTCTTTTGGCGGATCTCTCGACGGTGAAACTTGGCTGGGTTGCTTGACGAGACGCCCTTTAATTGCAATTCTTTTGCACCTGCGGTCTCGTTGAAAATGCATTGCTTTGTATGAGGGTAAAAATGAGAACACGTTACTTTTGGGTGCTATTCACGACCGTTGCTTTCGTGTCATCAGCGTTTGCCGAGGGGCGGACCATCACCCGCGTCTTTTGGCAGGACGAAGCGTCGTCTTCCGTTCACTGGGGCGACCTCAAAAAGTCGTCGCAAGGTTGGTCGATCGAAAAGGGCTCGGTGGAGGGTTATCCTGAGCTTGACTCGGAGATGCAGTCGCTCGTTCAGATGAGAGCCGACCAGGGGCTGCTCCTGGTGGGCGTCCGCGATTCCGAAGACGGCATGTTTGGCAGCGGCTGGATTGCGATCGAATCGGGAGTCGTCGAGGAACCGCATGGCGACCACTCGCATTGGCGATACCTGCAGACGCCTCGCGTCTCTCACGTGATGGTTGATGCGGACCAGGGCAATCCGGCTCACGTCTACCAAGACGGCGAGTCATTTGTGTTGGCGAACGATAAAAAGAATGGTTTCACACTGACCTCCGTGAAGGCAATCCGCGGGGCGAAGGTTCCAGCGGACGCGGCGCGGTTTTTCAGCGGAGGTAACGGTCATATCACTCTCGCCTTCGACGTGGATTCCGTCGCTTACGCAACCTGGATTGCTCCGGCCGGAGAGCACAAAGGACGTGTCGATGTGGTTGGGCTGGGTCGAAATCTTGGGAAATCGTATGCCATTCAATGTCCGTCAGGGACGTTGCACGGCGCGACGATGAACTCCGGAAAAGCCTTCTTTGCACCAGCGGACGGCGTTTGCTGGGTGGAGGCGGATAAGCAACTCGACGACAAGCCGGAGGCGGTCGTCATTCATCAGCTTTCCCTTGGGGAAGACGCTGAGGGGCAGCCTTTGCGTACGGGGGCTTTTACGAACATCGGTCGCCACGTGATCTTCAAGGCTGGAAAGGCTGGCTCAACCAAGTTGTGTTGGATGGATGCATCGGCCGATCAGCCGACCATCAAGAATCTGTCGATCGAGGTTGCGGAGGGCGAGGCACTTTCGACACCAACAACGATGAGGTCGCGATATGGTGATAAGTTCGTTGTGATGTTCGGTGAAAACGTGGAGTCGCCGAACAAGGATCGAATGCTCGTCGTGAATCTTGATCCCAACGGCGACGGCAACTTCGATGACGCCAAATTGCATCGCGAGATCAAAGTTGGGCAGAGCCAAATTGTGGGCCACTCCGGCCATCACGTCGCGACGATGCTTCCCGATGGTCGACATGCGTTGATCAGCAATCCTGGTGACGGAACCCTTTGCGTCGTCTCTCTTTCGGATTTCGATGTCGATGCCGAGTTCAATCTCGGTGGCGTTCCGACTCGTTTGCTTGTCGTCGGCAAATGAGTGTCGGGCCAAGGCAATGAGCCTGTTTCGTCTGCCTTCGTGAGTCCGGCGAGGTGACTTTCGCTATACTCCGAAGGCCATTGTCAAATGCAAATGCCGAACCTTTCGTTGTCGTCAACGCATCTTCACGCAGGACTGCCATGAAAAGCCGAGTGTTTTCAAGATTCCCGTTCTTAATCTCGCCGTTTCTGCTCGCGTTGGTTTCGGCGGAGACCTGCCACGCACAAGTCAAAATGTCGCCACCGATTGCCGAAGCAAGAACGAAGATTCTCGAAAATCATGGAACGGAGCGAGTTGACCCGTACTACTGGCTGCGAGATCGCGACAACCCGGAGGTGATTCAATATCTGAACGCCGAGAATGCTTACACGGATGCCGCTCTGAAGGAACTGCAACCACTTGAGCAGGAGTTGTTTGGTGAGTTGAAGGGCCGAATCAAGCAGGACGACACGTCGGTTCCCTACACCGATCGCGGCTTTGTCTACTACACCCGATTCGAGGATGGGAAACAGTACCCGATCTATTGCCGAAAGCTGGATGCGGAGAACGCGAGCGAAGAGGTGATGCTCGATGTCAATGAATTGGCGGAGGGAAAGACGTTTTGTAGCGTCGTGGGATTGCGTGTCAGCCCCGATTCAAAACTGCTCGCGTTCGGTGTCGACTTTACGGGGCGACGGAAGTACAGCCTCAAGTTCAAAGACCTTTCCTCCGGAGAATTGCTCGACGACCAAGTCGAGAACGTCACGGGGTCGTGTGTTTGGGCGAACGATAGCCAGACGGTTTTCTTTACGCGCAAGGACCCGCAGACGTTGCGTGCTTACCTCGTCGTTCGTCACAAGCTGATGACGTCCAAGGACCAGGATGTCGTCGTCTTTGAGGAGACGGACGAAGAGTTTTCATGCGGTGTCCGCAATTCTCGTTCACGAGACTACATCTTCATCGTTTCGAGTCAGACGCTCAGCACGGAGGTTCGGTACTTAGCCGCCGATCAACCCGAAGGGGATTTCAAGGTGTTCCTGCCTCGCGAGCCGGATCACGAGTACGCCGTCGATCACCTGGGCGATCAGTTTTTCATCTACAGCAATGAAGATGCGCCTAATTTTCGGTTGTTCACGGCTCAAGTCGATGCGACTGCGCGAGAGGAGTGGATGGAGCGGATCCCGCATCGAGCGGATGTGTTTCTGCAGAGTTTCGCATTGTTCGACGACTATCTCGTGCTTTCGGAACGGCGGGAGGGCCTCGTTCATCTCCGAGTTCTAGGGATGCAAGCCTCCTCCGGCGTGGACTACGACGTGCCATTGAGTGAGTCGGTCTATGTCGCTTCGGCATCACCGACGCCCGACGCTTCGACGGACAAGCTACGGTATCGATACACGTCGATGGTGACTCCGAATCAAGTGATCGAATTCAACTTGAAGACAAAGGAGAGTCAGGTACTCAAAGAGACCGAGGTCCTCGGTGGCTTCGACCGTGCCAACTACAAGACGGAGCGTCTGTGGGCGCCGGCAGGTGACGGGACGAAGATTCCGGTTTCGATCGTCTACCACAAAGACACACCGATCGACGGGACCGCGCCCTGTTTGGAGTACGGCTACGGTTCTTACGGAAGCAGTATGGACCCGCGATTCAACTCGAGTGTGCTCAGCCTTCTCGATCGCGGATTCATCTATGCCATTGCGCACATTCGGGGTGGTCAAGAGATGGGGCGTCAGTGGTACGAGAACGGGAAACTGCTCAAGAAAAAGAACACTTTCACGGACTTCATCGATGTCGGACGATTCCTGGTCGAGAAGCAGTATGCGAACCCCGAACGATTGTATTGTCGCGGTGGCAGTGCCGGAGGTCTTTTGATCGGGGCGGTGATCAACATGGCGCCGGAGTTGTATGACGGTGCGATCGCCGACGTCCCTTTCGTCGACGTTGTCACCACGATGTTGGATGACTCCATTCCGCTGACGACGTTCGAATACGATGAGTGGGGCAACCCGAATGAGAAGGAGTACTTTGATTACATGCTGTCGTACTCGCCCTACGATCAGGTTCGCACTGTCGAGTACCCTCATCTGCTCGTGACGACGGGCCTGCACGATTCTCAGGTCCAGTACTGGGAGCCTGCGAAGTGGGTCGCGAAA
>JBCBOT010000481.1:4705-4985 GCA_039821165.1 Planctomycetota bacterium | reverse complement strand
ATCTCGTCGACCAGAAAACCAACCATCCGCATGACCGCAATCTGCCGCAGCTGATCGTCGCCGAGTTGATCCAGCAGTCTGTCGCAAGCCTCCTGCAACTCGAGGTCGAAATCCGCCGGTGAAGTTTCACCCCGAACGCCGCTAATTCCCGCCGATCGCCGCGTTTCGCTGGGGTCCATGAATACAGACTCACCGCGTACCGCTCCACCGCCGCGTTTTTGCCGCGTTTGATACCTCAGGTGCGCGTTTACTTTTCGACCGGTCAAGGTGATCAACAGCC
>JBCBOT010000481.1:0-4695 GCA_039821165.1 Planctomycetota bacterium | reverse complement strand
GCCCCCAAAGGTTGTCGGGACCACTCAAGTCCGGAAACTGGTCACGGCGAATCCCAGCGATGAAGCTGTTGAATGCGGAGAGGGCAATGTCTTCTTCATCACCGGCTCGACGCAAGTTGGGCGGCAACCGCCTCGCCGCGAGACGGACCAGTCGCTGGTAGTAACCGTCCCACAATTCGGTGATCGCTTCGTCGTCGCCCTCTCGTACCCGGGCAAGGGCGGCGACAAAGTCGGACGCGTTTTTGAAAAATTCCGGCTCTTCTTTCATGCGAGCATCATGATCGATTCGCCAATCACCACAACCTAATAGCGCATTCACACCAATCCCGTTAGCCGGACATTAGACCCCCACCGGGCGGACTTACCTATTTGGTGCGACAGGCCCCCAATCGCTGTTGAAAATCTGTCGGTAAGGCTTCCGCTGACTTGCTACGTTGCGCCATTTCGCTACATTTGCAGTCGTCGGTACGAAACCGGTCCGGGGAGGGAAAACGAGACCTAAGGGAAGCCCAGCCAACCTTAGCGACCATTTTAGAGCACCCGGGTGTCATTGTGATCGTGAATTAGTGCGTTCCCTTGGCGGAACACGGTCCGAATGTCCGCTTTTTTTAGTGTAAGGCCGGCATTCGGCGCCTCATGTGACGTAGCCTCCCCCGACGGGAGTGCGTCGCGGAGCTGATTCGCCCAAGACAACACCAACGAAATCGCCACTCGGGGAAAACTCATGTATCGACCATTCATCGGCCTCGCCGCCGCCGCTTTGCTCCTCGGTTGCGTCGGCACCGCATCGGCCCAACTCCCGGAATCCGTCTTTCCCGTGAAGAAGCACAACTTCGGTACTGTCGCTGTTGCGGCCAAAACGGAGTTCCGCTTCCCGATCTACAACCCCTACTCGAGCCCGATGCACATACAAACGGTGCGTCGTAGCTGCGGTTGCACGACACCGGTCATCGAGACGGCTTATGTTCAGCCCGGCGAGACGGGGTCCATCCTCGCGAAATTCAACACCGGAACCTTCCGTGGCGAGAAGGGCGCAACACTGACGGTCATCATCGATCAGCCCTTCTACGCGGAAGCTCGACTACGAGTGGATGGTTACATCCGCAGCGACATGGTTTTCCACCCGGGTGCGATTAGCTTCGGCACCGTCAACCAGGGTGAACCAAGCACCAAGTCCTCCAAAGTGCTGTACGCCGGCCGGAGCGACTGGGAAATCGTCGACGTCCGCAGTAATGTCCCGTGGATGGTGACGGACAAGAAACTGGTGAGCCGCACCGGCACCCGCACCGACTACGAAATCTCGGTCACCCTTCGTGAAGACGCCCCGACTGGTCTCTTCCAGAACGAAATCGTCGTGATCACGAACGACAGCAAGCGTCCGCAAGTTCCCTTCCGCGTGTCCGGTTCGGTTAAAAGTCCGCTAAGTATCTCGCCACAGGCGATCACGCTCGGAGCCGTCAAACCAGGTCAGAAGATCGAGAAGGTCCTGGTTCTCAAGGGCACAGAACCCTTCACCGTGGAATCCATCAACTGCGAAGGCTGGGACGTCGATTTCGCACCAACCACCGTGGCCAAGTCGACTCACATCGTGGCAGCGACCTTTTCCGCGACCGATGCTTCGGGTCCCCAGAAGGTCGCCGTTGAAATCACGACCGCTGGAAAAGACTCCGTCACGGCCAAGGCAGTCCTGACCGCCGACGTACGGGTCAAGTGAGAGAGACTCCGCGCGCGTCACACTCTGTCCCCAACCATCACGGCGCACACAACGCAGGTGCGTCTTCTCCGCGAGTCAACTAAGTTGTCGGCACCAACTTGTTGACTCACTGCGGAAATCTCCATGCGTTCCTTGCGTTTGCTCGCAGTCGTGACGGCTGCCCTCTTGGCTACCTCCCTTGGAGCAAAAGAGTCGCAGCCGAACATCCTCTTCATCCTTTGCGATGACCACCGGTTCGATTGCCTTGGCGTGGCGGGGCACCCCTTTCTCGAAACGCCCGCACTCGATGGTTTAGCCAAATCAGGCGTTCTTTGCACCAGCGCGTATGTCACGACGTCGCTTTGCTCACCGAGCCGCGCCTCAATTCTCACCGGCCTCTACGCACACAATCATCGAGTCGTCGACAACTACCATCCCGTCGATCCACAACTGACGTTTTTTCCGCAGCAGTTGCAGCAGGCCGGCTACGAGACCGCTTTCATTGGCAAGTGGCATATGGGTGGCGATGTGGATGATCCCCAACGCGGCTTCGATCATTGGGTCGCATTCAAAGGTCAAGGCACCTATTGGCCCGATGGACATGGGACGACACGAGAAGTCCCGCAAACCACCTACGACGGATTCAACGTCAACGGAAAACGCGTCGCGCAGAAAGGCTACATCACCGACGAATTGACGGACTATGCGATCGACTGGCTTCAGTCTCGGCCGAGTGAGAAACCGTTTTTCCTCTACGTCAGCCATAAAGCGGTCCACGCAGACTTTGTCCCCGCCGATCGCCATCGCGGACGTTACGACGACGAGCCACTGCCGATTCGGATTCCCACCAACGATGAGCTTGAACGGGGCAAACTACCGATGTGGCTCCGCAACCAACGGAACAGTCGGCACGGCGTCGACTTTGGCTACAACATCGCCGACTTCTCGCCCGCCGTCTATTACCGTCGCTACTGCGAGTCGCTCTTGGCCGTCGACGAGAGTGTGGGGAGGTTGAACGATTTTCTCGCCAACAATGGTCTCGAGGAAAACACCATTGTGGTCTACATGGGCGACAACGGTTTTCAATTTGGCGATCATGGATTGATCGACAAACGCACCGCGTATGAAGCCAGCGCCCGAGTACCACTCTTGATGAAGGCTCCCGGTCGGATTCCGGCAAGCACCCGTTACACCGCTGTCGTTGGCAATATTGACATCGCACCGACGCTGTTGAAAGCCGCGCAAGCCGAACCGCTTCAGAATTGTGATGGACGCAACCTGTGGGATTCGATCTGCGGCGAGAACAAGCAGGATCACCGCGAGTATCTGCTCTACGAGTACTACTGGGAGCGCAACTACCCGCACACCCCGACGCTGCATGCGCTGATCGGAGGCCGTTGGAAATACATTCGCGTTCACGGGCTTTGGGATCGTGATGAACTCTACGATCTCGAATCCGATCCGGAGGAACTGAACAACCTGATCGCGGAACCCAAGCATGCCGAACGGATCAAACGCATGAATGCCCTGCTTTGGGAAAAGCTTCAAGCCTCCGACGGCCACGAGATCCCGTTGCTCGAAGATCGGGGACCGGTCTTTCCATGGCGGCATCCCAATCACTCGCCACAAGCGATGTTCCCGCAAGAGTTCGTGCGCGAAAGTGAAAAGCGGTAACCAAAAAAAATCCGCTCACACTCGACGAGGGAGGGCCCGACGAGAGTGAGCGGATGATGCAGTCGAATCATTACCGAAGTGCGCGCCGGCGGATGGACGAGACCGGCTCGGTTTGATGCGATCCAAGAGTTCGTTGAACAACGTCCTCAACGCTTTTGTGAGTCATCCTGAGCGCCACGATTTCGGGCAACCTCAGCGACACCGCTCCAGCGTTTCGAGACTTCATTCATCACTTCCTGGGTCGTATCGACCCACTGCATCAGGATGGCGGTAGCCTGGGCGAGCTCGGCATCATCGGGGGTATTCACCGCAACCTCCGACTCTTCCTGCTCTGCGACCTCGGCACGCGCCAACAACTTGGCTCCCGCTCCTGCAACCGGCTGGACTCGACGCTTTTCTTTTGGCCATACGAGAGCCAAACGATTTGCAGCGATTCCCAAGTATTCGTCACACGTCACCACCACCTGCGCGACACTACTGCCAATTACGTTCGGGCGGAGCCCTTGGCCTACTGACTCGGCTTCCTGCCAAATCAAACCAGCTTGCGAAAACCACTCGTCCTGCAAACATTCCGGTGAACCGACGATGTCGGCACCGATTGAATCGATGGCGACACCAGGATTCACCGTTTCATCTTCGACAACCATCGGTTGTTCCACGGTCGCCGGTGCAAGGGGACCCCACCCCGGCTCTCTCACCTTCAGACAAGAGTGGATACAAAACGGTTGGTTCCGCGAGACGAACAAACCATCGTTCCAGGTCACGTAGTCATGGGTCGTCGGCACGCTTCGACCGACCGTGATGTCGTAAGGCGAGTAGGCTTCTTCGATCGTGGCGATGATTGGCGAAGAACCCACAAGACGAGCCGCGACGACGTTCTTCAACGACTCGCTTGGATGCTGCTCGGCAACCCAAGCCAGAAACTCCTCGATCTGCTCGAGGGTGTGCCCATCCTGCGGGCTGATCATCGCGAAAGGTTCGATCCACTGGCTGAATCGAACTTCCTTTCCGATTGCGGCGACAGTGCTGATCGCGGACATGGCGGCTTCGATCACGTCTTCCCCCGCAGTCGCTTCGGGCTCTGGCGTCCAGCCCGCGTTTTCCAGCTGCCAGTTGAGCCACTCGTCATAGTCACACGTAGTGATGGTCAAGCCGTCGGCGGTTTCGATCCGGAAGAACGATTGACCAACTGCTTCGTGCTTCTCGGTTGCCACGTCGGACACCGTGTCGCCGACTTCGTCGATGCTCGACTCGGCCAACACTTCATCGCCTTCGGCCAACACTTCATCGCCTTCGGCCAACACTTCATCGCCTTCGGCCAACACTTC
>JBCBOT010000480.1:0-4994 GCA_039821165.1 Planctomycetota bacterium | reverse complement strand
GGCGTTTCGTCACGCTCGCCACCGCAGCCGACGACGAGCGCAATGCAGAACACAAGCGAGCGGAATGTGATTTTCAAGAACGGGCGACTCATTGATTCTTGGTTCATCTCGAGAAAGCTTCCATGGCATTTTCGACGATGACGACTCGCTGGTCGACCGAGAGTCCCTTGATCTGTTGCGTCGCACCGCTGGGCCAGTGGATCACCAGTCCGTCCACCGACTCGGCGTCCCCAAGACCGAACGAGAGCACCGATTCGTTTCGACAAAGGTACCCGTCGCCAGCAGTCAGCCAGCGAGTGATTTCTCGACCACCGACCGTCACTCGCGCCCAGGCCCCGATCGCGTCCCGCTCGCTCTGAACGCCCACCAATTCGACCTGCAGCCAATGATTGTTGCTTTCGGATTGATTCAGAAGCAGGGCCGACGGATCCGCCATGTGCGTCACGACGAAATCATCTTTGCCGTCACGGTTGAAATCGAGTCGTGCAAGCGCGCGTCCCAGGTGCCGCTCGGACCAATAGCCCGACTCATCGTTGACTTCGGCCAATTCAAACCGGTCGCCGCGATGGCGAAAGAACTGTGCCGCTTGTCGATACGGCCCACTCATCTTGACGTAGTCGTCGATATGTCCGTTGCTGACCACCAAATCGAGCAAGCCGTCGTTGTTGTCATCGATCGATTGAGTGCCGAACCCGAGCACTCCTCGGCTGACGGCACCAAGTCGAAACGCCGTTGCGCGGTCCCGAAAAACACCTTCCCGCCCAAGATACAAGCAGACGCTCTCGTTCTGAAAGTTGGTGATGTGCAGGTCCAGTGTGCCATTGCCGTCGTAGTCACCCGACGAAATGCCCATGCTCGCCGTCTCGCCGCCGTCAGACGAAAACGCAGTCCCGTTGAGGAATGCTTGGTCGGACCAATTGCCATCGGCGTCGCGCACCCACATCTGATTGACGGACTTGTCGTTGCCGACAAACACATCGTTGCCACCCTTGCCATCAAAGTCGGCGATCACCAACCCCAGACCATGATGCATCTGTTCGGAATCGCCCGTGATCGGTCGCAGCCTCACGCCGCCCTTACCGTCATTGATTCCGATTCGGTCCGCTGCCGGGTCAAAGTCCGCCGGCCCGACCGCCTCCACCACGTCACCCGATTCGGTCCGCTCCGGCAACATCGCCAGCGAAGCATCATCGAGGTAATTCAACTCGAAGAGATCGGGAATCGCGTCACCATCCAGATCGGCGATCGCGACCGACGTGGGTGTCCGCTCCAGGTCTTCGGATTCGGAAAGCGGCTGTCGGGTAAAGGTTCCGTCGCCGTTATTTCGCCACAAGTAACTGATTCCGATATTCGAGCTGACGAGGTCAGGAAACCCGTCTTGATTCCAATCACCGGACGTACAACTCACGGTGTATCGCTCGTCGCCCACTCCCGCAAAATCGGTGGAGTCGCCAAGTGCGTTCTCCGAGAGTTGGCGATACAACATGTTGGAGGTTTGCGATACGAAGTCGGGAGCATCGGCGGCTCCTTGCGCAAAGTACAAATCGGTTTTCCCATCGAGGTCGTAGTCGGTGACCGCGACGCCACCGCCCGTTTGATGGTACATCGTGAATCCTTTCCTCAAGTCCTCGCTTCCCAGCTGGTATCGGTGCTTCAGACCGACTTTCGAAGCCACGTTCATAAATCGCGCGGCGATTGATCCTTGAACAGGGCTCGGATCGATCGCCCCCGGCGTTGTGTTCGACTTTGCGAGTCGCCTCAGGTCGGGTAGCGGATAGCTGTCCAGACTCATGCCGCAAAGTCGGCTCTGGAGACTCGGCAAGACGGCCCCGGCCGCAACGAGTTGTTCGCGCTGCGCGTTCCATTGCTGAAGCGCCTGCGGGGGTAAACCGCGATAAATAGACTCCACCGACTTCCACATGACCGCTTCCAGTTTACGATCGATGGCAAACAACTGTGCGGCCAACTCTTCGATGGCGTCGACGTTGGGCTGTGGGCTCTGTGAGACAATGTTATTGACGCTCAGCACTTGCTTGTACGTTTTCCAGCGTTGTTCCCACGTCGCACTCTCTTCACTGCGTCCCATCAGTTTGAGAGTCAGATGCAAGCGATTGATCGAGCGGAAATCGGTCGGGTCGCGAACGAGAGCCTCCAACGCGGCGCGCGTCGCCGCTTCATACTGACGTTGGCCGGCGAGATACGTCGCGAGGCCCGACCAGTATTCCGAAAAGGCACGCACCGACTCATCCGCTTTCGCCAACCAAGCCACGAATGCATCATCGTCCTGAGCTTCGGCGAGGGCCCGACCGTAGAGTGCGACCATTGAAGGCGGCAGTTCACCGGCATTGGCAGCCTCCGCGAGCGCCTCGGCGGCTTCTGCATAGCGATGCTCCGTAAACAGCAAACGGGCCTTTCCGGAAACGCCGATAGGACTGTAATCGATGGCTTCGGGGTCGGTTGGATCGGGTTCGCTGAACATCGCATCACTCAACACGATCAGCGAGTGCAATTCGTCCTGGCGAACGTTGCCCTGTGCGCACAGCATGTAGACGTGCTTGGCGGCTTCGTGCCTCCGACCCTGCCGATTGAAGAGCTCTGCCAATTTGCGGTGCGCAATCGCAAAGCCCGGAACCTTTTCCAGAATCAGGTTGTATCGTCGTTCCGCTTCGTCGAACCGCCCCAGTTCAAAACACCAATCGGCCGATTGACCGAGTGCGGGCAATCCGGCTTCATGTTCGGGAGGAATCGAATCGAGCATTTCGACGGCACTTGCCAATTCGCCTTGCTGAGCGTTGATCGAGGCCAGTCGAAAAACAATTTCTGCATCCTCCGGATCCGCCAGCAAGAGGGATCGCAGGGTCGCTTCCGCCAGAGCGAGATCGCCACGTTCATAATGAGACTCAGCTTTCGCGAGCTGTTCCTCTCGACTCGACTCGACTCGCGGGCCCGTCGCCTCTCCAGCCATTGGCTCGAGTTTTTCAGCTCGATCCGGATCCATTCCTGCATTGGTTGCGTTCCCCGACGCGTCGGAAGCGCTATCCGAATCCGGGGTGCATCCGGCCAATGCGATGGTCGCAAGCGCGGCGCAGGACCACCGCGCACAACGTCTCAAAAGGTGCCTACGGGCGTTCCTCACTTCCACTCCTCAATGTCAATCGATCTCCGGCAACCCGATAGTGTAGCCGCCCGCGAAGGATGCGAGACCGGGTCCGGTGTACGTTTACGTACCTCGACCGAGTGCGGTTTGCTTAGAAACAACCGCACCGACGTCGCGGGATCGAGAGCTCCGAACGAGAAAGTTGTTTCGCCGATCTCACTGTCGGACGCGGCGACCGAACCGCTTGGTCGAGAGCGGGTCATCCGCTTCCCGCCCATGCATCCGGGTCCACAGCACTCCGACGATGAAGAGAAACGCCGCAGGATGCTGGGCGACATTTGAGACCGACGCGATCACATCGAATGAAACCGAAGCTGGCTCGCTTCCGCCGATTGGAAGACTCGATGCATCCGAAACGTTGTCATCGAGCTCAGACTGAGCCGAGTCCTGAGACTCGCTCGTGACTGAGGGTGCCGACGTGAAGACGAATGGTTGCGTGTCGTGCTCGAATACCAATGGGACTTGCGGAGCATGAATCGCAACGGAAATGCCGGAGAACGGAGCGTTTCCAGTCGAAGCCACACGCGTCTCTCTCGTCGGATCCGTTGGAACGGATCCACTCGGAGTCGCGGAACGCGTGTCCGTCTCCGAATGGAAAACGAACGATGGCCGTCCATCTCCGCTACCAAAAAGTCGTTCCCGGAATTGGACGTCGTCACTTTCGTTGTCGACCAGATGTGACGGTGCGGAGACCTTGGCAAGCATGTCCGATGAAATCGGAACCGCTTGAAACGCCACACTTGTCGCGAGCGTTTCGAACCCGCCTTCCCCCTGCGGTGACGCGATGCTTTCAGAGGAGGGGTCAGCGGGACTTCCAGAGAGCGCCGAGACCAAGGAGGACTCGTTTGGCGAGGAGACTGTCGCCTTCGTCTCAGGTGGGACCAAGGCTGGGCGCGGTCTCGACGACTTCGCTCCGGCCGGCTGGTTTCCCAGACTGAGAATCCCGGGTGTGACGGGTTCTGGTTTTGGTACGCCCATCGACAAAGAGGCCGAAATCGGAGCATCGTAGCTGTCTACGTTCGAGTACTTGACACCCACTGCCCCGTCATCCACCCGATTCGCTTGCACGCGAAGATCGAACCAACCAAACCAAACGCTGCCCAACTCCGGTGATAGAGTTTGGTAGTGGACGCGGTTCGAGCTAGCTCGATCAAAACTGTTGAGTCTGATGAAGGCGCCTTCGTTTGTCAGCGACGGATCCGCTGCTGCAATGACTCCCGGACTCTGTGCCTGATTCACGACGACCGCGTCACCGGCAGATGCCGGCGCGGGACTATCAGGTCCCGCCAGTAGCCGACGCGGCTCACACGTTTCTAGACGAAGATTCTTTCGATTCGATTTGCGTCGACTCATGATGCATCAACAAAGTCAATTCGAGGATTGTCACGTAAGATTGCAAACGCATCATCATTCCGCTTTGACGCTGCGTCCTTGAGCCCAAGTTCCACGGCCGTTCGCCAAGTCTGAGCGGCTTCGCGACTCCACGTTTCTTTCTGATCCGTCTCAGTTGCGATCGCCGCCGTTTCCGCAAATTCGATCGCGACACGATACAGTCTTTCTGGGTCGGTCGCCCAGAGTTCCCGACGCCATTTAGCGAGTCGACCGGCGGCATCGGATTCACCCTGCCGGCGTAACCACCGAGCGAATTTGACGTAGCTGGAACTGAGCCACAACCGAAAATCTAAAATTGACGGCGAGCGTTCAACGGCATGTTGCTGATGCAAAATCGCTCGACGGTAAAAGTCGCTCGCCCGCTGCGGATCGTGTTCTTCAAGCAGCGGTGCCATGTTTGCAAAGACACCTCCGAGTTGGGCGCGAAAGTGTGGAGATCGCGGAG
>JBCBOT010000479.1:0-5030 GCA_039821165.1 Planctomycetota bacterium | reverse complement strand
ATTTCCTGCCGTTGAAACGGACCCTCGCGCTCCGGACCTCGCGGGTTCATTGGTTCAGCCAGACATAGACTCCCAGGCCGCCGACGAGTCCGCCGAGACCCACGCCGAACATGAACGCCCATCCGGAGTAACCCTTTTTGCGGCTCACAATCGCTTGCGCGGGTTGATCCAAGAGCGGTGGCGGAAGTTGTGAGTCCTGTTGGCCGAGGCTGCTGTTGGAGCGGGATTCGATGACGGGCGGCGCGCCATTGGCGGCTTCGTCCCAGGGTTCAAAATCACTGTCATCACCGATCGGCGGCGCGGTCCAGGCCTGCTTGATGATCGGGCGGTCCACTTCGAAGGTCGTCGTGCACCAGGCCTGCAGTCGTTCCGCGACTTCCTCGGCGTTGGAGATTCTGCGCGCGGGGTCTTTTTCCATGAGGTCCGCGATCGTATCAACAAAGTCTTCGCTCAGATCGGGAGCGAATTTTCGCGGGTGCCAAGGGGTTTGTTCGCAGTGGCGTTTGCACTTGCTCCGAGAATCGCCGCCCGGAAAGGGGACTTTGCCGGTCACGGTGTAGTACAGCGTGCAACCGAGCGAATACAAATCGCTTGCCGGCCCGATGTTCATCGGGTTGCGTATTTGTTCCGGCGAAAGGTAGTCGGCTGTTCCGACGATCTTGCCCGCCCGAGGGTCCGCCCCGAGTCCCATGCTCCAGGCCGCCAGCCCGATGTCCGACACCTTCGCGTGGCCATCGGGTGTCACCAAAATATTCCCGGGTTTGACGTCTCGATGGACCAATCCCAGTTCATGAGCATAGTGCAACCCGCGTGCAGCTTGCGAAATGATTAATGCCGCGTGATGCATTCCGAGCGGGCCGCGGCGACGGATCAAGCGTCGGAGGTCGGTACCGGGAACGTACTCCGTGACCAGGTAGTGGACGTTGCCGTCTTGGCCCGCATCGAAAGCCCGAACGACGTAGGGACAGTCGAGGCTGGCTTGAAGACGCACTTCATGTCGAAATGCTTCGCGAGAGATGTCCGTCGACTTTTCGAGCGGGAGTACCTTGATCGCACACTCCCGTCCCATCACATCGTGCACGCCTTTGAACACCTGACCCATGCCGCCTTGGGCGATAAAGTCGGTGATCAGGTACGGGCCCAACGTTAATTTCGTGCGTCCGGCGTGAAGTTGCTGCGCCTGGTACTCGGTGATGATTCCGCTCTTGACGAGGGTCGCCGCGACCAACGAATCGTCGTCGGATTCGACCTTCTCGATCACCTTCCGCATTTGACGTTCGCTGACGAGTCGACTCTTCAGCGCGGACTCTTTGAACAAGCTGCTCATCTCTCTTTCAAGATTCTTCCAACCACACTCGCAATCTGATTTTGCTAACTCTCGAGATTCATCCCGCCGGCGCTGCGAACCAGCGCGACGCGTTGCAGTCCACCGACCAGGGCTTCGATGCGTTGCAAGAAATCTGCTCCTTCGCCTTCGGCCGGCGTGGTCAAGCCGAGGAATACGAACGCCGCATTCCGGCTGGTTGTTTGGATCGCCTCGGACGCGTTTGCCGAAACGACGACTTTCGTGACGCCCGACAGTCTCGCGGATTTGAGCAGGCCATCCAAATGGGATTTGACTTCATCGATTCCGAAGTCGCTCTGGACCACTCGTAGTAATCGCAATTGGCGTCCACTCCACGCCGGATGGGATAGCATGAGGTGAGCGAGCAGGACCATCAATTCCCCATTGGCTCGCCCTCTCCACCATACATCGACGGTTCCGGTCGGTGCACTTTGTTCGCCGCTGGGCTCATCGGTTTGCCGTAGAACAACAACGCTGCGGCCGAGGCCCTCGAGGTTCCGCAGCAAAGAGCCGAAAATCTCCATCCGCTCTCCGGACAACGGACAGCCCATCAGCACCACATTGGGACGCAATCGTCCGAGGCCCTGGCACTGGACCAGTGCTTGAACGCCGGCCGTGTAGTCCTGAGCGAGTACAACGGCCGGAAACGCACTGAGTCGTTGGTCGCGGATCATCGAATGCAGAATCGACTCTTGATCGGCCAATCGCTCCGGGCGTCCGTCGAGTCCCCCAGGGATGACTTGCCCGAGCGCCAGCACGCCCGTTTCTCGGGTCAGCCAGCTGCCGAAGATCACCAGATGCGGCCTGGAAAAGCCGGTGCCACTGAGCGCAAGAATAAACGGTCGCCAGTTCTTGGGATGGTAGAGACTGGCCTCCAATTTAAGCAAACTTTGTCGGGTTCGCTCGAAGAGTAGGCCGTGGTTCAAATCGCCCCAACTCGCGTTGAGATTGGACCGACTCAGGTAGCGATGAAGTGCGGCGACAAGAGCACTCGCGATCAACGCCCACTTCCAGTCGATCAAGAACATCACCACACCGCATCCGATCGCGCCCGCAAGCGATGTGACCCAATTGCAGTAGCGGAACTGGGGGCGATAACTCGGGTTCCGGGCGATCGACTCGTAGAACGTTGCCAGATTCAGGAGTCCATACGTCAACAGGAAGCACATCGTGATCAGCGGAGCGATCGAGTCGAGATCCGCGAGCAGGATGCCGGTTTGAGCGATCAAGGCGGTTGCTAAGACCGCGCGGCGTGGCTCACCACCGCTACTCTTGCCGAACGCCGTGAGGGATTTGAAAACGTTGTCGCGGGCGAGCGACTGCAAAATCCTCGGCGCGCCCATCATGCTGCCGAGTGCCGATGAAAGTGTGGCGGCGAAAACGCCCAGACTGATCAGACTTCCCACCGCCGCGACTTTGACGATGATCAGCTTGTCATCGATCAATCCCTCACGCGTCGCCGCGCCGCCGAGTAGAAACGCTTGGGAGGCGTAGACAAAGAACGTGACTACGACGGCAGCGATCGTACCTCGTGGAATCGACTTCGCCGGATCACGTAGGTCCCCCGACATATTCGCACCGGCCATGATGCCGGTCACGGCTGGAAAAAAGAGGGCGAACATCGTCCAGAACGACTCGCCGTTCTGAAACCCGCTGTTCCAATTTGCCGTCAGGTTCGCCGCGTTAAAGTTCTCGAACGCACCCACGTAAAAGGAGATCAACGAGACGACAACGCTTGCGAGGATGACGAATTGGATCTTCATCGCCCAACTCGCACCGACCCAAACGCAGAGCGTGACGATCAAATTGGTGAGGGTCGCAATGAGCGTCGGCGATGTTCCGTCGGGTAACAGCGGACGCAACGCTTCGGAGAAACCGATGACGTACATCGCGACCGAAAGTGCTTGGGCGACGAAAAAGACGAGCCCGATCGCGCCGCCAAATTCAGGGCCAAGGCTGCGGCTGATCAGAAAGTAGGCGCCTCCACCTTCAACCCGCGTGTTGGTGGCGATCGCGGACAGGGAAAGGGTCGTGAGTGAAGTGATCACCTTGCTGGCGAACACGATTGCCAACGCCATCCAGACTCCGGCTTGTCCGACGACGACACCGAAGCGGAGAAACATGATCACGCCGAGGATCGTCAGGACGCACGGCGTGAATACACCTCCGAACGTCGAGAAGGAGTTACCCTCGTTTGATTCCGACCCAGCCTTCATGCTGCCCTCCCGCAAACGTCTTCGACGGAGACCGAATCTGCTCGTTTGGAGAGTTCCGGCGGCCGGGGCTCAATGGCCCGCTGTGGTGGTCGGCCATTCTTGGCCGTCATATCAGGTTGCAACGGTCGTCACGCAACGGCCGATAGCGTCTCCTCGCTCACGACTTCCCGGTTTCAACTTCTAAGTGCAGCAGCCAATGGGGGATGAGCGAATCAGACGTAGGCTGTGTCGATTATTCGTGACTTCTCGGTTTGAACGTGAACTGCTTGCTTTTCGAGAAAAATTCGATCGGGTTGTCATACACGACTTTCTTGATGAGCGTTTCGGACAAACCACGACGACGCATCTCAAAAATGAGGTCGGGGACGGCGGTCGGTTTACTCGGGCCCCAGTCTCCTGCGGAATTGGCAAGCAGTCTCTCCCCGCCGACCTGTTCGATCATATCGGCGGCCCGCTCGGGCGTGCATTTGGTGACCGGATAGAGCGTCATCCCGGCCCAGAA
The DNA here is from genome assembly GCA_039821165.1 of Planctomycetota bacterium. GTDB lineage: Bacteria > Planctomycetota > Planctomycetia > Pirellulales > Pirellulaceae > Stieleria. The sequence goes on along the minus strand of JBCBOT010000479.1, from coordinate 967 downwards.
TCCTCGATCGAGGACTTCGCGAACCGTGTGTTCTTCGACATGATCGACGAGGACACGATCCGGATCGACGCGTTTGTCGTCGCACAGCATGTCGAGGATCATGCGTGTGCCCTGATACTTGTCTTCGAGGTGCGGTGTGTGGATCAGAATCGGTTGTTGATATTCAACGGCAAGATCAACGTGCTCCAGGAACACAGTGGCTTCGTTCTTGGTGTTCTTGTTGAGTCCGATCTCACCGATACCGAGTACGTTGGGACAATCCAAGAACTCGGGAATCATCGCAATCACGTCGCGCGAAAGAGAGACGTTCTCGGCCTCTTTGGCATTGATGCAGAGCCACGTGAAGTGCTGGATGCCGTACTGAGCGGCCCGCGCGGGTTCGGTTTCGGTCAGTTGACGAAAGTAGTCTCGGAACCCGTCCACGCTGCCGCGATCGTAGCCGGCCCAGAATGCGGGTTCGCTCATCGCGACGCAGCCCATTCGCGCCAGCGTCGCGTAATCATCGGTCGTCCGCGAAACCATGTGGATGTGGGGATCGATGTAGTCCATTTCAGTCGGCTCGTCTTGGCTCTCAATGGGTTAGCTTGGGTCGGGCGCGGTGAGCCCCATGGCGGTACGCCAATTCGATTCGTAAGTCCGTGAAAAGAGGTGCTGGAGCTTCTCCGCGCGATTCGGTTCTTCGGTCAAGAGGATCTCCGTTGCCTGACGAAGCAGTTCGCGTTTGGCCGTTGCGTCATCGCCAAGCGATTCGTCCGACGCGCTGCGGTCGATTCGATCAAATGTTGCCGCCACTTCCAGCAATTTGGCGCGGACCTCGAGAAAGGATTCTCCGACAATCGTATCACCGCTTCGATTCATGAATGTCTCCACTAGAGGCTGCTCGCCGTCGCCATGCCAGGGGCTTCTCCGCACAGTATAGCTGTCCTCCAAGTTTGCTCGACCACCCGCAAACTCGGCGACTACGCTC
>JBCBOT010000478.1:0-5051 GCA_039821165.1 Planctomycetota bacterium | reverse complement strand
TTCTGCCACCCGACGCGGTCTCCAAAGATGGCTTCACGAACGATCAACAGTCGATGGTGTTGTCACCACTCCAGATCGAAGCCTACTTCGAGATCGCAGAAAAGATGCTCGAACTTGCGATCGTTGATCCGACAAGCAAACCGCAAATTCAATCGTTCAAAATGGGACTCGGCCGCGGCATCAATACAAGCCCGTGCCCCGACAAACTCATTCTCGGTGCCAACAACCATCTGTTGAACAACCAGGACTTCGTGGTCACCGAACCGAAGCCAAAGAAATCGTTTGATTTTGACCACGCCAAAATGCGCACGCGGTGGCGGTTCAACGAAGGTTACCAGGGCAATGCGACGGTCCGCGGCTGGCGCGACTACGACAGCATCTACCATGCCGTCTACGCCTGCATGCGCGGAAATGGTGGCTATCCCAACGGCGAAGCCTACGAGCTAGCCGAGAATGGATTACTTCTTCGCCCGGCAATCCCGAGTGCGGAATTGTTTCAAGTCGAAAGCACATACGGTCCGAGGGCGAACTTCAAGATTTCATTGCGTGAACGTCCCGCCCAAGGCAATTTTCGCGTGACGGTGCGCGCCGCGGCATACGAAGACGCATTGCTGCTGAACAAGCAGGATTCGCCGTGCGAAAACGCGGACGTCGTGATCGACAAACCCGAACAAGTTTCAACCGTACAGATTCCCGGCGACGGTGTTTACCAAATCGACACCGTGTTGGAGGAAGTGTCATCCGAAGAGAACGCGAAGAAGAAGGCAAAGCCCTCGCTCACCCTTCGAATAGCGGGACGGCAATTCTCTGACTCGCTTAACCGCCAAGCCTTTGTCGCGTTGCGGCTTGCCACGGGCGAGCACGACCTGGAGATCGAGTTGCGAGGCAAAGGTAAACTCGCGCGGTTGAACCTCACGCGGCTGAATCCCTCCGATCCCATCTACGAACGGTTCAAACGATTTGAGTCGCGTCGCCCGCACGTCGGCGTCCACTTGGGGCTGCGACGAGACTGTGGCAGCACGATGAATCCCGTCGGATCGCCGCAACGAGTTCAGGGTACCAATGCAATCGACTTTGTCTTTGAGGGTGCCACTAACAACTTTCCCACCCCCGACGTTCAAGAAGACAACGACAACTATCTCGCAGGGCTTCATGAGATCGGTGTTCGCTGTGAGTACACCGATGGCCGAGACTTGCCACGGTTGCGGATTGAATCGGTCACGTTTGAAGGACCCTTCTACGAAAGTTGGCCGCCAAAGTCGCACCAAAGCATCTTTGGTCCCGGAGAAGGAATCTCGGAGCCAGAGTTGCGTGCAAGTGCAATCCTCGCGACCTTCGCCTCGCGAGCCTATCGCCGGCCCGCCACGGACCAAGAGGTCGCGGCGCTTCTGTCGGTCTGGCGGGATTCTTACAACGAATCCGGCTCTTTCCGTCTCGCAATCAAACACGCGTTGATGGTCTCGTTGACTTCGCCACAGTTTCTGTTTTTGATCGAGGACAGCGCTTCTCCCGCTGCCGAACAGATTGGTCCTTACGAGTTGGCGTCCAAGCTTTCGTACTTCCTTTGGAATGGCCCGCCTGACCAAGAGCTCCAGAACCTCGCCGGTGAAGGGACGCTCGCAGAGAACTTGCGTGAACAAGTTGATCGCATGATTGCAGATGATCGATTCAAACGCACGCTAAGGCAGTTCGCAACCGAGTGGTTCAGCCTTAAAAAGCTTGATGTCGTCGAAACCGACCGCAAGCGGTATCCGCGACTGACAAGAGATGCAAAACGGTTTTTACGCGAGCAACCATCGGAGTTGCTCGGACACTTGATTCGAAACAACCTTTCGGTACGGCACCTCATCCGCTCCAACGTATTGGTCGCCAACGAAATCGTCGCGAACTACTACGGACTGGGGGATCGATGTGAAAGTGGTTTCGAGTTTGTGCCGATCCAGCACGACCAAGCTCATCTCGGCGGTGTCCTCAGCCACGCGGGAATTCTGGCGGGACTTTCGGATGGTCGCGAAGCCAATCCGGTAAAGCGTGGAGCGTGGCTCGCCCGCAAAATTCTCGCGGATCCCCCCGACGATCCACCTCCAAACGTTCCCGAACTCGAGGAGGACACATCTCATTTGCCGCTCCGTCAACGTCTCGAAAAACATCGCAACCAAAAAGGCTGCAAGAGTTGCCACAGCGGCATCGATCCCTGGGGTGTCCCGCTGGAAGACTACGATGCATCTGGATTATTCACCCCGAGCCCCGATTCCACATCGACGCTACCGGATGGCACGAGCGTTGCAAACTCATTGCGACTTCGAGACTACCTCGCAGAGGAAAAACTACAGCGCGTCGCGTTCAGCACGATGAAGCATCTGACGACATTCGCGATCGGACGTTCGCTGACGTATCAAGAAGATCAAGCCTTGCAAAAGCAAGTCACTCGGTTGTCGTCCGACGGTTACCGCTTGCGTGATATGGTTCATGGCATCGTTCGCAGCGATGCGTTTTTGATGAAATAGGAAAATCGATGCCTGGATTTGAACGACTCCACCGCCGCGCCGTGCTCCGAGGCCTCGCAGGGGCAACACTCGCGCTGCCGTTGTTGGAAGCCATGGGTGACGAGGTCCATGGACAGACGCCGCGACGTTTCTGCGCTCTTTACACGGCCAACGGCATGTCGCTGCCGAAGGAGTCCAACGGGATCAGTGATTGGAATTGGTTTCCTTCGACGGAAGGACGCGAATTCGAATTCAATCAATCGACTAAGCCACTCGAACCTTTTCGGGAACAGTTGAGTTTTCTCGGCGGACTCTATCACCCAAACGGCCCGAAAGCGGATCCGCACACGTGTTCGGACATGTGGCTCACCGGTGCACCGCTCCATGATCCGGAACCAGGTGCCTACAACTCGGTCGGACTTGACCAAGTCATTGCCCAACACACCAATCAGCACTGCCGACAACCTTCGCTCGTCCTTTCGATCGATGCGGGCGTCGGTTTCCTCTCGCGTACAGGCACGATCTCCTACAACCTGAATGGAAAGCCGATTCCGGCCGAAAACAATCCTCGTCGTGTCTTCGACCGCCTCTTTCGTGAAGACACCGCGTCGCTTGAGGCTCAGCGAGAGCACCTGCGGCGCCGACTCAAACTCGTCGACGCCGTCCTCGAAAACACCAAGTCATTGTCGGCGACTCTGGGCCAATCGGATCGCCAGAAGATGGATCAATATCTGACGTCTCTCAACGAGATCGAATCTCGTTTGATCGCTTCTGAGAAATGGATCGATGTTCCGGTCAAACCACAGGACTACTCACACCTCAATCTCGACGTCAGCAATGAAGACGAACCGGCGGATTACTACCGCAACATGTTCGATCTAATCGCGCTCGCCTTCGATGCCGACATCACGCGTTCTGTCGCCTTCATGCTTAACCGTGAAGACGGCATGGGAATCAGCGACACCTTCCCGCTCAAACTCGGACTGACTCGAACACACCACAACCTGTCACACGCGGGCGACAAGGATGGCCAGCTCGAATTCGCGAAATACGACCGATTTCTGAGCGAGCGGGTCGTGGACTTTCTCTCGCGGCTGCAAAGCTATTCGGACGCCGAGGGAACCGTCCTCGACAACTCGATTGTCCTGTTTGGAAGTGGTGCAAGTACGACGCACTGGCCGAAGAACCTGCCAACGCTGATCGCGGGAGGCTCAAACATGGGGCTTCGTCATGGCACGTATTGGCGTGACGGAGAAACACGTCTCTCCAACGTCTATCTCAGCATCCTTCGTTCGATGCAAATCGAGGCCGATCGTTTTGCTGATAGCACCGGGACGCTCGAGGAATGCATCTTCGCGGCCTAGGTTGCGGCATTCAGTCGGCGCCGCGCTGGGAGGACCAGTGTTCGATTTGCTTCGCCATCTCGGCGACGCCCGGCATTTGAATCATGCTGTGGTGATGCCCTGGGACGTGTGAAACGTCAACTGTATTCACCCACCGCCCCCAGCCTCGATCAGCTCGTTCGTCCGACTTGCCGGGCACTTCGTCGGGACGAATCAGCAGAACATCCATGTCCAGTTCGACAAGTTCGTGATCCTGGCAAAGATTCAGGTGATGGGAGAAGAGTCTCCGTAGATCCTCGATCACTTTTTCAACCGTCTCGCGCGGAGCGTCTTCTTGAAGCACGCCGAGCTTCTCGGCGTGGTTGTAGAGAAACGGCAGTTGTTGGTCTTGAGTCAGGTGACTGAGTTGTTTTAGCGAGAGCTCAATGCCGTACTCCTCACCCGCTGACGCCGCCCCAACGTCGCTCTTCTCGGGCACCGTCGAGTCGAGGAGCACGAGGCCGCCGAGTAGGCCGGTCGTCCTTCGCAGCTGCCGAGCGACTTCAAAAGCAATGACGCCCCCCAACGACCAACCGCCAAGAAGGTACGGCCCATCGGGGCAACAGCGGCGGATCGCATCTGCATAATCACTCGCCATCTCGGCGAGCGACGATGGCAGCGTTTCGTCCCCATGCAGTCCACGGGAGCGCACTGCGTAGAGCGGTTGCTCGGGCGATAATTGAGAAGCCAACTCGCGATAACAAACCACGATCCCTCCGGGGGGATGGATCATAAAGAGAGGGGGTCGCGATCCCGTGGGTTTGAGAGCGGCGATCAACGAATCACTTTCCGACTCGACTTGGACAATCGACTCTTCGCCAAATCGCTCTCGGATCACCGATTCATGGAGTTGTCCGAGTCGAGCCGCGATCGACGCCACGTTACCCAGGTCAAATAACAACGACGTTGGAACCGCAACACCAAGCTCCGCGGACAACCGCGATGTGAGAACGGCCGCCTGCAGCGACGTGCCACCGGCCTCAAAGAAGTTCTCTTCCGTACCGATCGATGCGACCTCCAACGTCGAAGCGAACTGCGCGGCAAGAAAACGCTCAAGCTCTGTTTGCGGGGCCGCGTGATCGTTGTTCGCGGATGAGTCGTAGATCGGCTCTGGTAGTTGATCACGAAGGACCTTGCCGCTCACCCCGATCGGCATTTCATTTAGGACGGTGATCGAGCTCGG
>JBCBOT010000477.1:0-5080 GCA_039821165.1 Planctomycetota bacterium | reverse complement strand
TGAAGAAAAATGCGAGCCTTCACAGCCCAACATCCTTTGGTTTTAGGAAACCGCTCAGTTTGAGTAGCTAGTTGCGAGCCATCCGGTGTCACCCTTCGATTCAATTGGAACGAAGCGTTAGTCGCCTCGTGCGAGTGTTTGCTAGTGTGTCGCCAAAAAGGCCCCGGCGAACAATGCGTGTCTGCCCCGCCTTCGTTGGCTATCATGTGCGATCCCACCCGTTCTCTTTCCTCACCACGCGCGAGCTTTCTGCGATGAAGTCACTACTTGCGGCAGGTCTAGCACTGATCTGCGCCTCCACCGTCGTTGCCGACGACCCTCAGTACAAGAGCTTGTTCAACGGCGAAAACCTCGAAGGCTGGCACGGCCGTCCCCACTTCAGCCCGATCAAGTTCGCCGAGATGAGCGATGACGAACGCGAGGCCAAGATGTCGGAGTGGCAAGCCGACGCTGAGGCACACTGGTCGGTCGAGAACGGTGAACTCGTGAACGACGGCAAAGGGGCCTACCTGGTCACGAACAAGAACTACCGCGATTACGACCTTCGTCTGGAGTACAAGACCGTCGCCCGCGCCGACAGCGGCATCTATCTCAAGGGCAACCCGCAGGTGCAAATCTGGGACTACACCGACCAAAACAAATTCAAGATCGGAGCGGACAAGGGTAGCGGCGGATTGTGGAACAACAGCGCCGGTGCCCCCGGCAAGGATCCGCTTGTTTTGGCCGACAAACCCTTCGGTGAATGGAACTCGGTACGCATCGTTCAGATCGGAGCCCGGACGTCCGTTTGGCTCAACGATCGTCAAGTCGTCGACAACGCCGTGATGGAGAACTACTGGGATCGCGAGTCACCGTTGTTCAAGGAAGGACCGATCGAGTTGCAAACCCACGGTGGCGAAATCCGCTGGCGCAATCTCAAGATTCGTGAACTGAGCCCCGAAGAATCCGCGACCTGGCTGACCAAACGCGATTACGGATTTGAATCGCTTTTCAATGGCGAAGACCTCACCGGCTGGATCGGCGCCACCGAAGGGTACGAAGTCGTGGAGGGTGCGATTCGCTGCAAGCAAGGCTCTGGAGGCAAACTGTTGACCGAAAAGCAGTACTCCGACTTCGTTGCCCGACTGGAGTTTCGCTTGCCGCCGGGCGGCAACAACGGGTTGGCGATTCGATCCCCGATCAAAGGCGACCCGGCCTACTCGGCGATGTGTGAATTGCAGGTTTTGGATTCCCCCGCCGCGAAGTACGCCAATCTGGATGCGCGACAGTACCACGGCTCGGCATACGGCATGGTTCCCGCCACACGAGGCTACCTTCGGGAGACCGGCCAGTGGAACTTCCAGGAAGTCACGGTGATCGGCAGCACGATCAAAGTGGAGCTCAATGGCGCGGTGATTTTGGACTGTGATTTGTCCGAAGTGACCGAGTTCATGGGCGATCGCCCGCATCCGGGATTGAAGCGAACCGAAGGTCATTTCGGATTCGCCGGACACGGGGACGCGGTCGAGTTTCGCAACGTTTCGATCCGCGAGTTGTAAGGCTTTTTTTGGTGTCTCCGAGGCGTCCCGTCCGATTGTGACGGGGGCCGAAAAATGGTAAACTTCCGTTCTTGAAAAGCCCGCAAAAAGCGGGCTTTTAGGCGGTTTTTTGACCCTCGGTGAGACACCACATTGGCAGACGACGAGAACGAAAACGGGCAAGACGACGAGAACGGTTCCGGCGTCGCTCCGGAGCCGCAAGAAGGTGGTGACGACGAGGGTGGCAAAGGTGCCGCCGGCGCCCTCCGAATGATCGATTTGCCGATCGAAGACGAGCTGCGGGAAAGCTACCTGACGTACGCGATGAGCGTCATCGTCAGTCGCGCCCTTCCCGATGTCCGCGACGGCCTCAAGCCCAGTCAGCGCCGCATTTTGGTCGCCATGAACGACCTGAACCTCGGCCCGGGCAGCAAACGCGTCAAATGTGCGAAAATCTCAGGCGACACCTCGGGGAACTACCACCCGCACGGTGAGTCGGTCATCTATCCGACGCTCGTTCGGATGGCGCAAGAATGGAACATGCGATCCCTGCTGATCGACAAGCAGGGGAACTTTGGTTCGATCGCGGGACTGCCACCGGCGGCGATGCGATACACCGAAGCTCGCCTCTCCGCGGTTGCCGCTTCGATGCTGGACGACCTCAAGCTCGATACGGTGGACTTTGTTCCCACCTACGACGAGGCGCGAACGGAACCCACCGTTCTTCCCAGCAAGTTCCCGAACCTCCTGATCAACGGTTCCGGCGGCATCGCGGTGGGCATGGCAACGAGTATCCCGCCGCACAACCCCGTCGAGATCTGTGATGCACTGATCAAGTTGATCGACGAGCCCGATGCGACGATCGACGAGTTATGCCAAATCGTCAAAGGCCCCGATTTCCCAACCGGCGGCATCATTTGCGGCCGTGGAGGAATCCGTCGCGGGTACAAGACCGGTCGCAGCACGGTCGTGGTCCGTGCCCGCTGCCACATTGAGGAACTCAAAGGCAACCGTTCGCGGATCATCGTCTCTGAGATTCCCTACCAGCAATATCGTGACCGCGTCGTCGAAAAGATCGCCGCGTTGGTCAACTCCGATCGCATCAAGGGAATCTCCGGCATTCAGGATGAGAGCGATCTGAACGAGCCGGTGCGTTTGGTGATCGACCTCAAACGCAACGAAGATCCCGAGGTCATCCTCAACCAGCTCTACCAATTCTCGCCGCTGCAAGACACGTTCTCGCTGATCTTTTTGGCGCTCGTCGATGGCAAGCCGAGAGAACTCACTCTCAAGGAGATGCTCACCGAGTTTCTCCGTCACCGCGTCACCGTCATTCGCCGACGAACGCAGTTCCTGCTTGCCAAGGCCCGTCGCCGAAAGCACACCGTCGAAGGTTTGCTGCTCGCGCTTGCGAACATCGACGAGATCATCCAGACGATCCGCACCAGTCGCACCCAGCCCGAGGCCAAACAACGGCTGATGGGAATCGAGTGCCCGTCGGCATTGATGAAGCGGGCCCTCGGTGATCAGGGCTTCGAGCAATTCCAAGCCGAACGCGGCGTTGCCGAGTCTTACACGCTGACCAGCGTTCAGACCGACGAAATCCTCAAGATGCGTCTCGGTCAGTTGGTGAACCTTGAGCAGGAAAAGCTCTCCGAAGAGCACAAGCAATTGCTCGAGGAGATTGCCGACTACCTGGACATCCTCGGCAGCCAAGAACGCGTCTACGGCATCATCAAGGAAGACCTTGAAGAGATCAAACGACGCTTCGGTGACGCTCGACGCACCGAGATCAGCGACGAAGAGATTGGCAACATCGACCTCGAAGATTTGATCACCGAGGAAACGATGGTCGTTTCGATCAGCCACGAAGGCTATATCAAACGCACCCCTTCGAGCGTTTACAACACGCAGCGTCGCGGCGGCAAAGGACTCAAGGGTGCCAAGACCGATGGCGAAGACCCCATCGAGCACCTGTTCGTCGCCAGCACCCACGCGTACCTCTTATTCCTGACGACGACGGGGAAAGTCCGCTGGCAGAAGGTTTACGACCTGCCGCAGTTGCCCCGCGACGCGAAGGGACGTGCGATCGTTAACTTGCTCGCACTTGAAGAAGGCGAAAAGATCGCGTCTTGCTTAGCCGTTCGTGATTTCAACCAGGAAGGCTACTACGTCGTCATGGCGACGCGGAGCGGCCTGGTCAAGAAAACGGCGCTTGAACAATACAGTCGGCCGAAGAAGGGAGGCATCATCGCGATCAAGCTTCGCGAAGGCGATGAACTCGTTTCGGCCTCGGTCATCGGACCGGGCGACGAAGTCATCCTCGTCACCTCCGGCGGCATGGCCATTCGCTTCCGTGAGTCGGATGCCCGGCCGATGGGACGCAACACCTCGGGCGTCAAAGGCATCTCGCTTGTCGGCGACGACACTGTCGTCGGCATGGTCGTCGCCGAACCGGATGCGACGCTGCTGACGGTCTGCGAAAAAGGTTACGGCAAACGAACTCCGTTCGGACCCAATGCCGGCAATGGAGAGGAAACCTCCGACGAAGAAGAGTCTTCATCTTCGGCCCGTTATCGCACGCAAAACCGTGGCGGCAAGGGCTTGCGCGACATCAAAACGAGCGACCGCAACGGCAAAGTGATCGCGATCGCCCGCGTCGACGATGCCGATGAAATCTTCGTCATGACGGCCAAAGGCAAGCTGCAACGCATCGCTGCCAAAGACATCGGCATCATCGGCCGTAACACGCAGGGCGTCCGCATCATGAATGTCGACGACGACGATTCCCTCATCGCGGCCGTCCGCATCCCGCCGGAAGAAGAGGCCGAAGTCGCCGCCGAAGGTGAAGTCGCTACCACCGGAGGCGTCACGACAGAGGGCGAGGCTGCCGCGACCGAACCAAGCCCCGAAGCCTCCGACGGCGAGTCCGGCCAAGACAACGATTCCTAGCACTCCGCTATGCCTGATTCGGTCACGCCCGCGCGTGACCTAGTGAGAGAATCGCCGCGCGGAGGCGCGTTTCGGATCGTGTCGTGGGCGTCTGCTAAGATGCAACCGCTAATTTCCCGGTTGCATCCCGAGTCGTGCTATGAAAGCCCCGTCAGATCTCTGGTGTCGATTCATCCCCCTGGCCACCCTTTTGTGCCTCGGCACCCTCCAAGCCAAACGATCTTGCGCCCAAGGAATCGTCATTGAGGACGAGGTCGTCACGTTCAATGTGCTCGACTTGGGTAAACCCGTCACCTCCCACGACGTGTCCGAGGACGGTCAGTTTCTCGCGATCAGTCATCAAGGCGATGACGCCGTGACGATCTTTGATCTTGCGCAGAAGAAAGCGGTTGCCACCATCAAGACCGCTTCGCCGAGGTCCGTGCTTTGGCGGAATGGGAGCATCATCGTCGCCAATCAACTCGAGGGCGTGATCAGTGTCTTCGACCAAAGGAGAGATTGGAAACAGACCAGCGAAATCATCCTGCCCAAACCCGGCATCAAGCACCTCTCGGCTCCTCGTGGCCGAAACTTTCGTCAAGAGTTGATTGCAACCTGCCACGGCGATGGTG
>JBCBOT010000476.1:0-5092 GCA_039821165.1 Planctomycetota bacterium | reverse complement strand
GTTTACTCGCCGCGGCAATACCGCAGGAATATCGTGTCGCCGCATAATCGAACACCCAAAATGCGCAACTTCAAAACTAACGCGTCGGGCTAGGATGGAGTCGCCTCGCTCACGCGTCGGGCTAGGAATTGAGTGGCCTCGCTGACGCGTCGGGCTATGTGTGCTTACGCGTCGGGCTATGTGTGCTTACGCGTCGGGCTATGTGTGCTGACGCGTCGGGCAATGTGTGCTGACGCGTCGGGCTGTGTTGGTCGACGAAAACAATCAGGCTTTGAACTGGGACGGATCGCCGGCGGCTTCTGCCAAACGCTTAATGGCGCGTCCGTAGCGTTTCAAGACTCCCGAGCGCGTCATGCCCAGAGTGGTCGCAATTTCGTTTGTAGAAAGTTCCTCGAAATGACGCATCGCGATGATCTCGCGATCCTCTGTGGCCATGCTATTGAGCAGTTCTTCCATTTTCTTACAAGCGTCTTCTTTGCGTAACCCGCGATCGGCCGAAGTAAACTGTCCCGCAAGTTCGTTCGCTAGAAAAACGTTGCTTGCGTCTGGAATGGCCGGCTGTATTGGAACTTCTCGCTGAACCGCGCGTTTTTCTGTGCCAAGATGAAGACGGTGAACTTGTGCTAGGCGGCTTCCGGTGACAAGCCGAAGCCATAAAAAAAAGGGCATCTCCACTTGATTCTCTCTGTAGCTTGAGATCTGTTTCGCCATATCGACGAAAGCCTCCTGCAAAACGTCCGAAGCATCCGCTCTCGCTCGCAGACGATGGTCCATTCGCAGGTCGACCATACGACGCAGCCTTGGTCGATACAGCTCAAATGCTTCAGCTAAGGCTGCCTCATCGCCAGCTACGGCCCGTTCGACTAGTTCGCGATTGTCATCATTCCCGCTCATTTTCACCATCGTACAGCAAGCCGCGTCCTCATTCTTGTCCTGAGCAATAAACGCCAGGGCAAATCAAAGTTTCAACTCAGATCGTCCTTGCGGATTTCATTTCACCCTCCTCCCTTTCCGAGTGCCGCGAGGAACTTTGGGAGGGTCGGGCGATAGCCTGTGGAGGGCTCTATGTCCCAGATTGAAATTTGATTTGCCCTGCGCTAAACGCGTTCGCTACTCCGGACGCCCAAACCCCGGCTCGCAAGACATTATGCCAGCCGCATCGGCGCTGGCCGTGGATATGAAAAGTTTGATCTCATGGAAATGCAGGCACCGGGGCTTTGCGTTCGAGGGGCAAACAGATAGGTCAATTGTTTGTCAAATGCGGCATCAAAAGCTCATTCAACAGAGCAAAGATGCAAACACCTTGATGCGACTCCCTTGAACAGGAAGCAAGTACGTGCAATGGACGACCTTTTACTAACTTGCTCGTACCAACTTAGGAAGCTAGCACCGCCCGCATTTGCGTTAGTCGCTACGAGAACGCGGTTGGACAATCCCGTTCTGGTTGTTCCACAACGCCGTCTGCGTTCGGTCCTGGTCACCGAGGGCACTTATCCGGGATGTGCATCGCTGCAACCGCCGATGCAGTTCTCTGTCACGTCTTGGAGCTATCGGGCGATGCAACTTCGCTCATTTGCGTTCGCTTGCCGTACGCTTCGGTGTCTTGCGCGGAGGCAACTGAGGAAGGCAGTTAACAAACTAATAGTAGGGCTACTTTGAACCACATCTACGATCGACAAAACGGCCTGCAACTGGCTCGAGAAGACAGTGTTTTTTAGCGTTTCCCCATGCATTTAAAACGGCACCCGACTCCGACCATGGATTGAAGCCGTCAATTGCCATCGGAAAGAGCGCCAAGAATTTTCCGATTGAATGCTCCTCCACTGAGAAGCATTCCTTCGACGGCCGTTTCGATATCCGATGCGCCAATTTGCTTGTTAACGGCGTTTGATGCAAGGTTACCTGTGGGTTCTGGCGTCAATGCGAAGCGCGACCACAAACCCATCACCGGTGGTCGCGAACAGTTGACGTCCGTCGGCAGTGAACTCAAGGCCCGTGACGCCGGCGCGAGCAATGGTCAACGCCATGACTCGTTGTCCGCTGTGCACATCCCAAAGGCGAACGATTCCATCGGTTTGTCCGACGGCCAACCTCGATCCATCGGGGGAGAATGCAAGATTTCCAGCGATGGTCGGGGCATCGGCAAATGTCTTGGCAACTTGCCAATCCGGAGCGGTGAGCAGACGCACCGCCCCGTCACGACCGCCGACGGCAAGTGTCTTTCCGTCGGGAGAGAATCGGGTGCGAGTAATGACCGGCGAGAAGTTCAACTCGGCGACTAATCGTTCATCCTTCAGATCCCAAATCCGCAGCTGAGAATGATTTGTCTTGGCAGCCATGAGACGTCCGTCCGCGCTGACGTCAACCGAGTACGTCAACGCAGGTTGCCGGCCGATCTGCCGTGTGATTCTTCCGTTCTCCAAGTTCCACGCCTGCACGCATGCGGTGGAAGAGCGGCAATAGACATGATCGCCATCACCATCAATCTTAAAGTCTGCTACCGGCGACAGTCCACTCAGCTTGCGGCGGATGCTTTTCGTAGCACGTTCCACCGCGATGATCTGATACGATGCCCCGCAGTCGACACTGGCGACCACCCACTTTCCATCATGACTTTGGCGGACCGCTTTTGCGTCTCCTGGCAGAATGAGCGGCTTCTCCCATTGCGGATTCAGTTGGTCATCAAATAACAACAGACGTTTCCCCGCGCCGACCACAATCGAGCACGACGAATTTGAGGTACCAGGGGCAACATCCAGTACGGTAAAGTCGTCGTGCACTCTGCGGGTCGCGAAACTCTGATTGCCCGCATCCGGATTCCAAAAACGTATGGTTCCGTCGTCGCTGGCGGAGACAATTTCTTTCGTAGTCGGATTCCAGACGACGGACGTCACTTCGCTGGAGTGTCCCCTGAAAACAAACAGCTCACTACCTTCGATGGCATCCCACACTCGGATTGCGCTATCCCGACCTGCCGTGACAAGTCGGGTTTCGTCGATCATCACGCACTGATTGATTCCTGTTTGCAACAGCGTACTCTGCTGACGGTTACCTAGCGCGTCGTGCCAACTCCACTGCGTGCTATGCCCGCCCGCGAAGACCCGATTTTCTGTCCCAACGGACAAGGATTTGAGAGGAGTATTGTCGAGAGTCGCCCAATGAGTAGCGGTTCTTGATTCGATGTCCCATCGATAGACCGATCCATTCTCGTAAGCGCATAAGACCGCGGATCCAGTTGCGTCAAACTTCAAGTCCGCCACCGCTCCTCCTGCAAAGGGTTTGGACAGCGTCCGTGATATAGGATCGAACAGGCCACCGCTTGTCGCACCGGCCCAAGCCACTTGGGGTCGACTTGGGTGACTCGACAAAGCAAGAATTGGGTGTGGGCAAACCTTGACCGTATCCACCTGCGAAGGATCTTTGGTATCGAAAATCATGATCGATCCGGACGCATCACCGGCGAGTAGTTGAGCGCCGGTGGACGCAAAGCACAGACACGTGACTCGATCCTTGACCTTTCCCACGATTGAGAGTCGCCGAGTCAGAGTGTCGATCACACGAACTTCGTCGCGGTCGCGGTTTACATACGCGACGGTGGAGCTGTCGGGTGAGATGGCCAAACGCACTTCAGGCGAAAGGTCCAATCGGAGTGTTGCGCTGGCTTGGTTGCAGGCCGAGTGAAGGAAGAACCACTCAAAATTCCGGTATTCTCTGGGTAACTCATCGAGAATCTGTCGGGCGCGATCAACGTCCGACGTGCGCCACGCCTGCCAGGCCGACTCGCTACCGCTGAAGTAACTCGTGCGTCGCAGATTTGCGACGGTTTGGTTGAGTTGCGAATTGGTCCGCAGCGTCTGTCGCCAGGACACGATAACGGCGCCCATTGCACCGAGTACAACGAGAATCATCACAGCGAACGCCATGGCTTGCACTCGGTGCCGAAGTGCGACGCGGCCAAGCTTTTGGATCCAGCGTTCGGGGGTTGCCAATACTGGCGTATCGTTCTGCCAACGCCGCAAGTCCGCGGCGAGAGCTTGGGCTGACGCATAGCGACGCTGAGGATGATGAGCTAGACATTTCAGGCAAATCGACTCCAGATCCTTTGGGATGGTGCGATCGAGTTGCGTTGGCGAAATAGGATCTTCCTCGGTCACTTGCCGGAGGATCTCAGCGGGGTTGTTGGCGTGAAACGGCGGCCGGCCCGTAAGAAGCTCATAAAGGATCGCGCCCAGCGCATAGATGTCGGCGGGCGGTCCGACCGGTCCACGCAACAAAACCTGTTCCGGAGCCATGTATGCAGGCGTCCCCAACAGCGAACCTGACAGGGTGCATGCGGAGCCAACCTTGCCCACAGTGGTCGTCGAGAATGCTGCCAATCCAAAGTCACCGATTTTGACGTGCATGTCTTCACAAGCGTCATTCCCAATCTTGATCAGCACATTGGAAGGCTTTAAATCACGGTGAATAACGCCGCTTTGATGCGCGTGGTCAATTGCTTCAGCGAGCCGCACAAGAATCCAAACGGACTGCTCGGGCGTAAGCCGACGATGCCTGGTCCACTCGTGGAGATTAGACCCGTCGACGTATTCCAAGATCAGATACGGCAATCCGCCCGTTTGCCCCGAACCATGGATTCGCAAAATACCTGGATGTTCCAGATTCGCGAGCACTCTTGCTTCGCGCGACAACCGTGCAAGCTGCTCAGGTCCTGAGAAGATTCCGGCAAGCAGTGTCTTGATCGCGACCACGCGTTCTAATTCGATGTCTTCGGCGCGGTAAACCACTCCCATTCCGCCGCGGCCGATCTCGTCCGTGATTTGATAACCATCGACAGCAGGCACGTGTCGACTGCCGTCATGCGTGAAGGTCAGATTGGCCGCAGGGTGGGCGAGGTGGATTGGGTCGTCTGTGGCCGAGAGGGATTTCAATTCGATTCCGGCCGCGTCGGTCAATCGCGCCAGACGCTGCTGGCAATGTTCGCACCGGTTGACATGCTGTTCGAGCAAGAGAGAGCCATTGGTCTCATCTGCTGTCAAAAGACCCAAGAGAACATCGTCGTCGGGACAGGGACATGGTCCCTGGCTCGGCGCAG
>JBCBOT010000475.1:0-5117 GCA_039821165.1 Planctomycetota bacterium | reverse complement strand
CGGATTCTTTGGAGCATTCACCGTCTGCTCCGTCATTGATTGCGGAAGTGTTTGGCTCCGGGCGGCGTTGAGACGCGCTGATCCTGCGTGTGGTCTTGGCAAAACGATGGGGGCAAGACGATGACTTGAGTCTTGGGAAGGCGAGGCTGGGAGCGCTGGTATTGTCTTGCCCGAAATTGTTTTGCCATCCGGTCACTTGATCCGCATGCGTCCGTCTGTTTCTGACGGGTCTGACAAGATGGTCTGACTTCTCGCGGGATCGAATCGAGGGGCACTGGGACGTTGCTCGACGACAACAGGATAGCGCTGGTCCTGGGCAAAACGATGGGGGCAAGACGATGACTTGAGTCTTGGTGACGTGAGGCTTGGAGCGTTGGTATTGTCTTGCCCGAAATCGTTTTGCCATTCAGTCACTTGATCCGTGCGTGCCCGTACATTTCTGACGGGATTGACGCGATGGTCCGGCTTCTTGCGGGATCGAATCGAGGGGCACCGGGACGTCGCCTTGGGGGCAAGACGATGACTCGAGTCTTGGGAACGCGAGGCTGGGAGTGTTGGTATTGTCTTGCCCGAAATCGTTTTGCCATCCGGTCCCTTGAGCCGCGCGCGCTTATGTTTCTGACAGGTTTGACGTGATGGCCAGGATGCCTGCAGGTCCGGATGGGGGAGGAGCTTAGACATCGACGCCACGACGCTCCGTGTCCTCCGCGTTTCACTCTCTCCGCCCCTGTTCCTGCAAGAGATCGGACGGTCAAGTACTCAAACAAGTGTTGATATTGACTACAAAGGAGGATTTATAGCTTTCCGCGTAGCGAACTGCGACATCGCCCACACCCAGGATTAGATCTCCGAGACCACCATGGTTGAAACCGATGAACTTTTCTCAATGCTAGCGCAAGAACGCTTCGTAGAAGTTCTATACTTCGCGAGTTTAGCGACCCAAGTATCTGACTCAGCAGAGAACCAGCTTGCTTTTGGGTTATCTTGCTGCGCGGTGATTCAGCCGATTGCGGATTATCTCAGGAATCGTGATGGCGAACATTCCAGAGAGCCAGGGTTTTGTATTCCACGCACTACAAAGATGGTCGCAAACGGCTACCTTCACCTGGAGAGTGCAGTGAAACGGTCCAACTCGCTTGAGACGCCGAGTATCGTTCACTCTTTCTGCGATTCTGTTCGGAATGACCTGATCGTCTACGCATTCGAGGACCATCCGATAGGCATCCAAAATGAATTTCCGTTTTCGTACCCTGTGGCTGCATGGGGTGCAGTTGCAATTATTGATAGATTGGGTGTTCCGGCGAAGTCTGATCATTATCGTGACTTCTACCCTTACCAGTTCTCGGTCAAGTTCGTAGAGGAACGCCTAAAAGATGGGCTGCCTTGACTTAATAGCTCATTGCTGTTGAGCGAGATGGTGATCATCGAATAGACATCGCTCGCTCCGCCTGTTATCCGAGTGTTGAGTAAGACACGAGGCGATAAGACGGCTTAGACGTCGAAGTGCCCCGGCGAATCACGGACGAAGCCGGATTGCTGACCTGCAGTCCTAGACCTTGCGCATCTTCTCAAGAAGCTCACGATAGTCGACGTTGAGCTTCGGCGCGTCAGGGACAGGCGGATCGATTCGGTGGGCGACTGCCGGAGGTGACGGTTGAACGGGGACGCGTTCAACGTCGACATCCTCCGTGATCCAGAGCATGTCGCTGTCGTCTTCTCGCATCGAGTCTGTCGTCGCCTCATCGTACCACTCGACCGCTCCGGCAGTCGCGTTGTCTTCCATCGGCGGCTGCATCATCGACTCGGGCTGCACCATCACCTCTTCACGCTGTTCGGTGTTGTCGGCCGCGAAATGGCTGAGGCTAACGATTTCGGAATGCAGCATCGATTCCAGGTCCAACTCGGCCTCCGACGACGAAGCTGCGGCGGAGGATGGACGCACTTCGATCTTTTCTTCGCTGTCGAATTCTCCAAAAAGGAGCGACGGTTGTGGTGTGGGCGGCGTGATCGGTGGCGGCGTGACGCTCGAACTCGGCGGCTCGTACATCGCCGATTCGGGCATCGTCTCTGCCCCATCGGTCATTTCGATCGCCTCGATTTCCGCTTGCAGCTTCATTTCCCCCATCGGAGCCTCGGAGGTGAGTTCGCCGAATTCGACGCTCGAAGACTGCGCTCCCAGTTCCGGTGTGTCGATCATCGGACCCGGCAACTGTTGCAAGTTGGACCAGGCTCGATTGACCGTCGTTTCATCGATCATCGTTTCGTCGACATCCGCTGCGCAGTCAATCGCTTCGGTCATCATCTGATTGATCAGACGCGGAACACCACCGGTGGCGTGGTGAATCGCCGCGACTGCGCCATCGGTGATCGTCTCGTTGGGGTTGGCGTCACAGGCTTGGATCGATGCATGAATGTACTGTTGAGTCTCATTCAGGTTGAGCGGATGCAAGTAACATCGCGCGGCAACCCGTTGAACGAAAGACTCCATCGACGGCGCGGTCAACGTTTCATCGAGCTTGTTATTGCCGGCGACAACCGCACTCACCATCGGCTGCCCGTTTTGCATGACGTTCGTCGCTCGGCGAATCGCCTCGAGCACTTCGAGACTCAACGACGCGGCTTCGTCAATGATCAAGACAAGGCCGTTGGGATTGGATTCTTCACCCGTCAGTCTCTGACTTAGCATCAAGTCCAAGTCTTGGGGCCGGTTGGTATCCAAAGCGACACCGAGGCGGTGCAGCAAGAAACGTTGGAACGACATTTCGTCGCTGATCGAGGTCTCGCCGAGAACGACCACATCGTGGGAGTCAAGAAACTGCTTGGCGATCAATCCACAAACCAGCGACTTGCCGACGCCGGGTGGACCGATGACCAGTGAGATCGCCTCGCGCCCGTTGATACTCCGGGTGATTCGCTCGACGGTTTCCTGCACCGGGCCGACCGGGACGTAGCGACTAACCGACGGAAAGCCTGGAAAGGGCGGCATGGTGAAGTCGTTGTCGGAGTTTTTCATCGTTCGATGTGGGTGCGAAGGAATGGGAAGTTCGCGAGTGTCACTACGGTACGGATGGAGCGCACAACGATCGGAAGAATCGGCACATCTTCGCGCCGTCGTGAGTCCGACTTGGGAAAGCGACCAGATGGATTCACATCGCCATTGCTAGCGAAGTGAGCCATCGAGGAAAGGTCGCTTCGTGACAAGTCAAGGCGTTCACGGCGCACGACTCGATGCAAGTCCTATAAGCACCGACAAAGCTCGACCGCCAGAGATGAAAATGCACTGGAATATTGCTGGCATTTGCCTGCCGTCGTTTGCGGTGTCCGCCCTTACGGAAAAGAGGGGAAGGCTGCGGGGGACGCTGCGATGAGGCTGGAAGCGTCGTGCGGTCAGGAGGTCACGCGGGAATGGATCACGCAGAGACGCGGAGACGCGAAGGCGCAGAGCGAGGGCGAGTGAAGCGTGCGGGCGGTTGTGGTGAGGGATGGCGCGGTGGTTCGGTAATGCTGCCGTTGTGTTGCGGTCGGGAGGTTTCGCGGGGAAGGATCACGCTAAGACGCGGAGACGCAAAGGTGCAGAGCGAGTTCGAGTGATGCGTGCGGGCGGTTGTCGGGTCAGGGGATGGAGTGTTGCTGCGACTAAGTTGCAAACGTCGTGCAGTTGGGAGGTCGCGTGGGGAACGATCACGTAAAGACGCGGTGCGAGCCGAGCATGTGTGATGGACGGCAGTGTTCGTGAACAGTTGGGAGTCGGGCCGGGTGAGAACTGCGGTACGTCGGCTTCGAGCGGCAGTCTCCGCGATCTACTCGGGCTTCAGTGGGGCAGAGAATCACGCAAAGGCGCGGAGCACGGGAGCGACGCAACCGCGTTACCGGCGAGCGACTCCTCGCAGCGGGAACATTGATCAGCACACAGTGCTGCGGAATAAACGATTGGTTGTTGGTCCAAAAAGTTGACCCACGTTCCTCCCGGAGTTTATCCTCGCTCCCCTCGGTGAAGGGATTCGCGATAAATGTTGATGGATTGGGTGGCTCCTTGAACGCACGGGTCAACAATGAGAAGAAGGCGACGCAGGAATGCCGCCGGCATTTTGAAGTGGGGTTCGGGACGACGGTTTCGTTCGCTGAAGGTTGAAGCTCTTGAGTACCGCCGTGTGCTGACCATCTCCGGTTTCCAGTTCATCGATGCGGACCTTGATGGCGAGTTTGATTCGGGGGAATCGCCATTGCCGGGGGTCGTGGTCTACATCGACGCCAACGATAACGGACGGCGCGATGGCGGCGAACCGTTTGGAGTGAGTGACGCGTCCGGAGCCTATCAGATCAACAACGTGCCGACCGGTTCAAATTGGGTCCAACGTGTCTGGCCGATGGGCTACAAACCGACGACCGCCCCCTTTGAATACAACGTGCTCGTCGGATTGACCGGAGTGGCGGACACCGCAAGCCCCACCGGCGAGTATCTACAGTATCGCTTCCTCGATACTCAAACCGGGAATCAGACTGCGACGCGCAACACGGAGGTTCCGATCTCCGACGCGAGCTCGGCATCGACCGACGGTGAATTCATCTACATCGTGGACAACACGCAAGATGTACTTCTGCAGATTCGGTTTCGAGGTGGATTGGTACACCGTGTGGCACTCCCAACAAGCGAAGACGGGACGACTCCTTACACCCCAGGACCAATGGTTTTGGGCGACCAAGTCTATGTCTACAACAACGATGGGCGACTCTACGACTGGGATCCAATAACGGGTACCTTCACACGCTCGCGAACCGTTCGAATCGCGAGCGACATTGCCGCGTCGTTGCCCGATGGATTACCAACGATCTCCGCTGCGATTGCGGAGTCGATCGATGGCGAGACGATCGAACTTTTTGCGTTTGCCGACGATAGCATTTTTGAGTTCGATCCAAAAACGGCGACGGTGACGGGTATCACCAACAACGCTTTCACGATTGGATCGGATTGGAACGCAGCCACACTCGGTGACGAGTTGTTCTTTCGCGGCGAAGGCACCAACCAACAACTGATCGCGTTCGACTCGAATTTCAACTCGCTTCGCACATTGGGTGAACCAGCCGTATCCAGCCTCCACGAAGGGTCCACCGACGAG
>JBCBOT010000474.1:0-5118 GCA_039821165.1 Planctomycetota bacterium | reverse complement strand
GTCACCGTCACCGCTTGTGCCACTGAACCCGGATCCCGCGATCGCGTGCTGTGGTGCCTGCGAAACCTCGAGCCGGATCCCGATGACCGAATCCGTCGATTCGGATTCGAGCCCGACATTGATCGAAAACGGCTTCATTCCCTCGAATGAATCATCGTTTCCGCTGGCGAGTTTGCCGATACGGTCGACGCGGACCCGTGTATCGCCCTTGGTCGGGTGCTCGAGCGTGTGAATCGGTTGGATACGTTCCAAGCCGCCCGATTCGTCGACGGCCGTCGCGTCTCCCGTGTACGTGATCGATTCGTAGAGCGGGAGCTTTTCGAGGAATTCGAGACTTGCCGTGTACGGCGCGAACGTCGAACCTTCGGAGTCTTGAACGAATACAGGGTGACCGTCGGCGTTGCCGTCCCATTCTTCGACCAGTTTCAAGCGTGAATAAACGGGCCGGTGTTTCGGTTGATCGCGGACCGCGGCATCGGCTCTACGCTGTTCGCTTGGCGTTCGATCGGCGTAGCCATCCTCGCCCGATCCGCCGACATCGTATGCCGTTTTGAGGTCGCCTGACCAATCGTCGGTTAGTTCCTTGCCGGTGCCATGTCGAAGCGTGCAAACGCCGATTTCCAGGGGACCACGAACACGGATTTGCGAAACCGTTTCGCGGGTATCCTCTTTGACGTCGATCGTTGTATTGGGATCCGCGATCGCGTCGATCGTGTGTTGGTTTACCGCGGCCGGGAGTGTCCCGACGGATGGTAAGACGATGGCCGTTCGCGCGGCGGTGAAGAACTCCACGTTCAGGGATTCAACCGTCGGTGGTTCGACGTCGAAAGGCGATTCGTTGCTCGATCGCGTCGGATGCGTCACGACCGGCCGAACACGCCAGCCCAGCAACTTCGAAGGCCGCAACAGTCGATCGAGTATCGCAGCGGTCGTTTGCCCGTCGGTCTCGATCCGGGGTTTGTCCCAATCGGGCAGCGCGTCGAGTGCTCCGATCGTCCAGGGAATGTCGGTGCCCGCGTCTAGGATCGCCCGCGTTTTTGTCGGTACGTGGAAGGTCAAAAGGTGCTGGACGATGTCACGCGTCGACCAGTGTGTCGATGTCAGTGAATGAGCGTCGGCGAAACCGTGGGCCGCGAGCGTGGTTTGTCCGTCGACTTCAAGCGTTGACGTGTCGAGTGTTCGGTTGCCTCGTTCGGAGTTGGGATTGAACACCGCTCCCGATCCGTCCGCGCGTTTGAGTGTGCCGTCGGGCTTGTCTTCGTGGACGGTCGACAGAATGGGCGTTTGCTGCAGAGCGCGGAGAAACCCGACGGCAGGAATCGTTTGAGTCCCCGTTCGCGGGAACCCGATGCGAGCCGGATAGTCGTACTTGGTGACGGGTGGCAGTGTCCGTCCGAGCCAATCAAGCGGTTGATCGAATACATCGGTTTCAAAACGGGCGAGGATGTAAAGACGGGTGCGACCGAGACGCGCTCGTGTCTCTCGCGCTCCATCGAAACGAATTCCGAATCCGTAGTCACGTTCGCACGTAAGCGAATCGAGTCCCGGTGCGATCTTCCAAGTCGCCTGCGTTGGCGTGAAATCGGGACGCGGTGTCCACTCATCAGCCCAACGGACCTTCGTCCAAATCCAAACGCGTCGAAAGTCGACGCCGAGCGGGTAGGCGCCGCGATCATTGAGACTGAACGTCGTCACGTCGAAAACGGGATCACGTACAAATCCCACTCCATCACGAGTTTCGACGCCGGCCGATAAAGCGTTTGAACCCCGTTACGTGTCGTCAACGCACTTGGGACGCGTCGCCACTCGATGTCACGGACGTCGGCCACGAACCACACCAGCCGATAGGGCAGGTGCAGATAGTTGATGCCTGCATAGGCGATCGCGACCGCTTGGCCGATTGTTGCGAGTTGAATGTCACGGTTTTCGGGACCGTTTGCGATCGTGTCGTATCGCGTCAATCGAATCGTCGATTTGACGGACTGAGGCGGCAGGATTTGAGCACCTACATTCGCATTCGCCGGCGACGTGTAAACGCGAGTCGTCCGCCGTGGGAGTTTCAGTTCCCCGGACAGATGATCGAATTCACGGTTGTTGATGATCGCGGACATTATTCAGGACTCGGGATCCGCTGCTCGTTTGCGGCAGCGATGATCGCGTCGGGATCGCTATCTCGCGGGAGCGTGTTTTCAGCCGTTCTATTGGTCGCGGCCGCCGTGTCTTGGCTTGCGTTGGCCGTGTCTCGAGACGCTTGCAGTTGCTCGTTTTGCAGTGCGATCGATTCACGAAGCAACGCGTTGGTTTCGGCGAGAGGGCTTGGTTGGGAATCCGGTCGAGTTTCGGTCCGGCCTGACTCGATCGGCGTGGGAACCGCGGGCAGTTCCAAACCATCGATGAAACGCTGTTGGCGAGCGCGGTTGAATCCGCCGAACTCGGCAATCAGTGATTGGTTGTAAATCCCGGATCGACCGCCGTTGTCGTTGGCGAGTTCGATGAATTCGTTGGTCAGTTCCCGTTGCACACTGGGAGTGACTTGGTCCGGTGTGATCGTTTCCCCCAGCGACGCATAGATCGTTTGCACGTCGGAGGGTGTGAAGCGAGCTCGCTCCCCGGGACCCGCTTCGTTTTGCCGTCGGCGTAGGGCATTGGCCCCAAACGTGATCGCTTCCAAACGCTGCTGGGTTTGAGGATCCGCGAACGCCGAATCGCTTTGTGCATCGAATGCGTCGGAGGCCAGCGAATCAAGACGGTTCACGCCGAGCAATTCGACGAACCCGTCCAGAGTGTCTTCCCCCTTTCGAACGCCCGATCGGACGGCCGCCCGGCCTTGGATGACGACCTCAGAATCGCCGCGCGCTCGTTGTTCCGCGATCGTCCGCGCTTCTTTGGCCTGGCGTTCGGCTTCCCGGATGGCGAGTTGTCGTTCCCCTTCGATTTCTGCCGCGTTTTCGGCTGCGATCTTGTTTCGAACCGCGCTGATCTGTAGCGACTGCTCGGCGATCGCATTCCTTTGGGCGGTAGCCGATTGATCGGTCCCTGTCGCTTCCCGGGCCTGCCGAACCAAGTCGGTTCGAGCCTCGATCTCCTCTAGCCGGTTGGCGAAGTTCGCGAACGCCTCGTTTACTTCCTTTGACTCACCCAAGAAATCGCGGCGTTGCTCTTCGGTGAAATCATCACGCAGTCGTCGCACCGCTCGTACCAAACCCTGATCGGCGAGCGATTCACGTCCCGATCGACGTTCGATCCCGGCACTCTCGGCATCTTCCAAAAGCCGCGATTCAAATTGTGAGACCGATTCCCCGTCGCGTCGCTTGGCCCCATCGCGTTTCTTGAGCCGGGCCAAAAACTCTTGTTCTGTTTCGGCATCCTCTCCGGTATCGAGGTTCAATCGGGCCGCGAGCGCAGCGATACGATCGGCGCCTTGTTCGCCCGATTTGAACTGGCCGGCGAGCACCGACAACGCTCCGACGGACTCATCAAACGTCGCTTCGGTCTGTGCGGCCGACGCGGCGACCGATGGCAAAACGCGTGCGATCTGTTCGAAATCGAGGTTTGATTGTTTCGCCGCAACGAGCGTCGCGTTGATCGTTTCGCGGCCGGAAAGATCCTCGTTTTGAAAGAGGGCGGGTGCACGCCCGGCAACCGTCGCCTGTGCTTGCGTGTCGATGACACGGTTGCCCGCATTTCTGGCGATGAAATCGAGATCATCTTCGAAGTCTTCCGACCGAGCGGAGAAGACAAGGTTTCGGGCTTGCTCCCGTGCGATCCCATACTTCGATGCGAGCTCGTCGGCCTTGTCCGTCAGTTTCTCGAAATCGTCCGCATCTTCGGCGACTTGCAACAGTTTCTGGTTCCCATCGGTCGTATCGAGAAGCGTTTCAACCGATTCGCGCGCGGCGTCACGGGCTCGTTCGAGCAAACGGGTATAGGTTCCGACAACGGCGTTCACCGAGAGCCACGTCGCGGCCATGCTCGCGAGTTCGCCTCGTATGTTGGCGCCGAACGCTTGCTGCCCCTTCTCGCCAGCCTGATCGAAACTGTTGCCGGCGTTTCGCGCGACTCGGGCCGCCGCGTTGTCGATGGTCTCGATTTCGTCGACGATCGAACCGATCGACCGCGTGCCATCGATGCCCGTGCGTTGTAGGTGCCGGCGAATCTCGGCGGCTTGCTTGCGACCCTCGGGACCGAGTTTCGAAAGCTCAGCGGTGAGTTTCTTTAACCTTGGACCACTGGCGTTTGCGGCCTCGGTCATTTCCTTTTCGATCGCGGCGCCTGCAGCACTCGCGGCGGCGGCCGCGTGTTCATCCATTTCGGACAGTTCGGCGGTGATCTGTTCAACACTTCGCCGGCCCGCTTGTCCGGTCTCGCGCAGGTGTTGCTCGATCGCTTGGGCTTGAGCGCGTCCGACGGGACCTTGTTTGCGAAGCTCCCGGATAATTCGGTTGTAGCTCGCTGCGCCCTTCTGTGCGGCTGCCTCGTTGGCGGCAGCCGTTTGCCGTGCGGTTTGTTGCGAAGTCGACGCCGATGCCTGTGCGGCTCGTTCCTGTTGATCCTGCGCGTCGATCAGTTGATCGTAGGCGGCAAGTGCCTCCTGATTCTCCGCCGTGATCTCGATTCGGGTTCCTGGCATGACTTATCTGCCGACGTGCAGGTTTTCGTTGTGCGCGGTGATCTCCGCTACGCTTGGGACGTGGCCGTTGTCGATTCCGTGGTCGAGTGCTCGGGCCCAGGTTCGGAAACGGAACCAGTCGAGGGATCCGGGCCCAGTTTTTTTTTGAGCCATGCGTCGAGCGTCGACGCGTCGGTCAAAACGTCCAGGATCGGCGAGAACGTCGTTTGATCGACGATGCCGAGTATTTCCGCTTCGTCGGGACCGACCCGGTAGTTCGCGTGGATCGCTTCGAGAACGAGATCGACGATCGGGAAACTGAAATAGATCGATTCGCCGCTGCTGGGATCCACATCGGCCGTTTTCCACGCCTCATCTTGCGCGGCGAGATAGTCCGACACGCCCGACCAGAGTTTGCGGTACCGGGCGACAATCTCGCGCGGTTCCCACTCGCGAGTTTGGGGATTACGTCCGAGCGTTTTCGGTAACGCACACATCGGGACGGGAAC
>JBCBOT010000473.1:0-5126 GCA_039821165.1 Planctomycetota bacterium | reverse complement strand
GTTTATCATTGGGCGTAAAACGAGCGAACGGTTTCAACATGAAACACCTTTTTCTGACCCTACTCGTCACCCTGGTGTGTGTTGGCTGCCAAAAGGAAGCACCACTGGCATCAAAGGTCGACACGGTAGAAGACACAATTTTCGACAGCCCGATACCAGACGTGACTAAAGCCAAAGCAGTCGCCGCGAAGGACGAACTGTTTAAGCAGTTGTCCGATCGGCTGATGGAAGTGATGAAATCAGAGGGCCCCGCCTCGGCGATCAACGTTTGCAGCAAGGAAGCTTCTCAGTTGGCCACCAACGTGGGCGAGCAACTCGGGGTCAAGATTGGCCGCACGGCGCTCAAGTTGCGAAACACAAACAACGCAGTTCCCGAATGGGCTGAAAACCTCGCTTCCGCCGATGCGGTGGATCCTCAATTTGTCCACATCGACGCACAAACCGCCGGTGCACTGCTGCCGATCAAGTTGCAGCAGAAATGTCTGATCTGCCACGGCGAACAGGCGTTACTCGCGACCGATATTAAAGAACAGCTTGCGGCGCTCTACCCGGCTGATCAAGCGACGGGCTTCAAAGATGGGGACCTTCGCGGTTGGTTCTGGGTGGAAGTCCCGAAGTAGTTGAGGGACTGTCCCGTCGGTGAGCGGTAGTCACCGGTTTCGCAAAAAGACGCTGCTAGCGACTCATCAAAACGCAGATCTCGACGTGGTTGCGATATTCATGGGGCAGTACCTGTGCGGGGTGCCTTCTACGACTGGTCTGACGCCTTCTAAAATGGAGGCAGAAAGATGAGCCGATCATCACAAGAGAGAGAATCTGGATCGCCATGAAACAATTCATCTTCATTGCCCTGGTGTTTTTGCCATCCATCGGCATCGCGGGGGATCGTTGTGTGCTGGACGCCCTGGACACCAACAGTGTTGGACCGACCCAGTCGAAGAATCTGCCTCAATACCAAGCTTCCGTTCCGAAACCGACACTCACCGGTATCAAGTATGGAAGTCATGAGCGACACGTCATCGATTTTTGGCAAGCCGAATCTGAATCACCGACTCCGCTCGTATTCGTGATTCACGGAGGGGGCTGGCGCGGCGGTAGCAAGGAATTGATTCATAAGTTCGTTGACACCAAAGCGTTGCTCCGATCAGGCATTTCCGTCGCCGCGATCAACTATCGCTACACGACTCAAGCCGGGGACATCAATCCACCTGTTCGAGTTCCACTCCATGACGCAGCACGGGCTTTGCAGTTCGTACGTTCGAAAGCGAAGGAATGGAATATTGATAAACAACGCATCGGTGCGGCTGGTGGGTCCGCTGGAGCCTGTTCGAGCCTGTGGCTTGCCTTTCACGATGATCTAGCCAAGCCCAAAAGCGACGATCCTACAGAACGCGAATCGACGAGACTCTGGTGCGCTGCCGTCGTGAATGCTCAGACGACTCTCGACCCGCAGCAGATGAAAGAGTGGACGCCCAACAGCAGATATGGCGGACACGCCTTCGGCAAAGCGGACTTCGCTTCTTTTCTGGCAGCACGCGACGCCATCCTTCCCTGGATCAACGAGTATTCACCCTACGCTCTGGTCTCCAAGGACGACCCATCGGTTTACATTCGATACGGAAATCGTCCGGCGTTAGGCAAGAATGCGAAAGACCCAACTCACACTGCTAACTTCGGTGTGAAACTGAAGGAACACTGCGTAGCGATTGGGACCAACTGCGAAATTGCTTGGCCGGGCGCGAAGGATGTTCGCGCATCACCGACTGAGTTTCTGATCCAAACGTTGAAGACCAACACCGATGGTCGTCCCACCACCAAATGAACTTCCGATGCAGGTACTAGCCGACGATGAAACGCTTCTCAATCCTTCGCATACTCATGCTCCTCGTGGCATGGTCGACATCGATGTTCGTCTCGCAGAGGGCAGTCGCGGCCGATCGTCCCAACATCGTCTTCATTTTTGCAGACGACTGGGGCTGGGGTGACCTTGGTTGTCACGGGCATCCGTACATCAAGACTCCGAACATCGACCGGTTGGCACGAGAGGGAACCGACTTTCACCGTTTTACCGTTGCCAGCGGTGTTTGCTCTCCCAGTCGGACGGCAGTGATGACGGGCCATTTTCCGGCACGGTATAAAATCGATGGCCATTTTGCCTGGGCACCCAGCAACGCCAAACGCGGCATGCCGGACTGGCTTCATCCCGAAACACCGACGCTGCCGAGGATGTTGCAATCCGCCGGTTACGCGACGGCTCATTTCGGCAAATGGCATCTTGCGAACAACATGATTCCCGATTCGCCGCTTCCTTCGGACTATGGCTACGACGAATACGGAGCCTTTAACTGTGCCGGCGAACAGATGCCTGTTCACGACGATGCCGCTCGCACGATTGCGTTCATCGAGAAGAACGCCAAGGCGGAAAGGCCGTTCTTCATTAACCTGTGGATGCACGAACCGCACACGCCTTTTCATACGCTGCCGGAGTACCGCCGGCGCTTTCCAGAACTGACAGATGCTGACAACGTGTACGCTTCCGTTTTGTCGCACGCCGACGATCGCATCGGAGAACTGCTGGACGCTTTGGACCGGTTGAAGTTGACCGACAACACTCTGGTGGTTTTCAGTTCCGACAACGGACCAGCGGGTAGCGGTCGCGGCGGAAAAATTTCGACGATGTACGATTCGGCGACAGGCGAAGGCTTTGGCATTGGCTGCGCGATGGGCACGACGGGCGGTCGCGATGGAAGGAAGGCGTCGATTCTGCAAGGCGGTATCGGTGTACCGTTCATTGTTCGCTGGCCCGGAAAGGTCAAAGCGGGGGCCACCGACGACGTGTCTTGGGTTTCCGCCGTCGACTTGTTGCCGACGTTCTGTGAGGTGGCGGGAGCATCACTACCGAGCGGTTATCAGCCCGACGGCGTCAGCCAGCTCACAACACTGCAAGGTAAGCGGGCTCCCATCCGCGACAAGCCACTTTTTTGGAAGGGGGTTCCTGGCAAACGTGGGCCTTCGTGTTCCATCCTTGACGGTAATCATCGTCTTCTAACCGACATGAACCTCGAAGTTCTGTCTCTTCATAACGTTGCAGTGGATCCGTTCGAGAAGAAAGATCTGCAATCAACACATCCCGATTTAGTCGAAAAGCTGCTGGCAAAACTCAAGCACTGGCATGCCTCTTTGCCGTCCGAACCGGACGAAAGATGTTTCTCAAAATACCGCGACGAGGATGCAGGCCCTGCGCCTGAAGGTAAGAAACCTGCGTTCCAGTTCGATCCTTCAAGATAGCTTTTCTCGCCTCAAATACCTCGCTCCGATCGATAGGGATTCCGTCGATGCAGCATCGAATCCAATGGTCCACGCGTTTAATCCTGCTGGTCCTTACCGCTCTTTTTTCCGGTGAGGTCTCAGCCGATTCGGCTGACAAAAAACCCGTGCGGGTCTACATACTCGCTGGACAATCCAACATGGTCGGAACCGGCGCAGTCTCTAGCCTGGGTTATTTGGGCGAAGACCCGGAAACAGCGCCGCTGCTGAAACGCATCCTGAACGCTGACGGTAAACCTCGCGTTTGCGACCGCGTTTGGATTTCATCGCTCAACGGGAAGATGCGACAGCCAGGCGGTGTGGGACAAGGCAAGCTGTCGGTCGGTTACGGTCTTCGTCGAGACGATCCGACGGAGCCTGGGGACTGCATCGGTCCCGAGTATACCTTCGGGATCACGATGGAAGACAACTATGACGGTCCGATTCTGCTGATCAAGACTGCTTGGGGCGGGCATAGCCTGCACGTCGAGTATCGTCCGCCAAGTGCTGGTGAGTTTGCGATGCCGGCCGAGAGAGTCAAAAAGCTGCGGACAAAGGGAGAGGGTGTGCTCGCAGAGAAGCAGGCCGAGTTGAAAGAGTTCACGGGAAAGTACTATCGCAGCATGATGGCTCATGTCCAACGAGCGCTTGATGACATCGATACCCTCGTGGACAACTACGATGCGTCCGCGGGTTATGAGCTCGCGGGTTTTGTTTGGTTCCAGGGATGGAATGACTTGGTTGCGGCGGATGTGTACCCGCCTGAGAAAGGAAGCGAGCAATTCGCGCTTTACTCAGACCTGCTCTGCCATTTCATCCGAGACGTTCGAGTGGACCTGAATGCACCGGGACTTCCATTTGTGATCGGAGTGGTGGGGATCAACGGAAATCACGCTCCGGGGCTCTACTCCGGACCGGCCAACGCGAAAACAAGGATGGAGCGTTTTCGCCAAGCGATGACTGCCCCCGCTTTGCTTCCTGAATTCAAAAAAACGGTAGTTGCTGTTCCCACCGCGGTGTTCTGGGACGACCAACTGGGGGCACTTGGGATGAAGCAACTGAAGGTCAGGCAAATGAGGGCGAACCTACTCAAAAAGTCCAAATCCGGGCCCAACGTCGACGGTTCGATGACTCCGGCGCAAATACAAACGTTTATGGATCAGTTCAACGAAGAGATCTTCACACCAGAAGATGTTGCACTCAAGGATCGAGCTTCCGGAACCGGCGGGTTTGTTCATTACTACGGCAGCGCGAAGTTCCATGCACAGGCGGGACAAGCCTTCGCCCGAGGGTTGCTTGAGCTAAACGGACAATAGTTGGCAATCCGAGTGTTTTGCTAAACCACGATCTAATTCACTTTGCTTGATTGCGTCATCTGAAAATGAATTGCACCGTCAACCGACTATCGAAACGCTTTCTCTATTTCATGTGTGCGGTGGCTGCAATCTCACTGGCAGTTTCGCCTCGTTTGGGAGCTGAACGCCCGAATGTCTTGTTCGTGTCGGTTGACGATCTGAGACCCGAGATCGGTTGCTATGGAAACGATGAGATCAAGACGCCGAATTTTGACACGTTCGCAGAAACTGGCACCACGTTCTTGAAGGCGTACTGCCAAGCCGCCGTCTGCGCTCCTTCACGAGCGAGCGTCATGACAGGACTGCGACCAGACTCGACGCGAGTTTGGGATCTGCGTGGCAAGTTTCGCGAGAATCTTCCCGACGTGGTCACCATCCCACAGCACTTTCATAGACACGGCTATTACACCGTGTCGATGGGAAAGATCTTTCACAACCACATGCCGGATCGCGTCTCATTCGACG
>JBCBOT010000472.1:0-5139 GCA_039821165.1 Planctomycetota bacterium | reverse complement strand
CGGCGGATCACCAAATATTATCTTGTCAGCGATCGACTCCGACGGCGATCACACCATTTCGTTGGCCGAAATCAAAGGCGCTTCGGCGGCGCTGATGAAACTTGACAAGAACGGCGACAAGCAACTCACCTCCGAAGAAATTCATGGTAGTCGTGAGCGTGGCGGTCCAGACGGCGAGAATCGACGCGGCGGTCCGGGCGGAGAATTTGACGGTCCAGGTGGTCGGGCCGGTGGATTTGGTGGGCCTGGCGGTCGGGCCGGTGGACCTGGTGGTCAAGGCGGTGGCCCCGGGGGACCAGGCGGCGGGCCTCCTTCGGCCGAGGAGTTTTTGAGTCGTGCCATGACCTTCGATGCAAACAAAGACGGGATGCTGAGCAAGGACGAGCTCAAGAAGATGGCCGCTGCCATGCAGGAAGAACGTGGCCGACGTGGTGGCCCAGGAGGCTTTGGCGGCGGTCGTGAGGGTTTCGGTGGCGGTCGCGGAGGTCCGGGAGGCGGTGACCGAGGCGGACGTGGGGGCAGCAGCCAGCGCCCCGAGATCGATTGAGACACCGAGGCGTTCTAACGCAACATGCCTCTGGCTGACTCAGAGGTTTTGAGTTTGACCCGCCGTAGCCCGATTCAGAAAGTCGCGCTGCGGCGGCCCGCATACTGACAATCTCTTTTCAATACATCGAACACAGGCCGAAACAAATCTCATGCTTCGTTTCACTTCTTTCGCAGCCGTAACCCTCCTGTTTGTCCAAACGAATTTGTTCGCTCAGGAATGGGGTCGTTTTCGAGGCAACGATGGGCAAGGAATTGCCGATTGCACCGCACCCGTGAAGTGGACGGAAACAAAAGGGGTCGCTTGGGCTTTCGATCTTCCTGGCGCAGGATCTTCGTCTCCGATCATCGTTGGTGATCGAATCTTTGTCACGTATTACAAGGGCGAGCGCGGAGCCGATGCCGAACGGGGTATCGTTTGTGTTAGCACGAAAAGTGGCGAGCTACTTTGGAAAGACTCCGTCGATGCTCCAGAACGCGAGGACTCCTATTCGGGCTATTTGACCGAACACGGCTACGCCAGTGGCACCCCCACATCCAACGGCTCGCACGTCTTCGCCTTCTTCGGCAAGGCGGGCGCAGTGGCCTGGACCATCGATGGAAAAAAGGTCTGGCAAAAAGACCTCGGGCAAATGTCAGCCAATCGGCGATGGGGTTCCGGCGGCAGCCCAGTGCTCCATGGTGACACTCTCATTGTGAACGCATCGGAAGAGGCCCGAGCCATTATCGGACTGGATGCAAACACGGGTGAAGAAAAGTGGAAAGCCGAGTACGACAGATTGGAGTTGACTTACGCAACACCTGTCATCGTCGAAGGCGAAGGCAAAGTGATGGAAGCCGTCATCTCCATGCCGGGCGAAGTCTGGGGACTCAACATCGAGACTGGAAAGCTTCGTTGGTTCTGCGAAATCAACAACGGCGGCAACGTGAGCCCCAGCGTGGTTGTCGGCAAAGACGCTTTCTACACCTTCGGCGGCTACCCAGCACAGGAAACAAACGCAATCAAACGCTATGGCCGCAAAGACATCACGGAATCCCACAATCTTTGGTACAGCCGTGATAGCAGCTATGTTCCGACGCCGCTGCTTCATGATGGACACCTCTATTGGGTAAGCGACCGAGCCCAAGCATTCAGCATGAATGCAGAAACAGGTGAAACAGTCACGCGACAACGTTTGTCCGGAATAGCATCCGGCGGCCGCCCCGTTTACAGCTCGCCGGTGAAGGCGGGGGATCACATCTATGTCGTGACACGACGTAGTGGGACGTATGTTTTCAAAGCCACGCCCGAAATGGAACAGGTCGTCCAGAATCCACCACTGGACGATTCAGATTTCAACGCCACACCGGCAATCGTAGGCAATGCGATCTACATCCGCTCCAACAAGCGACTCTACTGCATCAAGTAGCACCAGCAACGCTCGGTTGATGCCTGGGTAAACCGCAAACGCCAGTGTCACTCGACGACTGGCGCGGAAAACTCAGTCGCCGTCGCCTTCGCATAGAAACCGACGTAGCTGACAGACTTCAGATCGGGTGGTAGCGAGAATTGGAATCGTGATCCGTTGATGGCAGCCGTACCTGCCCCTTTGGAGATGTCCAACCGCACCTCGACTTCGAATGTGTCTCCCGCCTTGAAGGCGGCCTTTTTTGCCGCCGCGTTTCCGACGTTTCCCCAGCCCCCCGCAAACGCGACATGCTGGTTCATCCCGATCGCCGTGCCGATCTTGAAACTGTCGCTATTGGTTGGTTTTGATGCGATGACCAGTGCACCATTTCGTGTCGTGCCAGACTTGGCATCACTTCGATAGGTCAACCGAATTGTTGCGGACTCGGTGATCGGTTGACTCAACTTCTGCAACGCCAGTCCTTCGGTCTGTGAGGACATCGAGTAGCCAAAGTCTGATTTGGAAACATCCGCGCCAAGAACGACATCAAATTCCTGCGTGGAATCATTGCCGACGGGAGGCTCGCTCGATCGCTTGCTGCCGCGCCGGCGAGGCTTATCCAGTTTCCACCAATCGGGACCTTCCTCAAGAACAGCCGCATCATGTTCAATCAGTTTCTCACGTAGTTCGGCGAACTTGTTCGGGAAGTCAGCTGCGACGTTGGTTGTTTCCTGCCAGTCGTTTTGAATATTGTAAAGTTCAAACGAGGTTAGATCGTCTGAGCCAACGATCTTCCAGTCACCGATCCGCATACCGACTCGAAATTCAGTGGGGGCCAAGTGGTTGCGTTAGTAAAGCGGTTGCGAACGCGTGAGCGGCTTTCCGTCGAACAGCGGCAGCAAACTGGTACCGTCGATGGTGCGATCATCGGGTAACGGGATACCAACCACACTGCAGATTGTGGGAAAAACATCGGAACCGATGATCGGTGTATCGCTAACCGCGCCCGATTCGATTTTCCCTGGCCAACGAACGATTCCGGGAACCCGAATCCCGCCTTCATGAGTGGCACGCTTTCGCCCACGTAACCCACCCGTCGAGCCCCGTGTACGACCGCTTGTTCCGTTGCCCTCAGGGCCATTGTCGGAGGAATAGAAAACGAACGTGTTGTCGCGATAGCCCATCTCATCAACGGCTGCCATCAGCTTGCCAAAAGCATCGTCGAGCTGAGTGATGTTACCGTGATGCTGTCTTATGCCCTCGTCTTCGATGTGAGCATAGTGCTTCATGTACTCCGGGGCGGATTCGATTGGGAGATGCGGCTCATGAGTCCAGACAGTAATGAAGAACGGTGTTTCGGAGTCCTGACGTTCCTTGAGCCAATCGATCGCCTCGCTTGCGGCGATCATCGCGCTGGGGCCTTCCATTCGACCAACTGCTTCGCGATTGCGAACA
The DNA here is from genome assembly GCA_039821165.1 of Planctomycetota bacterium. GTDB lineage: Bacteria > Planctomycetota > Planctomycetia > Pirellulales > Pirellulaceae > Stieleria. The sequence continues at coordinate 1,750 of JBCBOT010000472.1, read as the reverse complement.
TAGTTCTTCGGATTCATGTGGTTCGGAGCGGCGTTGTTCTGCGTCGCTAACCAGTGGTCATATCCGTGGTCGTCTGGCTGAGGCTGTTCGTCAGAATTGAACTTTCCATTGAGGTGCCACTTGCCGGCGTGACAGGTTTCGTAGCCTTGTTTCTTGAGCAGTGAGGCGATCGTGATTTCACTTTCTCGCAAATGGTACATGCTGCCACCCGGAATCCAGCGCCAGACACCGTTTCGATAGGGTGTTCGTCCCGTCAACAAAGCGGACCGAGAAGGCGAGCACACCGAGCAACCGGCATAGCACTGCGTAAACCGCATCCCTTCGCTGGCGAACTTGTCCAGGTTCGGTGACTGGATAATCGGATGGCCATAGCAGCCAAGGTCTCCCCAGCCTTGATCGTCCGTGAGGAACACGATGAAGTTCGGTCGTGATGCCTCGCCCGCGCTCACAAACGATGACAAAAGGAGCAAGGCGATCACGGCAAGAAAGCGATAGGTCTTCATGATTGGAAGATCCCCTTGGAAAGACGAGTGGTGTCGACGGGATCTTGTCCGTCTGTGGTTGGAGTCGCTTGGCCAAACGGCGTCGAGGCTTACAACTTCGGCTTGGCAGCCTTCCAGCCTCGCTTGAGCCTGGATGCTAGCTCGACCAATAGTTCTTGGTTCTGCTCGTCAACGCTAATGTTCTGATTTTCATCAGGATCGAGACGATGATCGTAGAGTTCGGTTGCTTTCAGCTCGCCCGAAACACCGTTCACGTGGTCCCAAGTCCGCCATTCGACATAGTGATATCGTTCGGTCACCATGGACAGACCCATATACCGACCTTTGTCGGGAGTGATATTCGGGGCACGATGAAACTGGCTAAAAACCGCTGATTTGAATTCGCGTTCAGGATGGGCGAACAAGGGCTTGAGGCTGACTCCTTCCATCGCAGATGGAACCGGTATTTCAGCCACATCGCAAAGTGTCGGATAAAGATCGACCAATTCGACCAAGGACTCCGTCTTGGCCCCAGCCACAGGATGGTTGGGGACACGGATCATCAAAGGAACGCGGACATCAATATCGTAGTTGGATTGCTTGCACCAGCTATTGTGTTCCCCCAACTTCCATCCATGGTCGCCCCATAAAACCACGATTGTGTTCTCGGCAAGACCCAGGTCACGAAGTCCGGCGAGTAGCTTGCCAAAACAGGCATCGACGAAACTCACGGAGGCGAAGTACCCGTGTTTGAGTCTTCGGGCCGTGGGTTCGTCGAGCGTGAATTCCGATGGATGTTTGACGAACTCCAGGTCGTAACAGCCTCTGAGTTCGTACATCGAATTCATTGCCATGACCGGCGAATTCTTTGGCAAGAAAGGATTGTCTGCGAGCGATAGGCTTTCGCGATCGTACAAGTCCCAGTACTTCTTTGGCGCAACGAAAGGAAGGTGTGGACGGTAGTAGCCGAGCGCGAGAAAGAAGGGCTCGTCCTTCTCCTTAAGTTCTTTCATCTTTTCGATGGCGAGTTCGGTTTGAGCCCCGTCGTAGAACTGGTTGTCAGGCCCGTCAAATGACTCCGTTGCCACTCCATAGGCCCAGCCGTCCGCGTACTTGTTGGGGTTCTTGGCGAGCCGACGCTCGCGGACCTCAGCCAGCTCCCGATTCAACGCTTCGTCGTGGTAAAACGATTCCGGTTCCCGATCAATAAGCTCCGGTGTCATGTACTTTGCAGGACGGAGATCAGGCTCGTCGAATGAGACGCGATC
>JBCBOT010000471.1:0-5161 GCA_039821165.1 Planctomycetota bacterium | reverse complement strand
CGGGAGGCAAAGTACCGTGACCGCGCGGTTGAGAGTGCGGTGACCAAGTTTCCGGATTCCATTCAGCCGCTGTACCGAAAGCCGTCATCGGAACGATCACCGCGCGAACATCAGTATGCCGAGCTGATTCAGGAGCAAGTGGAGTTCGAATTCGGAAGTTTGGACTCAAAGTTCTCGAAAGAGGACAAGAAGGCGATCCTTGAGTTGCGGGAGCAATTGAAGGAATTTGAGGCGTTGAAGCCGCGGCCGTTGCCGACGGCGCGGGTGGTTCGCGATGTGGGCCCGACGGCGCCGGCGACGACGATTCCCAAGCGACAGCGTGAGGTCGAGCCGGGGTATCTCTCGATCTTGGAGCTTGGCAAGCCGTCGCCGGAGCCCCAAGGTGCTTCGACGGGACGCCGCACCCAGCTGGCGGATTGGATCGCCGATCCCGAGAATCCGCTCTCAACTCGAGTCATTACCAATCGCGTCTGGCAATGGCACTTCGGACGTGGATTGGCACCCAACGCAAGTGATTTCGGTGTGTTGGGCGGCAAGCCGAATCATCCGGCATTGCTGGATTGGATGACGCGGTGGTTCGTCGATCAGGGCTGGCGGCTCAAACCGCTGCATCGATTGATCGTGACGTCGGCGACGTACCGTCAATCCAGTGGCCACCCAAAGTCGGAAGACTATTCGAAAGTCGACCCGCGCAACGAATGGTATTGGCGTGGGGATGTTCGCCGTTTGGATGCGGAACAGATCCGCGATTCCATCTTGGCGGTCTCCGGACGTTTGAACGAGTCGACCGGTGGGCCGTCATCGTCCGCTGGGAAACGTCGTCGTTCGATCTACACCTTGGTCAAACGCAACACGAGGAATGCGTTGCTCGATGCCTTCGATTTGCCGTTGTTCTTCACCAGTTCGGCTCGCCGCGACACGACGACCAGTCCGCTCCAGTCACTGTTGCTGATCAACAGTGAGGAGATGCTCGATCATGCGAAAAAGCTGGCGTCGAGTGTCGAGTCCGGAAAGCCCGCACGAACGATCGAATCGCTTTGGCGTCGTGTCTACTCACGGTCTCCAAGCGACGAGGAGTCCGAAGCGGCGACACGTTTCTTGGCAACGCAAAGCAAACGCTACGCGACTCCGATCGAATCCGTGCCGAAAGTTCGCATCACGTCATTGGGTTCTGCCGACCCATCCGCGTTGCGATTTGAGCCAGACGGCAAATCGGTTTTGCAAACGAACGCGTTGCTGGATTTGGGCGCAGGCGGATTCACCGTGGAGGTTGTTTTCCAGCTGGAGAGTGTTTTCGAAACGGGTTCGGTTCGGACTTTGGTTTCGACCTGGAATGGCAACCGCAGCGTCGGAGGTTGGTCGTTCGGAGTGACGGGCAAGGGGTCTCGACGTAAACCAAAAACGTTGGTGCTTCACGTTTTTGGTGACGATGGAACGGAGTCCGTGCAAGAAGCCGCGATCTTTTCGGATCACGATCTCCGACTCGGTCGGCCCTACTACGCAGCGGCGAAGTTCATCCCTGCCCGGGGTGAGAAGAAGGGGCGGGTCGAGTTCACGTTGAAAGACTTGAGCGACGTGGAATCGGTTGCGTCCGAGGTCACGGTGGAGCACGACATCGTAGGAGCGTACTCAGGGCCTGCGGTTGCGATCGGTGGACGCCTACGCGGTAAGGGCGGCGACTTTGACGGATTGATTGGCGAAGTGAAGCTGACCGCGAGACGTTTCGCCGAAGGTTCACTGCCACCTGAAACCGATTCAACGACTTCCATGATCGGATGGTGGAAGTTCGATCCCGAGACTGGGATTCTGGTCGATTCCTCGAGTCGAGCGACCCATCTCCGTGTCGATCATTCACAACATGAGGATGCGAGCCCCCAGCATCGCTCACTGGTTGATCTTTGTCATGTGCTCCTTAATTCGAGCGAGTTCCTCTATGTCCGATAAACAGTGGCTCGATTCGCGGCGCGGATTTCTGCGCGAAAGCGCCTGTGGAATGGGAGCGATGGCGCTGTCGTCGTTGGTAGCCAACAACGTTACTGCGAGGGACCCGCTGGGTAGCGGGCCACACCATCCGCCGCGGGCGAAGAACATCATCTTTCTGTTCATGGAAGGTGGTCCAAGCCACATCGACCTCTTCGATCCGAAGCCGTTGCTCAATGAGCTCGCCGGACAACCGATTCCAGAAAGCTTTGACGAAGTCATCCTTCCGATGGGAGAGTTTCGTTCGCCGCTGCTGGAGTGCAAACGCAAGTGGAAGCAACATGGCGAATCGGGAACCTGGGTGTCGGATTGGTTGCCTCAAACGGCGACGTGCGTCGATGATATTGCCGTGATTCGATCTTGCTGGGCGAACGGGATCAATCACTCGGCGGGCGTTTGCCAAATGAACACCTGCTCGATCGTCGGTGGGCGACCGTCACTCGGTAGCTGGGTCAGTTACGGCCTCGGCTCTGAGAACCAGGACATGCCCGCCTTTGTCGTGATGCAAGACACGAAAACGTCGGTGGTGAACGGCCCGCGGAACTGGGGCGCTGGTTTCTTGCCTGCACAGTATCAAGGCGTGCGTCTACAAGAGTCCAAGACGCCGATTCCAAATTTGTTTCCGCCGAAGGAGGTGAAGCCGGAACATCAACTCGGCAAGCTCGATTTCCTGGAGCAGATGAACCGAAACTTCGCGGACCGCTATCCTGAGCAGAGTGAGCTTGAAGCGAGAATCTCGAGTTATGAACTGGCGTTTCGAATGCAGGCTCAAGCACCCGAAGCGGTGGATTTGGAACAGGAGACTGAAGAGACTCGGCGGTTGTACGGGATCGACGAAAAGGAGACGCAGGTGTTTGGGCGTCTCTGTTTGATGGCTCGACGCTTGGTCGAACGCGGCGTTCGATTCGTCCAACTCTATTCGGGCTCGGGGAGCAAGTGGGACGCCCACAGTAAGATCGAATCGAACCACTCCAAACTGTGCCGGGCGACCGATCAGCCGGTTGCGGGTCTGTTAAAAGACTTGAAGCGGCGAGGACTACTGAAAGACACGCTTGTCGTTTGGGGAGGAGAGTTCGGCCGGACTCCGATGTCGGAAAAGGGGGATGGCCGCGACCACAATCCTTCCGGGTTCACGATGTGGATGGCGGGCGGAGGCGTGCGTGGCGGTCAAGTCATCGGCTCGACCGATGAACTCGGATTGCACGCAGTAGAAGACCGAATGCATGTTCATGACCTGCACGCGAGTATCTTGCGGTTGTTGGGGCTCGATCACATGGAGTTGGTGTTCGATTTCAAGGGGCGTCCAGAAAGACCGACGATCAACGAAGGACGCTTTTTCGAGCAACTTGTGGGTTAACTGTACAAAGGCTTGAATTGCGGCGGATCGACGATCGCGTTTTGAGGCGTTGACGGGGTTTTTCGGGTTTCCGCCTGAAAAGGCACGTCAACTCGGGCATTTTGATGTTCCGGCTGACACTTTGTTGTTCGTCAACGCCGTTCGAAAGCGTCTTAGATCGAGGTGTTGGGCATGACCGCTGCTTGGGTCCTCTTCCCGGATTCAGCGGTTTCCGGTGGGCACCGAGGCACAGATCCCGCGTTCTTGAAATAGAGGAGTTCTGAAGGACCGTGGACTCGATCGAAATGCGTGCCGCGAGCGTATAATTCAGGGTCGGCCGGTCCCTCACGCGTTGCCCTTATGCCCATTTCTCCGATTCGTTCTGAACGCCCCGGCGGTTCCTTTGAGCCAGGCCCCAGCGACGGCTGGATTATGCCGCTTGGGACTTTGGGCGGGATACGGTTCTCGCTTTCTTACTCGGTGATCGTCGCACTGGCCGTGCTCGCGGGCGTCGTTGCGATGGTGCAACACCGTCCGGGGGATCAGGACCTGCCGCTCATCGCGTTGATCGCCGTTTCGATTTGGAGCATCGGTTGGATGGTCCAGGTGATCGTTCAACTCTGGCTGCACTTGGGAACACCGGCACGATCGGAGTCCATCACGATTGGACTGGTCGGCGTTGAGTTGGGCAATCCTCTCTATCGGCGAAATCCATGGAGCACGAATTGGATCTTGGTTTCTTCTTTCATGACGTTCGTTGCGCTAACGACGTTCGGCTTTGGTTGTCTGACGATTCACATGCATTCCCACGCGCTGCCGGATGCTGTTCCATCGCCGTCAGAAGTGGACACGGCGGTCGCATCGCTCGCCGCCCCCAAGAATGCGACCGACCCGGGAAGCCTGAAGTCTTGGCTCCAACAACTTTCGAAAAAGAGTTTCGGGCTCGATGAAGTTCACAACTGCTACTTAGCGGCGGCCTGGTTACTTTGCTTTCAGGCGACGTGTCAGGCTTTCCCGCTACCAAGACACTTGGGTCGTGGTGCGTTGGCGGCGATGGTCGCGATGGTTTCACGGGATGCTTCGGATTCGCTTCGAGTGTCCTACTTTCGGAACGCCCTATTCTTGATCGTGGGGGTTACGATCGCGCTAGCCGTCGTCACGGTGGTCACAGACTCCAGCATGTTTCCACCGCGTTGGCCCATTCTCTTGGTGTTAGCGTTTGTGTTGTGGGCGTCGACACGGAGTCCGGACTTGGAAGATTGGGTTGCCTCGATTCGAGTGGCATCCTCCGATCCCGCTCGGAGTTGGCTCGAAACGAGTGACTTCGGCGAGAACGAGGACGATGATGAATCCGCTTTGGAAGAAGATCCACAACCGTCACGCACAACACGCCGTAGCTGGCTGACTGAGATGGTGGATTCCGTTCGACTCTATCAGCGGCGCCGTCGAGCGCGAACGGTCTGGCAGAGGGAGCAGGCAGAAGCTCGCGATGAGGCGGAATTCGATCGCCTACTCTCCCAGATTGCGTCAGAAGGCACCGAAAGCCTGAATGAAGAGCAGCGGGCGGTCCTCGAAAGAGTCAGTGAGCGCAAGCGACGAGATCGTCAAAGCAATGCGAGCTCGGAACCGTCCGGTGACGGCGATCCACCGGAATGACGTCGAATGAAAACGGACGGATCGACCGTTCGCGCAGCGCGTCGCAGGTGCTTGCTGAAGCAGTGCGACGATCGTTCCCGACTTTGTTAGCGACGGAGCGTGCTACCCGCTGCTGCCTGTTGAACCGTCCCTGGTTGGAAGCCGCCTTGCGTGATGCCACGATACGCATGTCCTGCGAGTGCCCCGGTG
>JBCBOT010000470.1:0-5176 GCA_039821165.1 Planctomycetota bacterium | reverse complement strand
CCAAAGACCCAAACTACCAGCAGTATTTTCCCAAAGGCTTCTACTCAACCGATGCCTTCACCGAAAAAGCGATCGAGTATCTCGATCAGTGGAAGAGTGCAAGCTCCGGACAGCCATTCCTTCTCTACCTGGCCTACACGGCGCCGCATGATCCTCTGCAAGCCTGGCCGGAGGAAATCGCGAAGTACGATGAATCATACGATTCAGGTTACGGAGTAGTCCGTCGGGCTCGATACGAAAAGCAAAAAAAGATTGGCCTCCTGAATCCGAAGACGTCTCCGTTGTCACCAGGCACTCACGACGACTGGAACAGTCTGAAGCCTGAGGAGAGAGTGCAGCAAGCTGCCGTGATGCAGGTTTACGCCGCCATGATCGATCGCATTGATCAGAAAATCGGCGAACTCATCCAGAAGCTCAATTCTTTGGGAGCTTACGAAGACACACTCATCCTTTTCTGCTCGGATAACGGATGCGAAAAGGTCGGCTCGCGAAAAACGGCGAATGGGATCGGCGGTGTCGGCTGCTTCGCCTCGATCGGCAGAGACTGGAGTAACGTATCCAACACTCCGCATCGTCTTCACAAGACCAGCCCGTTCAATGGTGGCTCCCGGACGCCCATGATTCTGAACTGGCCCAACGGAATCGAAGAACCCGGACGATTTACGGACAAATTCGCTCACCTTTACGATGTCATGCCGACTTTGCTCGAACTCGCAGAAGCGACCTACCCCGAGACCTTCGACGGTATTTCAGGACGGGAACTCCACGGCGACAGTTTTGTAGATGTCTTACTGAATCAACCCCTCGGAGATCGAGACCCGATCTTCATGAATCGAGGCAACTACAGCTACATCATCGACGGGGGATATAAACTCGTCTCAGAGGATGGCAAACGATGGAGTCTTTATAATCTGGAAAAGGAAGAATCTGAAATCACCGACCTGTCTGAACAGGAGCCTGAAAAACACCAGGAGCTTCTCGCCAAGTACCGTAACTGGGTGAGCCAGCAGCGAAATTGAAATCCGTGAAGAACACGTGAAGCCAACGCTTACGACATTGATTTGTGTCCAATACGCCATCACCGGATTCTGTTTGGCCCGAGAGATGGAGGGATACACGCCAGACGAAGTCGTGGTCTACAAGGAGATTGGCGATACCAAATTGACGATCGACGTCTTCTACCCAGTCGGCCATCGGAAGACCGATGCGCGAGCGGCCATTGTGTTTTTCTACGCCGGCGGTTGGGCTCAAGGCCATCCTTCGCAATTCCATCCTCAGTGTAAATACCTTGCCTCTCGCGGCTTGGTAGCCATGACTGCGGATTACCGTGTGATGAAGCGTGATGGCACAACGCCAGTCGAGTGCGTCAAAGATGCCAAGTCGGCGATTCGTTGGGTGCGCAAGAATGGCGCTGACTACGGTATCGATCCCAATCGATTGGCGGCTGGTGGGGGATCGGCTGGAGGGCACGTGGCTGCTGCAGCCGCGTACCTGGCAGGATTTAATGAGCAAGGGGAGGAGATATCCGTCAGCTCCATCCCTTCCGCCCTGATCCTGTTCAGCGCAGTCGTTGACAACAGCAAAGACGGATTCGGTTACCGCCATGTCAAAGATTACTGGCGCGAGTTCTCTCCACTCCACAACATCTCCAATCGCCCGCTGCCGACCATTGCCTTTTACGGCAAAGACGACAAGCACACCAAGCGAGGATTGCCCGAAAAACTGCGAATGGCCGTGGAGTCCGCAGGGGGACGCTGCGATCTACATCTCTTCGAAGGTCAAGGACATGGGTTCTACAACCACAAGAACCCCGGGTTTGCAGCAACGATGACCAAAACTGATGAGTTCTTCGTATCGCTCGGCTACCTTTCGGGCAAACCTGATTTGAAAACCCTGAAGCGAATTGAGGGTCTAGTCCTCAATCAATCGAGAGCGGATTGAGGTCGTGGACGTTTTGCGCTGAATCGTGGCAGACCGGTGCCCCCGCTTGTCTCTCGCTAGCTGCGATTGTTCGACTGTCCCGACAAGGATCGAGATCCGGCTTCGTCGGTGGCACGTGGGTCAGCCCGCTACCAGTACACACACGACCGGGTGCATCTTCGAGAACGCAGAATCGTGGAGCGAACCTAGAACCGATTGGAGCGTCCACCCATTTGCGGACATCTCCCGAGCGCTACCGGCTATTCGCCGGCAGCCATGAATGACGCGTTTCACCATTCGTTAATGAGGCTCCCGATAAAACATCTTGCCAACTCTCCAACCATCTGGCGTGCAATGGTGCAGGCCTTGGTAACAAGAATGGCTAAAGAGCTGATACCCTATCAGCTTTGGCCAGCAGGAACCCTTACGAGCAGTGTTGCTGTTTGCAACTTCACTGCAGCGACTTTTTCGTAAAGATGATCAAATTTAGAGAACGGCTTTGGGGCGATCCGGACCACACTTTGGATTCTTTGCCTGCGCAACCGTGTTCATCACCTCGGTGCTCTCGAGCCATGTCGTTTATCAAGCGAGTTGCGTTCGTCTGCTTCGCTCTTGTGGCGGGTGTCAGCGATGGAAGCGTGAACGCAATGGAGCCCGCGACGCGCGCGAAGTCCGAGGACGTTCAAGTAATTGTCCTTGGTATTGCCCAAGATGCCGGCTTTCTGCAGGCCGCGTGCCGTAAGCGTTGCTGCGCCGACGCGTGGAAGGATCCTTCGCTGCGGCGGCATGCGTCTTGCCTTGCGATCGTGGATCATGCGACCGATCAAAGATGGCTGGTCGAATGCACGCCCAATTTCCCGGAGCAACTCAAAGCTCTCGACAGAGTTGCCTTGCCCAAAGAATCGACACTCGGAATCGACGGCATCTTTCTGACGCACGCCCACATCGGCCACTATGCAGGATTGATCCACCTGGGACGGGAAGTCACTGGCAGTAGTGGCATCCCGGTTCACGCGATGCCTCGGATGAGCCGTTTTCTTCAAACGAACGGCCCGTGGAGCCAACTGGTACGCCTCGGCAACATACGGCTTCGGCCGCTTGGTGATGAAACCGTCGTGAGACTCAACGAGCGAATCACGGTCCGCCCGTTTTTGGTGCCGCATCGCGATGAGTTTTCCGAGACGGTCGGCTTCGTGATTTCTGGCCCTTCAAAAACGGTCGTCTTCATTCCCGACATCGATAAGTGGAGTCGATGGGATCGCAGAATCGAAGACATGATCACAGCCTGCGACATCGCTTTCTTGGATGGGACATTTTTCAACAACGGTGAAATCCCTGGACGGGATATGTCACTGATACCCCATCCCTTCATCCGGGAGAGCATTCAGCGTTTCTCGACGCTCGATCGCGACACCCGAGATCGAATTCATTTCATCCATTTGAATCACACGAACCCCGCCCTGATCCGCGATAGTTCCGCTGCAAAACAAATCAAAGACGCGGGAATGCAGGTCGCCGAAGAAGGCCAAATCGTCGATCTGTAGTTTGGCTCGAGACGCCTCTTGCCTATCCGCCAGCCTGGTCGCTGGTAAGGACGACGTCCCAGTAATCGGCTTTCATTGCGGGGGCGTCAATCGTTCGGTACATCCATACTTTGCGCCCGACATTTTCGGGCGGAGTCGTGACTTCTTCACTCGTAGCTTGCTCCGGTTTCAGCAACGCTTGCACAAGTGCCAAGTCCCACATGACCCACATTTTTGATCCCGCGAATCGAGCCTTCCACTTCTCGGTGAGATAAGCCCCCAACGCTCCGAGCCGCCTGTGGTTTTCGAACGTCGCATCGCGAGAAAATGTCAGCTGACGAGCGACCGAGGTTGGCATGATGTGCAATTCGAGATCGTTGCAATTGAGCAAATAGTCGGCCGCGTTCAAGTCACGCCGGATGTTGAACTCCGACTTGTTCCATATCCCCGTCGACCAATCATATTGAAAACCAAGGATGCGAGCTTCAATGTTCTTGGCGATGCTTGGCTCAATCGCGATCGCCGAAGCGAGATTCGTCGAAGCCCCCAAGCACATCACAATCAGCTTGCGTTCGGCACTTGCGGCGCGTGCGGCTCGGATGATGCTTTGTGCGGCGGGCGAGTCTTTGGGGTCGAAACCGCCCCACGGCTTTCCCATCGGCTCGTCGGATCCTTTCGGTGTCGGCAACGAAGTCCGATTCAGCAGTCGAAGCAACTCTTCATTGATCGTTTGACTCGCGCCGACGGAGTCTGGTTCTCCCAAGTAGTGAATCCACTGTGCCGAAGACAGGGCGAGGACTTCGTACTGGTCCTGATTGAGCATTCGAACGATCGCGTACATGTCGTCAATCTCATTTGCCGTGTCGGCATCCAAGATCAATCTCGGTTTCGATTCTTGAGCCGTCGCGAATCCAGTCGAAAAGAAAAGGGCCAAACTGACCCCGCAAAAAGCGATCATCAGTTGGGTAGGAGCGACTGACTTCACGGTGGGGGGCATTCGAACTTCCTTTCAATGGCGACACAGGCCAGTCAAAGTGGTGCGTGGATGTTTTGTCGAGTGCTTACTTTAGCTCGAAACGAGACGGCGGTGGATCGTGCGGAAGTCTGGGCAACCTTCTCGCAACCGGGGCGTGCAAATGGTCTACAATTCGAGCCAGATCGACGCCAAAACATGCCCACCTCACCCGCCTTCGTCGTCAAATCAAGCAAGGTCACGCGATGAAAATAATCGTCTGTTGCAAGCCGAGTTCAAGCGTTTTCATTCATGCAATGGCGGGGTTCCTGGTGGCGGTGTTCGCTTCGAATCAGCTCGCCGCGCAAGAATCAGATGCCGGTCGTCAATCGCATCCGGTGCCGCTCATTTTTGACACCGACCTCGGCAACGATTGTGATGACGTGTTGGCGTTGGGAATGATCCATTCGCTTGAGTCCCGCGGTGAGTGCGAGTTGCTGGCGGTGACGATTACCAAAGACCACGAGTACGCCGCGCCGTTTGCTGACGCTGTCAACACGTTTTACGGGCGTGGCAATGTCCCGATTGGCGTCTGCCGCAGTGGCGTGACGCCCCAAGAAGGCAAGTACAACGGGCTCGCGAAAGTAAAAGACGGCGACGAGCTGCGATTTCCACATGATCTAGTGTCCGGCAAGGACGCACCGGATGCCGTTGATGTCTTGCGCAAGACTCTGGCGGCAGCCGAAGACGGTTCCGTGGTCCTCGCGCAAGTCGGCTTTTC
>JBCBOT010000469.1:0-5191 GCA_039821165.1 Planctomycetota bacterium | reverse complement strand
TTCGTTTTGTCTTTGATGCCGTTGGCATCAAAGACAAAACGAGGGAGGGTGAATTCACCAAAACCGCTCAGTTTGAGGAGCTCGCGCCGTTCCGTTAACACTTTTAGCGGTAGGGGCGCGAGCCCTCCGGTGCGTCCACCCAAACACTGAATTGGAACGAAGTCCTCGTCCTACTCTCTCGCCGTCTCGGCTTTTTCGCCCGTCGCACTTTCGTTGAGGAAGAACGTTTTGACACCCGTCGGCAGTTCTTCCATGTAGTCTCCTGGGCGAGGGAATATGAGTTTTCCGTTCTTGTCCTTCTGTTGTCGACTGTTGAAACGAAGCGTGTACTGCAGTCTGTAGCGACCGGGTGCTTTGATTTCGTCGAGTGGGCAGTACAACGCCGTGAGGCGAGCGTACTCGCCGGGTTTCAACGTCCAACGCTTATCAATGGACCATCCGGTGAAGAACGTGTCGCGCAGTTTGAGCGGAGTGCCTTGGTCATCGAGGACCGTGAATAAGTCGCCTTGCCGTCCCTCTTCGCTGAAGAACGCGATGGGTTGATCGCTGACATTCTTGACGTGAAAAATCACATCGGTTTTCGTTCCGAGCGGAATGCCCGGTAGGACCCCCGGATCGAGGTTCGGGTCGCCTGTCTCAAGTTCAATTGCCGCTCGTAATCCGGCAACTGGATCACCCCACGAAAGCGATTTGGGCGGCTCGACGGGACGGTCGTCTGAAAAGGGAATCACGCGTTTGACACGACCCGTCGTCAGTTCGGGGTCATTGATCGCAAGGCTGACGATCGAGACGTGATTGGACTGGACTTCGAGCTCGAGTTTCAGCGACTTGCTCATGATCTGCCGTTGATCTTGATCGATCGCAACGGCAATCAGGGTGCATCGCCCTGGGGGAACGTTTCGAAACTCGAAACCCTTACCACTGTCGACAACGATTCCGGGCTGACGTGGACCGAGCGATTGAGTACCCGCCGGCAGCTTTGCTTCACGCCGACGTTTCTCATCGCGGAGGGCATCGGTTTCGAGGGTGACCGAGTAGCGAACGTTCTCACCGCCTTCGACTAAGCCGAGCACTTCCCCGCGGATCGTGCCACTGTTTTGTGCATCACCGCCCGCGTTGATCACCGGAACCTTGGCCGGTGATGTCGATTTGGCGGGAATCTGGAGTGTGCAGTAGATGCGTTGTCGTTCCTCTTTGAACTCCCATGGTCCCGTGAATGGGGATTGCGGGACTTTGAATTCGATGGAGCCCTTTTCGTGCACGACACGGTAGCGAGCGTGATGGCCAAATTCAGGGTAACGCATCTTGATCCGTCCCTGATCATCCGACGGTTGGACCGGACGGACACTGCCCCGTGCGTTCGGTCCGAGATACTCGATCTTCGCGTTCGGGCAGGGCTTGCCATCGCTGTCGATGATCCGGAGTTCGACTTCGGGGGCAGGGTTGAGCTCGAGCGTTTTCTGCACGGTTCCATCGAGAGACAATTCGGGCAAATCAAATTCGATTGGGAAATAGCCCTCGCGCGTTGCCATGAATCTCGATTTTGACATCTCCGGGACCAGCGTGGTGTAGAAGTCCAGACCGAGTTCCGAGGGATCGTCCCCGCCGGGATCACCGATGTAGTCCTGCAACGCGGCAAGCGTCCAGTCATCCACTCGTTCGTCGGTGAACAGAAGCTGCGCGAAGTGCACTTTTCGTCGCGTTTTGGCGTCGACGATCTCGACTTCCGCAGGGCATTCCTCCCGCAAGGTAACTGCGATCGTGAAGTTCCCGTCGTTCTTTTGCGTTGTGATCAACGGATCGCCATCGTTGCCCAGGCGGTCACCCCAGCCGACGATCCGTTTCGGGATTCGCCATTGATTGTCTTTCGGATGAAAGACTTCGATCCAATAGCCCGCGCCTTCGGGCAACCGTTTGAGAAATCCTTTGAAGATCGCTTCCCCATTTGTATTCGTGGTTGCGTGCTCCATCTCATAGCGAGCTTGTTGTCCCGTCCAAACTCGCTGGCCGTCATAGACTCTCGCTTTCACACCCGTGATCGCGTGGTCCTCTTTATCGACCAGTTTGAGAATGAGCGACGGCTCCATGGCGGCTTGTGTTTCCTTTTGAGGCACGCGCTCGGGAAGCTGAAAGACGACCAACGTTTGACCATCCGGAATCAAGTCGACGGTCTTCGCAAGATTTGTTCCCGGTAGAGAGACTTCGATCTGCTGTTTAGCCGGATCAGGGCGAAGATCCACCGCGAGACCTTTCACGACGGCGCGACCGCCCGTTTCAGTTGCTCGGATTGAGGCACTCATTCCGATGAGTTCACCGACGGTGGATTTCGGTCGTGGCTCGTAAGTGAATCGTTGCCTCACTTTCACGCGACGTTTTCCTGCGTAACTCGGAAACGACTCGAGATCACCTCGGAGTTCAATGACTAAATCGTGTCGTTGGGGCATCAGGATTTCCGAATCCTCCCCAGGTTCGATCGATTCCACGAGGCCACGCGATCCATCGGCCGCTTCGATCAAAGCTAGGTACTTGCCTTCGCGAACAAGACGATCGATGGTGAAACGTCCGCTCTCGTTCGTCGTCGCGTATTCTTCACCCCACCATGCATCGTTGCGAGAATCACTAAAACTGCGGTCGCCCCCGCTCGCATTCGCCTCGTGAAGAAGCCGCACTGAAACGCCAGCCATCGGGGCACGATCCGACTCCCGCAAGACCACTCCCCTCGCGATTGCCGCTTCCGTCATCGAAAGGCGGATCGTTTCGCCGGCGTTCAAATCAATAATTTGCCCGCGAAGCGGTTCATATCCTGAGGCTTCGGCACGGATCGAATATTGGGTCGGCGCGAGGTGTTCAAAGACGTGTTCACCGTTCTTGTCTGTCGTTTTTGGGTAGTTGAACCCGCCCGAGTTGCCGTGAATGACGGGATGTGCGAGCAACGTCGCGTTAGGAATGGGGTCTCCGTTTTGGTTGACGAGTCGAACACGCTGCGAAGCACCTGGTCGTAGCACGAGCTTGATGTCGTCACGGTGTTGTCCCGGTTTGAGCTGAAGCTTTGGAGTCCAGGCGGGGGCAAAACCCTTTACGTAGTGCGTGAGGTACGTCGTGCCCGCACCCACACTGATTGCGAATGAGTCCTTGCATTCGTCTGCCGTGCCGCTGGCACTGTTTCCATTTTCGAAACGGGTGTCATAGCTCAACCAGCCGTTGGTCTCTGCCGGCGATCCGTCTTCCAAAACGATTTTCCCGGAGAGCGTCGCTTGCCGATCTGAATCGGTCGACTCTTGGACGTTTGGAGTCGGATCACTCTCGCTTCGTGCACTTTCCTCAGCGTCGACACGCTCGCTCTGATTCAGGGGCACCGATTCGTCAGCGTTCGAGGGTTCTTCGACGGCCCAGAGACAGGAACCGGTAAAGATCAAACCACCGATCAAAAGCATTGCGGCGGTTCCCCGCGTAAGACGCGGCAGAGGTTCCGCGATCGATTCCCCTAGGAGTCGAGCGATACGTCGCCTCAACTCCGACGGCGAACGGCCTTCTGCTCCGAGCGTACCGATTCCTCGGATCTGGTGTTCGTTCAGATGAAGGCACTGTAAAAGCGCCTGGGCATAACGAAGCTGCGGCTCGTCATCGTCTGTTGACGTCCAGGCCTGATCGTCACAGCAAAACTCTCGTAGCATGCTAATGCGTTGACTAAGCCACCACGTTGCCGGGTTGAAAAACAAGATCGATTCGGCAATCCGCTGGAAGAGATTCACCCAAAGGTCGTGCCGTCGCAGGTGCGCGAGTTCGTGAGCAAGGATGAGTTCCAGCTCTTGGACACTGAGGCCGGTGAGTGCCGATGTCGGCAGTAAAACGGTCGGCCTGATCAAACCGACGACTTTGGGTGTGAGCACTTGATTGGAATGCGCAAGTGCAGGGACGACGGTCAGAGACCATTTCTCGCAAAGCGATTTCAACGCGGTGCAAGCTGCCCCTTCCGAGATGGCTTCGGCGAAAAGGCGAATTCGCTCCACGTACCAGAACGACCATGCCAAGCGAGCAAGCATCACCGCAACGCCGATCGCGTAGCAACCGGCCAGCCAAGCAAGGCTTTGCTCCCAGAGGCTGGTTGAGTTCGGGTTCGCGGGCTGAACCATGCTGGTGTCGGCTGGCAACGACGCCATAGGCTCCGCCATTACTGTCGGAATTGAATTGAGAGCCGCTGGAGCGAACTCTGTAGACGAGGTGATCTCGGCAGTGGATTTGGGATCGAGCGCGGAGATCGTTTCACGTGAGTCGTCGAACCGAGACTCTGTCGCCACAAACGTGATCGGCAACGCAATCATGCCGAGCATCAAGGCCGCCGTATGCACCAGATAGGAAACGTCGGCTCGCCTTCTAAAACAGAGTCTTGAAAGACTCGTGGCCAACATTGCGAGTAGGGCCATTTGCCAGAGCGAGTGCACGAGCGTTACACAAAGACGCTCGCAAAGCGATTCGTAGCCCGTCATGACTTCTTCTCCTTGGCCTTGCGAGCAACCAGCTTTTTCAGTTCGCCCAGTTCGTCCGCATCGAGGTCATTGGTTTCCAATAGATTCAAGACGAGCGCGGCGGCGGAGCCATCAAACGCCTTCGAGAGCAGATCGCCGGTCATCTTCCCGACAACGCTTTGTTTCGGGTCTTTGGGGGAGAACAAAAACGCGTTCCCCTTTTTTCGCCGAGTCACAAATCCCTTGCGATGCATGATGTTCAGCATCGTGACAACCGTGCTATGAGCCAGCACGCGGTCGGCTGCCTGTTCCAATCGCATCCGGACTTCGCGAACGGGCAGAGGCGCTTCGTCCCAAAGCACCTTCAAGATGTCCAGTTCCAACTCCGTCGGGTGTTCCGATTCGCTTCGTGGCACGGCACGCTCCGTTTACGGGAACTCAAAACAACGAATTCTTTAGATGATCGTATCGGGCTCGGGAGTCGTGATCAAGAGATGTCTTCTAAAGAATTAGAAGATTGGTCGTGGAGGAGAAGCCGTTAGAAGAGTTTGCGGCGGGAAGGGGAACCACGAAATGCAGAACGGGCGGGAGCGAGATCGGGCGAGTTTGTGTCGATGTGAGTGAGGGAAGGGGAACCACGAAACACACGAAGAACACGAAAGGGGAGAGAAGGGGAGTAGACGGAGGGTGGAAGGAAATCGGGGCGGCGAGTTTGTGTCGATGTG
>JBCBOT010000468.1:0-5212 GCA_039821165.1 Planctomycetota bacterium | reverse complement strand
CCATTCGTTTTGTCTTTGATGCCGTTGGCATCAAAAACAAAACGAGGGAGGGTGAATTCACACAAACCCTGTGAGCTTCGACGCGTCTACTCTTGTTCGTAGGGTCGGGGTCGAAGCTGCATGAACAGGGCTCGTTTTTGATCCGGCAGCGAGTAGTCGAAACCGCAACTCTGCAAGAAGTTTTCCGAGGAGCTGATGGCGAGGATTTCCATCACGCCGAGGTCGCGGGCGCGTTGAACGCAATGCGACACGAGTTGCCTCCCGAGACCGAATCGCTGGAACTCTGCATCGACGGCAAGACACTGAAGTTCGGCGAGCTTGGGGCTGTAGACTTCGACCGCCGCAAACCCGACGCAACGTTCGGCCGCACCCGAGTCGGCTGATTCATTCGAGGCGATGGCGACAAAGCCATGCCTGGAGAGCTCGATCAGCTCGGCATCGGTTCGAGAGAGAAGCAAACGCTTGGCGATGAAGGGCCGCATCAACGCGTGAATCCCCGCCACGTCCTCCGCCTTGGCTTGACGGACTTCGACAGGAGGTGCGTCGTCACTCATCGCCAGATGGATTATCGAACTGCGCCGGGTTGGTGGCCTTCTTGATGGTTTTTCGCATCAGTTTCGCAGGCGCCTCGTGGCCGGTAAACAGCTTGTATTGATAGGCGGCTTGACGAACAAACATGTCGACGCCGGTGATCACGCGAGCCTGAGCCTGTTTGGCGTATTTGACCAACATCGTGTTCTCAGGGTTGTACACGGTGTCAAAGACCACCATGAACTGGTTGATCGCGGAGGCATTGAAGGGCGATGCGTCGACTTTGGGATGCATCCCGACTGGAGTGCCGTTGACGAGTAACTGAACCTTTTGGTTGTGGCGTTCTTCCCAGGAACACGTTCGGCACCCGAGCTCGGACGCCAGGAGTTGCGCGCGTTCTTGGTTGCGTGAGGTGACAATCACGTCGGCTTGCCGTTGCTTTAACCCCCATGCGATCGCTCGAGCGACACCGCCGGAACCGAGAACCATTGAAGGCGTCCCCTGAATCGGATTTTCGTTGGGGCTGTCTTCGCGAGTCAGTGTCTGCGTGATGCAATCCATCGCCGCGCGGTAGTCCGTGTTGTAGCCCAATCGATCCGTACCCTCGAAGACCATCGTGTTGATGGCACCGATTCCCGTCGCACTCGATTCAGCTTGGGTGCAGTAGTCGAGGGCACGTTCTTTGTGAGGGATCGTGATACTGATGCCGCGAATCCCGACCGTCTCGCAGCAATCCATGAAGAGATGCAAATCGTCTTGGGGGACGCGAAGTGGAATGTAACGGGCGTTGAGTTCTTCCGCTTTGAAGGCGGCGTTGTGAATCATGGGACTGTAGCTGTGTGCGACGGGGTCCGCGATCACTCCAAACAGCTCGGTATTTTCATCGATACCTTTGACGTCGTAGAGCGTTTGCATCTCCCTCCAATTCAATTGGCCCGGCGCCATCGTCTTGTCGGTGCTGAATGTCGCGTAGGTGAACGGAGCTCCAAACCGATTCGCGAGAATTCGCGTGATGGTTCCGATCTCGCCCATGCAAATTCCGATGGTGGGCAGTTTCGCGTTGCGGATGAGGTTGAACATCCGAACGTTGTCTTGAAAGGAATTCGCCATCGTGGCGATTTTGACGATGTCGGCGTCTTCATCGACCATCGCCGCATGTAGGTCTTCCAGGTTATCGGGCGTCCCCGAAAAGTCGTGGTAGCTGATGATCCGTTTGGTATTCCCGTACCGCGGGATCTGCGAGGCGACGTCGGCTTCGATGTCGACGTACTCGACCCCCGCCGCGATGGCGGACCGCAGCAGCATCAAACGATCCTGCTCGCTCTTGGTCCATCGGCCGCCATCCTCGCGTCGACGGACGGTCACGACCACCGGTCCTGGCCGGTCATCTAACAAACGGGTGAGACTGACTGCGCGACCGATGTAGTCCAGCCGAAGTTCGATCAACTCGGCCCCCTGCTCGGCCAGAGCTTGATGTTCGGCGATCATTCTCTTGTGCCGACTGCGACCGAGACTTACGCAAATCATGGAAAACCGACGGGAAATTCATCTTGGGGCTAAATTGGGAACGACCGACAAGATGTTGTCGGCCCACAGGCGGAATGCCCAACAGTACATCGTGGTCTTGGGCCCCACCCCCGCTTACGATTCACTTCGAACTACGGGACAGTGTCTCAACAGCGTATAATAAGCGGACGCCTTTCATCGAGCGGGGTGTTCTCGAATTCTCGCCAGAAACAGCCTAACCCGTCGCATTTTTGCGGAGGATGTGCGAATGTTGCCGACACTTCAAAGAGATGGTTCTTTTGCTTTCGCCACCGCCGTTTTGGCGGTCGTTTTGGCGGGTTCATCCGCCGCCGAAGACTTTACCTGGAAGTTGCCACGCGGTGACGCTGCCGCATCGGGATTCAGCCCCGCGACACTCCCGGAATCTTTAACGGTTGGGTGGGAGTTTAAGGCCGACGACGCGATCGAAGACACTCCCGTCTTGGACGGCGAACGGGTTTTCGTCGTGGACGGCACGGGAACGATCTACGGACTCTCGCAAAAGAGCGGCTCCGAATTGTGGCGAAAGCAGTACGACACCATCTTTTTGACCTCTCCCGTAATCGCCGGCGATCGGCTGATCATCGGTGATATCGATGGCAACGTCTACGCTCTCTCGGCCAGCGAAGGCAAGGAACTTTGGCACCGAGAAATCGAAGGCCAGGTCTACAGTGCCGCGGGTATCGACGGTGACCGCGGCTTGATCGCGACCGACGGAGGCACCCTGTATTGCTTTAACCTCGCCGATGGAACCTCCGTTTGGGAGTATCAGGCCGATGATCAGATACGCTGCTCGCCGACGGTGGTTGGCGAGCGGACTTTTTTGGGCGGCTGCGATTCACAGCTTCACATCATCAACTTGAAGACCGGCGAAGCGGAAGGAAAAAAGCTCGAACTCGATGGCCCGACGGGTAGCACACCAGCTGTTCTCGGAGACGCCGCGATCTTGCCCATCATGGATGGCTCGGTCTTTGCCTTCGATTGGAAAACACAAAAGCAACTTTGGCTCTACGAGGATCGTGAGCAATCACAAGAGTACGAAACGAGCGCTGCAGTCTCCGAGAAGATGGTGGTCGTGACGAGCAAGCGACGCCAAGTTGATGGATTGAACCCGAAGACCGGCGAACGAGTCTGGCGAGCCACGTTGAAGCGTTTTGCGGACGCGTCACCGGTGATCGCCGGCGACGACGTTTGGATCGCCGCATCGGATGGTCGCTTGCTTCGTCTAGACTTGGCATCCGGCAAACAGAAATGGGAGCACGAAATTCGAGGCGGCTTCGCCAGCGGACCTGCTGTCACCGACAAGGAACTGATCATTGGAGACGACAACGGTGTCGTCCGCTGCTTCCGCAGCAAATGAGTGGTCGGTGCGCCCGCCAGCCTTCCCCGACGGGCCTGACAGGTTCGGCAGATAATCACCCGGACTCGGCAGCCTGAATTCGCCCCACCATGGAAGCCCCCGAAACCCAAGAGGATTCCGTCCCCACGGATTCTCTTCGTTTGAATCAGTTGACCGTCCAGGCCGGCGATCGCTGCCTGTTGGACGGGACGGACGTGGAGTTCCCCGCAGCCAAAATCACGGTCGTGGTCGGTGGGAGTGGTACGGGCAAAAGCATGCTGCTCCGCATTCTCGCGGGACTGTTGCCGCGCAACGGCGAGTCGGTGCAGTGGTCCGGAGAAATTGAGGTTGGTGACTCATCCAAAACCCGGCCACGAGTCGGGATCGTCTTTCAGCAATTCGCGCTGTTTGACGAACTCTCGGCAACCGGAAATGTTCAATTCGCCATCGACCACCGCGCGAAACGCAAGACAAAGCAAGACGCGGACTCTTGGTCCGCCAAACAGTGGCTCGAAAACCTCGGGGTACCGAACGGGGTGCCCGTTTCATTGCTGAGCGGCGGCCAGAAACAGCGTCTCGCGATCGCACGCACGCTTGCGGCGTCACCCGATGTCCTTTTGTACGACGAACCGACCAGCGGTCTCGATGCGGCAAGCGGCAAGTTGGTTGCGGACCTGATTCGCGAAACACAATCGGTCCATCATCGAACCAGCATCGTTGTCACACACGACTACGAAACTCTGCTGCCCATCGCGGATCAAGTCGTGCTGCTCGATGCCCAAGAGCAACAACTCGTTGTGGTGCCGCGTGCTCAGTGGGATGAAATCCCCGAGCGAATGGCGCCCGTGACCGCGATTGCCGAAGATCCTCCGCCCAAGCGACCGTCCCTGATCAAGCGGTCGCTCAATGGTTTCTTTGAAACGACCGGCGGTGCCGTCAATGCCGCATTCTGGCTTCCATTGGATCTGCTACCGATCGTTCCAAGGGTGCGATGGGCCGGACGATTTACGCTGCACTACCTCCGACTGGTCGCCGGACCATCGGCCTGGGTCTACCTCGTTCTTGCGGGGCTGATCGTCGGTTTCACCGCCACCTATTTCACGTTTCGCTTCTTGCCGTTTCGGCTCTACACGCAACCTTTGTTGATTGACGAACTGCTCGCTTCGATCGGCTTCACGCTCTATCGAATCTTGGTTCCCATTCTCGCGACCGTGCTGATTGCGGCGAGGTGCGGTGCGGCGGTGTCCGCGGACGTCGGCGTCAAGCAGTACGGAGGCCAAGTCGATGCGATGCGCACACTGGGAGTTGCGCCGCGGGCCTACCTTCTGCTACCGATCGTGATTGCGTTCTTGATCGGAACGCCGCTTCTGGAATGGATGTCGTTTCATTCGGCCCGTTTCATCAGCATGATTGCGTTCTCGGCGTCGTATCCGGACATCGGCCCGTACTTTTGGCAACAACACTTTGACCGCGTGCTTATCGATCCCAAGAGTTGGCTCTTCCAAGGTTGGAAGTGGGTGCTCATGAAGAATCTGATTTGCGGTCTCGGCACCGCAGCGATCGCGTACTATCAAGGCCTCGCGCCCAAGCGATCGGCAAGTGATGTCAGCCACTCGATCACGAGAACCGTCCTGTGGACCACGCTTTTCGTGTTGGTGGTGCACTTCGTCGTGGCACTGAATGAGTTCTGAGAACCGATTGGATCCCAACAGCGTCGGCACTCGTACCCTTCGCAGGACGCAACACGATTCTGCTCTCGCCGTTTACAAGTACGAGCGTTCCATCCTCGGCATTCCC
>JBCBOT010000467.1:0-5248 GCA_039821165.1 Planctomycetota bacterium | reverse complement strand
CGAAGGCCACCTCGGCGGGCTATGCACTCGACACGAGTGCGTCCGGCGACTACTCGGCGCCGACCAGCCAAGGCCAAGCCACCGGTCAGGTCAGTCGTGGATACCAGGAAGAGATCGAGCACTGGGCGTACTGCATCCGCAACCCGGACAAGGAAAACCACCCGCGCTGTTACCCCGAGGTCGCGATGGGCGATGCGGTCATCGCACTCGGTGCCAACGTCGCACTCCGCAAGGCCGCCAAAGGCGAAGGCGGATTCCTGAAGTATGAGCCGGAGTGGTTCGATATCGACAACCCCGCAACGCCCGATGGCAGCGACATCAAAGTCGAGCAGGAATACATGCTCAAGGACGTGACCTGATTCGACGTGGCCAACGCTTTCGCACTCGATCTCACCGTGCTCGATCTCGTCGGTAAAGATGCCGACGGGATTCTGAACAATCTGACGACGAACGACGTCAAGTCGCTCGCGGAGGGTGAGTCCTGCGAAACTTTTCTCACCGACGTCCGTGGCAAAACGCTTGCCCATGTGCAAGCAACGCGGATCGACGGCGGCTTTCGGCTCGTCGGACCGGCTGGGCTCGTGGACGTTATCTCGGGCCACATTGATCGCTACACCATTTGTGAAGACGCGACGCCGCGGGATCGCGCCGCTGATTCCAAGTGCGTCGTGGTCGCTCCCGATGCTGTCGACGCTTGTTCGACGCCCTCGTTGCAGTCGGCCATCCAATTCTCCGTCGACGTGTCATGGCTCGGTGAGCGGACGCGTGTGCTGCTAGTCGACGACCTTGCTCCGATCGCCGAAGTCTTTGAGGGCAAGTTGGGCGACGAAGCTGCGTTTCACCAGGCGCGGATTCTTGCCAACTTTCCGTGGTACGGCATCGACCTCTCGGACAAGAATCTGCCGCAGGAAGCGAATCGCATCGAGCGCACGATTTGCTTCACCAAAGGCTGCTACCTCGGTCAAGAAACCGTGGCGCGTTTAGATGCCCTCGGCCAAGTTCAAAAGCAACTTGTTCGCTGGGAAACGCGCGGCGCGATTCCGGCCTCTGGCGCCGAAGTGAGCTTCGACGAAAAAATCGTCGGGCGGCTGACGAGTGTCGTCCCGACGGGTGATGACACCGCCATCGCAATCGGAATGACGCGCCGGTCCCACTTCGACGCAGGCTCCACGGCGACCGGCGAAGGCTTCGAAGCCACCGTCATCGCGTGAGACGTCCGTCCGTACTTCACTCTCCCTGGAGCCCTGGAGGGAGAGCTGAACGCTGCGAAGAGAGGGTGAAGCTCGCAGGCGAGCGTCTCGCTATCGCTCAAATTGTTAGTTAGCGGAACGGCGCGAGCCGTCCGGTGTCACGCAATGTTCAATTGGAACAAAGCTCTAGCCGGCATTCACCGCATAGCTATTGGCCATCTCCGCGACCGCATTGGCGACGGTCTCTCGGAATTCCAACGGTTCGAGGACTTCCGCGTCGGCGCCCAACGAAAGCACCTTGGGCAAAATCTCTCGCGGGTGCGCCGCGGGTACGGTGAGCACGACGCGCCCATCTTCCTCTTGGTCGAGAGACTGATCGGGATGCCAAGGGTCTTCGCTCAAGTATGCCGCGCTCCGCTTACCAAGGCGGATTTTGACAAGCGTCGTTGAGTCTCCGGAAAAGATTCCGATGCTGCTCCCGAGATACTTCGCCAAGTCGATTTCCGGATCGGGCTTAAAGTACTCATCGAGCAGCGTTGCGCTCTGGAACCGATCGAGCTTCCAGTTTCTCAATCGTTGCTCGCTCTCGCTGTCTTCGGGAATCGCGGCAACGACGTAGATACTGCTCTGATAAACCGCCAACCCGTAGGGTTCGATCCGCCGCATCGACGCGGGCTTGCCGATCGATTGGTATTCGATCTCGACCAAGCGATGCTCGAGGATCGCCCGGTTGATCGTTTTGAGCATGCCCTCCTGACGCTCGTAGGATTTGTGCGGTGCACCGAAAACGTGCAGCGCGGCGCGGTAGCGAGCGTAGTGATCAAAAACGCCGTTGGGCACCGATTCTTGGACTTTGTTCCAGAACGTCTCGATCCCCCGCCAATATTGCGTTCCCATCAACGGGTACAACAACTCGCGACCGATCGAGAGGGCGATCAGTTCGGTGGCCGAGATACCGATTTCGTGGACGTCGGTCGTATTCTGCCCGAGCTTGAACACGCGTCCCCGCTGCACCGTTTCCGATTGGATGTCGAAACCGGCCGCTTGCAGCGCTTCGAGGTCACGGCGAACCGTTCGTTCATGCAATTTGGTCAGCCCGAGGTCCGCCACCAGGTCGCCGCGCAATTCCTCCAGTGTGCGACCAAACCGCGACAGCTCAAGGAGTTGGAGCAGTTTGTGCTGACGAATCAGTTGCTCATTGCGCGCCATGGTGTTTCACTCGGTCCGTCGCGGGAAGGGGCGGTCTTGGCCAGGATTCTAGACATGCCAAGGAGCACCGAGCAGTAGGCATCGAGGCACGACGCGTATTTTGCCGTGTTCCAAAAAGCTGGACACTTCATCATGATGTCGCTTCGCACGGTGTCTCAAAATCGATCAGGAGCGTCGGCGGAGTTCGCCTTTCCGCTCTCGACGTTGGGGAACGGTGCGGACATCCGATTGCCATCAACGCTCGGCCCAATTCAAAACCACCATCATGCCGTTGGAATCTGACTTCACCGAAGCCCTCGAACGTCACGGTTTTGAGATCGATGAACCGCTCGCCGAACGCCTGCAGCACTACGCTCAGGTGATGTGGCGCTGGAACGAGCAACTCAATCTGACGCGGCACACGACCTGGGACCTCTACGTCGGTCGTGATCTCCGCGATTGTGTGCAGTTGGCATCGGTCATCGAGTCCGGTGAGGAGGTCCTCGATTTGGGCAGTGGGAACGGCGTCCCAGGCATCCCGCTTGCCATCCTGCGGCCCGACATCGAAGTTGCGCTCGCCGAATCGGTCGCCAAGCGTTCGAGCGTGCTCGCGGAGATGATCGCCGAACTTGAATTGCCGGTTCCGGTCTACTCGGCTCGGGGTGAAGACTTGCTCGAGGATTTTCGCTACAGCTCGGTGGTGTGCCGCGCCGTCGGCAGCATCACCAAACTCTGTCGTTGGGTCGAACCGCACTGGGTGAGCGTCGGAAGGCTGCTGCTGATCAAAGGCCCCAAGTGGGTCGAGGAACGCGGTGAAGCTCGCCATCACGGTTTGATGAACAACCTGCAACTCAGACGTCTGGCGTCCTACCCACTCGGCGACGACGCGGAAGAACAAGAGGGAGCGATCCTCGAGATCGCACCAAAACGTTAGCGGAAGACTGTGACAGTACGCCAATGGTCCCTCGACGAACTGTGATCACGTACTTGCTCTGCTGTAATCACCCGCTGTCACTAGGGCGGCCACGCTGGAACAAGGAATCGAACACGGTGTCGTAGGAGGCTTAGACCTCCCAACAAAGGGGTCTCGCCGCTTTGTGTGGCATGGCTTTCATGAACCCATGACAAACTCGGCTCGCAAGCCCGGCGGCTCAAGCGCGTCGCCCAGCCTGTCGCTTGTCCAAAACGACAAGATAATAAGACTGGGTCGAAAACAACCTTCCACTAAATGTGAGCTCGATTGACGCTAAAAACGGGAAACCCGTGAGCTCCTTGACATCAACCTTGTCAACATGGGTTGTGAACAAGACTGCCTTAACAACCCCTGTATGTCCATCAACGCGAATCGTCGCGGGGCAAAACCCTGAGACTACGCTGTAAAAGCTGAGCAAAGCAACGAAAAGGAGTGCTGCTTGAATACCGAATAAAAGGTCAAAGCCAGTTGCCAGCCAGAAAAACAAAAGAACAGCCAATAGCTCCCGCAAAAGCCACCAGTTCCGAGCCAGATGATGAAGGAACACCTGGGCGATCGGTAGGTCGCCATGGCAACAAAAACCTATCTGTGTGAAAGTCCGTGACGACAGATTGAGGCTCATTCGTATCCTGCTCGTATCGCGGAATTTCGCTTAGTCGACACCACGCGTCATCGGATTATGAAGGTTGGCCAGCAATGGTTTTAACATATTGTCGTTGCCAAAAACCGGCTTCGTTTGGGAGCCCTGTGTGGGCGGCGGAAGCGAAGAGTGATCACGCCAAGGCGCGGAGACGCGAAGATCTTGCGCGAACTCTCTGGGAACTTCGCGGCTTGGCGTCTTCGCGTGACGATCGTTGCGTATCGTCGGCGATCCTTTTCGGAGAAAGACTGCTACACCCCTTGGTGCCAAGCTGGAAACCCGACTCTTTAGATCACTAGGCGGACCTGAATCTGGCGTCGTGGAGGCCACCGCCACGTACAGTTCTATGTGCGAGCGTCGTGGCCAACGCATTTCGTTCGCTTCAGCGTCATGAGTGGTTGAGACGCTTCGCGGTATCGACATCAGTTCAACGAGTGTGCACCCGACAATGTCCACCATGAGGGTGCTGATATGTGACCGAGACAGAAACGTGATCGCAATCGACCAGCTTAATGATCGCGATCTTTGAGCGACGCTGCGAACCTTTGTAGCGTGCCAACGATCGTTTCTTTTCGATCGGTGATGCTGATCAACTCGCCGTACTTGCGGTTCGCAGACGCGCTGACCAGGGCCGGATAGATCGGTTTGCGGTACTTCCAGTAATCCTCGCCGTAGAAGATCATCGGGCTCTCGTGTCCAAACGTCTTGTAGCGATTTTGCGCCGCGTCCTGAAACACTTCCTGCATCGTGCCTTCGTTGCCGGGTGTGAACACGACGCCGCAGTTGGCAATCGCCAGCAATCCCTCTTCTCGAACCGCATTGGCAAAGTACTTTGCGGTCTTGGTCGCGAAGCACGTCGGAGGCTCGTGCCCGTACAGCCATGTCGGAATCCCGAGGCTCTCCCGTTCGTGATTCAACGGGTACTTTTCTCGAACCCGAAACGCGGCGTCCATCCAATCAGTGATCGGGTCGTACTTCGGCGCGACCGAGAGTTCGCTCACGGCATCCGACAATTCTTCGTCTGTCCGGCCGGCAAACCAGGCGCCGACATGAGTGGCCTCCATCGCGCCCGGGCCGCCGCCACTCGCGACCAAGAAACCCGCGTTGGTGAGATCGCGCGCCAGGCGAGCGACTTCCAAATACCAACCGGGGCCACGTGGCATCGAATGGCCACCCATGATTGCGACAACGTTTTCGCCCGCGACAAAGTCTTGCAGCGCATCGGTGATTGCATGATCGTGCAAACGCCGCGCGAGG
>JBCBOT010000466.1:0-5267 GCA_039821165.1 Planctomycetota bacterium | reverse complement strand
AGGGTGAAGGCGACGCCAGTGCCGATGGCGGGCCGCCCGG
This sequence comes from Planctomycetota bacterium, assembly GCA_039821165.1. GTDB lineage: Bacteria > Planctomycetota > Planctomycetia > Pirellulales > Pirellulaceae > Stieleria. Next base: position 5,227 of record JBCBOT010000466.1, on the reverse strand, counting down.
CGACTGCTATTGCTTCATCACGGTGAAGGAACACAAGTTGTTTCGTCGTGACGGAACCAACCTGATTCTTCAGTTGCCGATCTCGTACACGCAGGCCGCACTTGGCGCCGACATCGACGTGCCGACGCTCGATGGCCCCGAGACGCTGCGTATCGAGCCCGGGACACAGAACGGTGAGGTCTTCACGCTTCGAGGCAAAGGAGTGGTCGATCCGCGTGGCGGACGACACGGTGACCTGTTGGTTCAAGTGTTTATCGAAGTGCCGAAGAAACTTCCCGCGGAACAGGAGGAGTTGCTTCGTAAGCTGGCCGAGTTGGAGCACGAAGCGGTGTTGCCGCACCGCAAATCATTCCTTGAGAAAGTCGCGGACTTGTTCTGACCCTCAAACAAAGACATTGAACTGAAATGAACGAAGACGCAAAGACGGATGTGGAGCCGATCGACGAGGATGACATCACCGTCGGTGAAGAAACCGCTGACGGGCAACCGGCCACCGATGAGGCCTTTCTGGACGAGACGGTCGCCGAAGTCCCCGAGACTCGCGATGAAGAAATGGAACGCCTGCGAACCGCCGCTGTTGAGGCCGACAAACGTGTCCTCCAAGCTCAGGCAGAGGCGGAGAATTTCCGCAAACGGATGCGCCGCGATTTTGAGGATCAGCTCAAGTACGCGTCGACAAACCTTGTGACGGATTTGCTCCAGGTGCGCGACAACTTGGTCCGAGCAATCCAGGCGGCGACCGAGTCCGGCGAAGAGAACGCGGGCTTGCGCGAAGGCGTCGCGATGGTCGCCAAGCAACTCGATGATGTGTTCGGTAAGCACGGGATCGTTGAGATTCCCGCGGCCGGTGAAGAGTTCGATCCCAACGTGCATGAAGCGATTTCGCAAATGCCGAGCGAGGAACACGCCAGCGGCCAGATTGCCCATGTCGCGACACCGGGCTTCAAGCTGCACGACCGGGTCGTGCGGCCTTCCCAGGTGGTTGTCAGTACGGGATCGCAGAGTTAAGCCCTACCGAGAGAATATCCATGCCAACCTACGACTACGAGTGCAGTGCCTGTGGCTACGAAATGGAGTTGTTCCAGGGCATCAATGATCCCGTCAAGAAAAAATGCCCCGAGTGCGGCAAGCTCAAGTTGAAGCGGCTCTTCGGCAGCGGGGCCGCTATCGTCTTCAAAGGCAGTGGTTTCTATCAGACCGACTACCGTAGCGACGGTTACAAAAAGGCGGCCGAGGCTGATAAGAAGTCCAAGAGCGACTCAAAAAGCGATTCCAAAGCGAGTTCCGACAGCAAGTCGAGCGGATCGAAATCAAAGAAGTCTTCCGGTAAGAAAGACTGAGCAGCCGTCGGATGCCGCACAAGACTTCCAACTCGCGTTTGTCGCCTGAGCGTTCAGGCATCTTGGTGATTGATCTCCAAGAGCGACTCGTCCCTGCCGTTCCCTCCGGCGATCACGTGGTCGAGATGACGGAGGTTCTACTCGAAGCGGCGGAATTGCTTGAAGTGCCCTACGCGGCCACGCTTCAATATCCGAAAGGCCTCGGCGGTTTCGTTCCACCGTTGGACGAGTGGTTTCCGGACGCTGAAGAAAAGTTGGATTTTTCGGCGGCGGTATGTCGCCGCGACTTGGATGCATGGTGTAAAGCGGGGCGTGATCAGATCCTCGTCATGGGACTGGAGACACACATTTGCGTCCTGCAGACGGTGATGGATTTGATCGCCGAGGGTTGTACCGTGTTCGTCGTTGCCGAGGCCGTTGCGGCTCGAGGCGGGTTGGAACATGAAACGGCGATCGAGCAGATGCGTTCCTTGGGGGCTGTCATCACGACGGTCGAGTCGGTGTTGTTTCAGTGGCTCGGTTCGGCGTCGCATCCGCAGTTCAAAGCGATCAGCCGAATCGTGAAAGAGCTTTGAGGCAAGGCAGGAGGGAAATCAAGTTGACCTCCGCTATGACCTGCCAGCTGCGACCAAGACCAGGGTGCCGGTGTGGCATTCGGCACACCGAAGGCGAGACTCCCGCTTGCCCATCAGGTCTCTGAGACAGACCATCGTGGTGTGACCGCAGGCGGTGCAAGCATCACGTCTTCTCGCTAGCGAACAGCTGGGAAACTCAAGGCAACGTTCGCAGGTGAATGCGTTGCGGCGTCCCATGCGTCCGCGCCGACGCAGTTGGCGAATGCAGGAAAGGCTGTAGAGGACTGGCATTTCTCACACTCGGCGGCGTACAGCGTGGGCGGCACTGCGGAGATCCGAACAACACTTTGCCAGCGAGTCTCCAAGTCTCCAACACTAATCGAAGGTGTGCCGAACGACTCTCGTGAGACTCACGGCGACGGCGGCCGATGTTGGCCGGACTATGCACCGTAGAAAACGTCAGATCGGAGGACATATTTGCGGCCCGAAGTGAGACCAGTGCCTTCGTGCCAGCGTTCATGGCGAAATAGCAACGCAGAGCCAGTTTCGGGATTGATGACGTGTTCGATTTTCTGTCGCGATTCACCCATCCCGACATAATCGCGAAAGGTCGTTGCCCCGCCTCCGAAGTCGGAGTTCAGATAGATCAAATACGACAGTTTGGAATGATGCCCCTCATCATTGGTGACCGAACCGTCTTTATGCCGCTTAAATTCCTGACCTGGTTCATAGCGATAAAAACGCAATCGATGGTCAACACCAAGCGGCCGTAGGCCGTCGAGCACCGGAAGAACGGATGCGACCCTCGACCACATGAGACTCGCGAGTTCGGCGTCCTCGAGATTGACGCGGTCGTTGTTGCGGATCTTCGTCATCATCTTGGGGCCGGAACGCGTGCGAACAGACGCAGCGGCGAAGCCGATGAATTCAGCACGTTCGATTAACGCTTGGCATTCCTCAACGGTCAGGACACCGCAGACCGTGAACACGTCGGGGTCAACGAATACAGGTTCCAATGTCATTGATCTACGTCTGCCAACGTGAGCGGCTTGGGCGACACCGCGGGGATTGAGTCACTCGCTGCCACCCTCGATAAAGGCTAACTGAAAAGGACTCGTTTACACGAGGCATTGTTCCAATAGAACACGAGGGTGACAATAGACGGCTCGCGCCGTTCCGCCAACAACTTTAGCGGTAGGGGCGAAAGCACTCCGGTGCGTCGACCCGAAAACTGAATTGGAACGAAGCACTAGGCATTGTCCCGTAGATGGTGGGCGGCAGGACGCTCACCTTCGGTTTCCCCAGAAAAAAACGGCTCACCAAAACGCAGCTCTCGACGTTGGTGCGACATTCAAGGGACAGTGCCATCAAGGGACAGTGCCAAGGGTGCAATGTGCGTTGCCCCATCCCAGCCGGAGTGACCAGGTAAACCGCTGCGATCACGTCGTCGAGCACGGTTGTGTCGCATTTGTTCAAGACAGCCATCGGGGGTCGCTTAGGATCTCACGGTCCCAAACTCAACGGAGGAGAAAGCATGCGATTTCGCTACACCATTCTTTATGTCGACGACGTCACCCAAGCGATCGAGTTCTATGAACAAGCGTTCGGGCTGGAACGCAAGATGATTCACGAGTCTGGCGACTATGGTGAACTTGCAACGGGTGACACGATCCTCGCCTTCGCATCCAAGGAGCTCATGAGAAATATCGGTAAGTCGCCAGGTGATGCTGTCCCCTCTGCGCCGACCTTTGAGATCGCGTTCGAGACCGATGATGTTGGCGGTCAACTGAAATCCGCCACGGATGCGGGGGCCAAATTGGTCCAGGAAGCGGAGGAGATGCCGTGGGGACAGACGACAGCTTACGTTCGCGATATCAACGGATTCCTCGTTGAGTTATGTACCGCGGTTTCTCCTCAGGCGTAGCCAGGTTGGTGGATCGATGACTGCAAGTCGGCGTTGTCCGCGAACTGCGAGGGTGTCCTGGCGTACCAGCGGCGAAACTGCCGCGTCATATGAGCTTGGTCCGAAAATCCGGAATCGTACGCCACGTCCGCAAGTGATTTCGCGGAAGCAATCTTTCTTGCAGCACGGCGAACTCGTGCGAGTTGCAACCAGAACTGTGGCGTTTTGCTGGTTTCGCGTAGCACGAGTCGTTGCAGCGTCCGCGGAGAGACGCCGGATTGCTTCGCGGCTTCTTCTACCGTGGAAGCAAATGCTAACGAAGCCAATGCTGCATCCACATTCGACGAGATAGAGCACGTTTCGCGGATGCGTGTCGCAACGACATCAACATCGCCAGCGAATGCCCCACTCTCTCTGAGTAACTGTTCGCGATCGATCGACGTTCCTGGCTTGAGACGAAAACCAACGAATGAGTCGCAGGCTTTGGTGGCTACCGTTCGAGCGTGCTCGTCGATGTCAGTGACAAACCAAGTTGGAGGTTGGCCACGGCTCGATCGACCAATCAAGTCGCGGCAACCGTCTGGCACCACGACCGTCGAAGATGTCGTCGCTTCCGCGTATTCCCAGATCTCAAGTATTGGGTCAATCATTTTAGAGGGGCGTTTACTTTCGGCACGTAGTCCACCATGACCCGTGGAAAAAGGGAAACGGCGAGATGAACGGCGAGCGAGACTTGGTTTTCCAACAAGACGAGCGCCCTGGCAAGGGCGAAAGTGTGTCCCCGTCCTCGGCGAACATTCAATGTCGGGGGTCGGTGTTTTTGGTTTCCTGACGATCGCCAAACCACAAGCCAATACCGGCAAAGACTGCGAGAATGATGAGTGCGGACGGTGGAAACCAACGAATTCCTGTCGACTCGATCCATTGCTGGTTCTCTGGGCTCAACGCCTTTGCCAATCCAGGGATGACATGTGGAGCTGCATAGAGCGCAAGAAAACATGTCATCGCGGCTGCGAGACCGAAGGAATAGAGACTGAGGAAAAACAAAAGCCGCGGACGTTTCCACAGTACGATTGCGACAAGCAACGGCAGCAAAGCCATGGCGCCGGCGCACGACGCTCCTGCCATCAGATCTCCGCCAGGAGCGTCAATGGCAACAAGAGTGCCTATCTGGCCCGAAAACAAAAGCGAGCCAATCCCGAAAAGGATTGCAACGACTCGCGACGTGCTGATCTCAAGAGACTGCATGACCACCCCAGCAAGACTCGATGGCGGAATGAACGATGACGTTTTCGGAAACGACCACTCTGACCGTTTGCCAAGAATTGGGCCGCGTGGCGTTGATGAGTTGGTTGCCGTGCTCATCCAACACGCAGACCTGGACAGAATGCTTTTGATAATCCAAGCCG
>JBCBOT010000465.1:0-5305 GCA_039821165.1 Planctomycetota bacterium | reverse complement strand
TGGTGGGGCAAGACGATGTGGGCGAGGCGATGGGGGCGAGGCGATGTGGGCGAGGCGATGTGGGCAAGACGATTCTTGAGGGCGAATGGTGGCATGTGATGGGGCAAGACGATGGAACCCGAAACGTGAGTGAGGGACCGACACTGTTCGCTCGGTGTCGGGCGATCGCTCGCGTATCGGGTCACCCATCGTTTTGCTCAAGTAACGTTCTCATTTGCCGGAGAGTTGTCGTGCTTGTTGGATCATGTTTTGCAGTTCGTCGACGCGCTGCGAGCGGTCTGTTGGTGGCAGTGAGGCGACGATGCCGGCGAGTGTCTTGAGGTCGACGGATTCGCCGAGCGGTTCGCCGCGGAGTTTGGCCGCCAGTAGTGCCGCGGTGCCGGCGATCTTGATCGCCGAGGGGGCGACGTCGAGTCCCGGTGTATCGGCTTCGTAGGGGATCGGCCAGCGATTCTCGACCATCTGCCCCGTCGAAAGATCACGGAACCGAACAGAGATCGACCCGATATCGCCTTCGCCGTCGGGCTTGGCTTCGAATTGATACATCGCCACGCCGGCTTCTTCGGCCGCCATCTCTGCCGCATCGACCTTGTCGTTGCGAAAGTCTTCTTTCTTGAGGCGATGCTTTTCGAAGCCGAGCAGCTTGTAGCGTCCGACGCGTCGGGGATTGAACTCGACTTGAATCTTGACATTCTTGGCGGCGGGCCGGAGAGCGCCCGCGATCTGTTTCGCGAAGCCGTCGTCGCAATCGTCGATGGAGTCGAGCAGGTAATAGCGTCCATCGCCTTTGCGGGTCAGCGCTTCGAGGACTTCGTCATTGAGTCCATTGGCGCTGATACCCGCGGCGTCAAACGCGATGCCTGCCCGTCGCATCGTGATGATTCGTTCGGAGAGGCTGTCCGGGTTGGCGTTGCCCAAGTTCACCGCACCGTCGGTCAGCAAAATGATTCGGTTTTGCGCGCCGTCGACTTGTTGTTCCTTGGCTTTCTCGAATGCCAATTGCAGTGCGGCTTCGAGATTCGTTCCGCCTTCGCTCGGCAAACCCTCGATGAGCGACACCAGTTGTTGAGCTTGCGCGCCGTTGAGGCCTTCGGCGAGCAAACGCGGGGTGCGGGCGAAGCTGATGAGCGTGACTTGGTCGATGGGTTTCAGCTGTGCGGCGAGCAAGGCAAAGGCACGTCGAACGGTTTGCTGACGGTCGAGACGTTCCATCGAACCGGAGTTGTCCAAAAGCAGCGTCAGTCGTAGCGGTGTGGATCCGGAACGACCGGCGGCGGCCGTTCGCATCGAAACGCGGAGCAGGTTGCGCTGCTGCAGGAATGGGTGGGCAGCCTGTTCGAGTCGGCAAGCGACCTTTTCATCGCGGGTCGGCATCGGGTCGCCATAGTCAAAGGCATTGACGAACTCTTCGATGCGAACCTTCTCAACTTCCGGCCACGTGCCACCCGCCAAGGCGGCGCGGGCGAGTTTGAACGCAACGTCACTCACGTGGAGCGAGAAGGTGGAGAACGCTTCGTCGGAGGCGTTCTTTTCATTGATGCCTTTCGGGACGGTGGCGAGGGATCCGCTGTCGCTGACGATTCGGCCTTCGCGTTCGCCACGGTACCAGTCGTAGACAATGGTCCGGCCGTTTTTGACGGTGGTCGAGCGGTAGAGGAACTCGTTGGTCGCTTCTCCATCCGCTTCCTCGGCTTCTTCTTCAACGGACGCGACTCGGCTGCCGCGGGTTGCTTCGGTTCGCTCGTACCGACCGCGTGCTGATTGAAGCATTTCGGCAGGCGGTGTGTATCGAACGTCATCCTTCAGGTAGTACGGACTTGGTTGCTCGCGGCCATCATCCGTGATCGGGACGCCACCAAACGCGAGATGCTTTCCCTTTTGAGCAGGCGTGTTCGCACTCGACGGTGGAAGCGAATCGAGCCAAATTTGATCGGCTTGTGTCGCCCAGGCGTTCCCGCTTCGGCTTTCCCAACGGTTTTCTTTCAACGCTTCAAAGTCGACCTCCGATTGTTTCTTTCCATCGAGTTCGATGCCCCACTTCGTCGCAGCGGAAAGTGACTTGAGTTGTTCGCGAATTTGTTGCTGGGTTTCGGTGTCGACTTGGACCCCGTTGCCTGACAGGTCCTCGGCCTGTTTCGGTCGCCGGAGGGAGAGATCATGCCAGGTTTTCGGATCGGGCATCAACATTGGCGTCCCGCTCGAACTGTCACCGGGAACAACACTGGCAGCTCGATCAACATCCATCAGCCCCATTGCGAAGAGTTGTTCCTTTTGGGCTTGGTCCCGCTGTTCTTGTTCCTTAGCAAGTTCAGTTGCACGTTGTGATTGATGGAACATGTTTGCCGCGATGGAAGAATCAGGTGCAATTTCTTTTACGGCTTCTGCAATCACATTGGCTTCGGCAAGCCGACCTTCATCAACCAGTTCGTTAAAGTTCTCAACGAGAGCGGGGATGCTTTCATTCGAATCTCCGGCTTCAAATGGCTGGTTGGTTTTCCCCCGGATCGATTTTCCAGCGATTCCGCCAGTGATGGCACCGTCTCCATCCATGTCCATCTCCATGCCGCCACCGATCATGTCTTCCGAAAGCTCTTGCTCGACATTTTCCTTGCTCAGATTCTTCTTCAAAAACTTGTCCTGCGCGGCAACAGGTTCAGGTCGTCCTTGGTAGCGATCCGCGATCGCGCCCCCCATCGCGAACGGATCGGCTGCGGGGGCACTGAATGGATCGTCGTCACCGAAGGGGCTTTCTATCGGTGCCGCTTCTTCAGGGGCCGTGATTGCGCCGATCATGCCTCGTGCTTGGCCGAGCCCTTGTGCCTGACCCTGCGTCATTCCTTGAACGCCGAAGGCAGCGGGTTGTCGGCCGGCGGAGGCTTGCTGGCCTGCCGATCGCGTTTCGGATTGAAATTGCGGCGTGTTGTTTTCGAATGGTTGATTGGCGATCACCTTTGAACCACCGGCTGCACGACCCGAGCCGTCGTTGCCACCCGCATCGAAGCCGCCGTAGCTCGGAGTAATGCTCAATGCGATCTCAAGCGGAGGTTCTGCTTCCGTTTTCGGCGACGGCGCCGAGGGCTGTTGGAGATCGGGAATAGCGAGGTGACCGCCTAAGAAGAGATCGCGGTCGGCTGGGCTCTCTTCGACAGGTTTCGGCGATGCCGCGACTTTCTCCCCGCTCTCGCGAAACCGTTCGACCGAACCGTACTGGCGAAAAAACGTGCCCGCCGCTCCTGGATTGGACTGGGCTAGTGAGCTTGATGGTTTGGGTGCAGGGCGTGCCGGCGGCGCGGCGGGTTCACCGCCAAACGTGTCGCCGAAGAGATCGTCAAGGGAAGCGTCGGGCATCGGCGCCGGAGGCGGCTCGATCGCGGCCGAAAGTTCATCGATCATCTCAAGCCGGCTCGCTTTGGCTTTGGCGATCTTCGCTTCCTCCACGGACTCGACCAATTCTCGATTTCGCCATGTTTCCGCTTTGGGAGGCGTCACGGTGTAGCCGAGGCTTACCGAGTCGGCGGGCGAGGTCACGCCGGAGTCGTTTGTCATCGCGCCGTTGTTCACGGCACCGCCGAACCGGATTTGGCCCGATTGGGCCGGCAAGCCTGCGATCACTTGTGGTTCGGGTTGCGGCGTTTCGGCCATGTCCTCGAAGTAGCCGATCGGCCCGGAGGCGGGCGCACTGGCTTCAGGGGCACTGGCTTCGGGCGCACTGGAACGCCCGCCGCTAGCGAGGCTGTCACGAATCGCCGAAAGCGCGGACTTTGAAGAACGCGTCGAGAAGTCATAACGATTCTCGCCGGCGGAGACCTCTTCGTCCGTGGTGGCTGCGGCAGTCGACGGTGCCACCTGGCTGTAAAAGACTGTCGGTTCATCCGCTGTGTTGGGCAACGACTGATAACGTCGTGCTCCCAGCGTTTCGCCGCCGATGTCCAAACCTTCAGCGGCGTAATCGTCGCTAAATGCCAGGCCGCTCGACGGGTCGATGCCGCCCGTGAAAGCCACGCGGTGTTTTGCAGCGTTGTTGAGCACGAAACCGAACATCACAAACGCGAGGACGGCCGCGGCAGCAAAGACTTTGAAGCTCGACGGAGAACGCTTCCAACGTTCTCCCAGACGCACGGTCTTCGGCGGTTCGATCTCGGTCGTCGCCGTTTCCATTTTCCCATCGATGACCGCGAGCACACTCGCGCGACGGTCCTCGGGCAATTTCCAATCGCCTCCGTCGATCGAGTCGCCTTCGGTCGCGACGCGGAGCAATCCGTCTACCGCCAGCAACTCCGCTTCGAAAGCGGCCAACTCCGGGCGTTCCGCGATCATCGCGCGCAGCTGTTCGGTTTCGAAGTCCGAGGCTTCACCGAGTACCATCGCGACGATGCGGGTTTCCAACTCGGGGTCGATCATGGGTTTGGAGTCTTCGTTCATGAGGTTCCGTCGATTCCCAGTGGGCGGAGTCGTTCGGCAATCCCTTTCAAAATGTGGTGCAATCGATAACCGACGTTGCTGACCGTCAGTCCCGTTCGTTCACTGATCTCGCGGTATCGGAGTCCTTCGAAATACTTCAGTTTCACCAACGTTCGATCCGTCTCGTTCAGGTCGTCGAGCAGGCCCCGCAACGCGTCGGCGACTTCCCAACGCTGGACCAATGAATCCGGTGTTTCATTTTCCACGGCTCTCGGATTGTCCTCCTCGCTGTCGTCACTCACCTCGCGGCGGTTGTCGCGAAGATGGTTGTAGACGCGGTTTCGAACGCTTCGAAACAACCAGGCTCGCGGCGATTCGACCTCGTCCCAGCGAACGTGCAGTTGCAGGAATACTTCCTGGACGATCTCCTCGGCGACCTCGCGACGACCGCTCAGCGCAAACGCATAGCGCAACAGGGGCGTCTCTTCACTCTCGAAGAGCGCTCGCAGGGTGAGATCACTCACCCCCTCGGCGCCGCTTTGGCTGACTCGGGGAGTCGGGGTCAACATGCGCTCGGATCGCGTTGCCTGGGCAGTTTCGAATCACGGCGATTCTTCCTTTCATCAGGAAAGACTCGACCTCGCCGGTTTTCTTAGATTATTTCGAAAGGACGCGGAGATTGCTGGGTTTTTTGGGCGAGGGGCGAGGGGCGAGGGGCGAGGGGCGAGGGGCGAGGGGCGAGGGTGCCGGGGGAGTGGAAACGCAGAGACGCGGAGGACGCAGAGGAGAGTGTGGAAGAGCCGAGAAAGGGTGGTGGTGAGGAGAGAAGGGTGGTGGTGAGGAGAGAAGGGTGGTGGTGAGGAGAGAAGGTTGGCGGTGAGGAGAGAAGGTTGGCGGTAAGGAG
>JBCBOT010000464.1:0-5307 GCA_039821165.1 Planctomycetota bacterium | reverse complement strand
CGCCCCAGACCGCCAAGAGAAAAAGAACCGCCCGCATGATCCCGCTCCGTGAGAGTTCGATGAACCTCCGGAATCATGGCGGGATGCTATAATCCGTCAAATAAAACGCGCACACAATGGAATCAGTGCATTCGCATGTTCTTCACGTCTGGACACTATCACTACCCATGAGTCGTACAGCACGATGGGACTTGTTTATCAGCCACGCTTCCGAAGACAAGCGTGACCTCGCAGGACCACTTGCAAAATCTCTATCCAACCTTGGATTTTCCGTTTGGTACGATGAATTCTCGTTGTCCTTGAGCGACAGCCTGAACAGGTCGATAGCCCAGGGACTGTCCGAGTCGCGGTACGGTGTCGTCATCCTCAGCCCAGACTTTTTCAAAAAGCAATGGGCACGCCGCGAGCTCGACGGATTACTTACCAGAGACCTGCGAGCCAAGGTGATAATTCCAATTTGGCATAACGTTGGACACGAAGATGTTGAGGCGTTTTCACCGATCCTCGCGGACAAATTTGCGGTTCCATCAAGCCTCGGAATTCCCGTTTTGGTTGAGAAGATTGCAAGCGTGGTTCGGAGGGCCAGCCAGAAAGCAGAGGTCAAGACTGAGTTCAAAGATGCTCCAGAAAAGCTTGATGTTTCAAGCGAGCTTCGTCAGAAGCTAAAAAAGCTTGTCCAAGAAGACCGTCTCGACGAGGCACTCACTACACTTGAGGATTCTCATCCCAGCAACTTTGTTACGGAATTGCGGGTTGACTTGTCGGACGTTGACTTGTCGGCAATCCAGGGTTCCGTCACTCGCGAGGAGGAAATTGCCGCTCGAACAGGACTCGCAAGCAAGCTTCTGCATGCAGTGTTGCTCAATCCAGCGTTGACACCGAAGCAGTGCTCTCGACTCCGTCGTGATGTTGAAGAATGGTTGGATAGCGCCATGTCGACTGGAGATGTGTTGCGAAAGACCCTTGATTCGGGACATCGCCCAGTCGATATCTCCTTGTTGCTCGGAAGATGCCAGCGTCTTGAGATGGCCCAACTGGAGGGAACTATCACGGATGAAGACAGGCGCGTCGAACAGAATCGCATCTTAATTGGTTTGCTACGACTACTTGACTTCAAGATGTGACAATGGATGTGGAAACGGCCACCAAGCTTGCGTTGGTAATCATCTCGGAAATGAGGTATCGGTAGCGTCGCGCGGGGACTCGTATAGAGTCAAAGCGGTTGCACAGGCGTTGGCGAAGTAAGATCGGAATGAGACCATTAGTGATTAGCGTGTATGCCTACAATTTTGAACTGCGGTTCGAAGGTACATATCCCTATGCAAATTGGTGATTTATTCGAAAAATGGGGCCTAACTGGCTTGAAAGTCAAAACCCCCATACTTGAGTTGGATTGGGAACCCGCAGATGCTGACAAGGATGCTGCATGGGATTTGTATGTTGAGTTACTGACAAGAATCGCCACTCAGCGTCTTCCCAATGACCACGGGATTGAAAATACAGCACTGGAGAGTGTTTACTCGCTCTTCGCCATCACTCGATCCATATTGAAACTGCACGGCCGGAAAGCAGTGGGCTTCTCGCGAATTGCAGTGATAGTTCTCAATCAGATTGTTCGTCCATTCACCGCAAAATGGCACCGGCTGTCTGAACAGAATGCCTTTGAAGACAAGGAGAAATGCGACGCCTTTCGAGCCGAGCTGTATCATCTTCAGGGCAGACTCCATTGTTACACGCGACTACTCGCTGACCTTGCTTCTGTGGAAGACCTGACGGACATGGAAGATGAAGTCAATTCCAACACAAAATAGTTTCGCGAGATAGTTGTCACGAACAAGTCTGGCGATGTTGCATTGCCAGTACGCTTGTGACAATTTTAGATGGTAAGCTCTTCTGCAACCGAGATCAGGATTGACGCATCGACTTGCATTTCAGTCAAATCCCGACGCCATGTCGAATCACTGACCACGAACTCTTCCCCTTCTGCTTCAACCAGTTCCCGAAGTCTACTTGTTGTAATCGGCTGATTGACACGAAGTATCCGAAGCATCGCTCGGTGACGTGCCGCCTTGTCTCGCTTATCCGTTTTGTTGCTCATCCATTCTCCTTTGTGGCATACTCCACCTTGCCGGCCATCCCACCCATCCACCAAACCGAACGAATCTCATCCGGCCGCGCGGTCAACGGTTTCGCGAACCGAATCGCGACCGATCGCGGCATGTCTTTCTTGTTCGCAGTCTCAACCGCGATGTCTCGGATCGTGGTCGCACGCCAGTAGGGACAATCGGACCAAATCAGCGATCCGCCACCGTTGGGCGTGTTGCCGCGGATCCGTGCGATCGAGCTTCGATAGATCGCCGCCGAACTCGCATAGAGCACCTGGCCGTCAACCTCCGGATCGATCGCACCGGCAACGATGATGTCCGCGACCGTCGTGCCGGCGAACGATTCGTATTTCAATCGCCGCGTGAGCGGATCCTCAGGTTTGCTGCCGAGCAATTCCCAAGTCTGCTCCCGACCATAGAACTCCAGAATCCGCCGGCATCGTCGACCGTACATTTCGCGACCCGGCAAACCGCCGAACCCACAATTCTCGGACCAGCTGCGATAGATACCGACCTGGATCCCAACATCGGCACGCTCGATCGAGTGCGGGTGAAGCGTCGACGACATGAGGTCCAAGCAGCGAAACGCAACGTTGTCGCCGTCGCATTGGATCCGCCCACCGTCCCACAGAATCCGAGCGTTCCGTCCACGCCACTGCGGAGTGCCCTCCAGCAGAAACCCAACATCAGCGGACACATCAAACACCGCCCCGCGAGCATCGATCGTCAGCACCCCCGACAACCGATCAAACTCCGTCGCCCGGTGCGATGAAATCGCGATCGTTTCGGGAACCTCGTAAGTCCCCTCCAGCGTCACCACCGCCGATCCGTGCTTGTTCGCCTGCCTTACACCCTGGGAAATCAACTCCGTCAGCGATTCGCCCGCGGTCGCTCCGCCTGCGAATCCCAACGAAACAAGCACGCAAAGTAAGCCCAAAGCGAAAAGCCGTCGACGCATCCCGATGCTCCCAAAACCCAACCGAATCCAGTGTATGGACCAACGGGGGAGGACGAGCTACCTTCGTGATCCAATCGACCACTCTAACGAGACAAGCAGCGAGACCGAAGTGTCAGACGAGCCCGAGCAATTCGACGTCTTCTTGTGCCACAACAGCAAAGACAAGCCCGCGGTGGAAGACATCGCGAACAAGCTGGTTGAACGAGGGCTCAAACCTTGGTTGGACAAGTGGCATCTGCGGCCTGGGCTTCCTTGGCAGGAAGAACTCGAAGAGCAGATCGAGAATGTCAACGCTGCGGCCGTCTTTGTCGGGCCGTCGGGGTTTGGTCCCTGGCATGCTCAGGAGCAAAAAGCGTTTATCAATGAATTTGTCGATCGGAAGTGTCCGGTCATCCCGGTGATTCTGCACGACTGCAGCGAAGTACCAAAGCTGCCGATCTTCCTGAAACGATTCGCATGGGTCGACTTCCGTGAAGACACCGAGGAGGCACTCGAGCAACTCATCTTTGGGATCACGGGCGAAAACCCCAGCTAGGCCGGGCAACGGATTCGCCCGGTCGCACGATCAACACGGATGCATCACTGATATCCCCCGCTCTTCCGCCGAACTTCATTCGGCGCGACGAACTACTCAACGAAGTCGTCGAACTGATCCTAGCGGAGTTGGCTCAGACCATCGCCATCACCGGCAAGCAGACCGTTGGCGTCTACGGCATGGGTGGGATCGGCAAGACCGTGCTGGCGACCTCCGTCGCGGGTGACCATAGGGTCAAGGAACGTTTCACCGACGGCGTGCACTGGATCACGGTTGGCGACTCACCCAACATGGCATCGTTGCAATCTTCGATCGCGGCGAAGTTCGGCAAGCAAACCTCCTTCCCCGATGCCGAGACCGGCAACGCCGAATTGAGGGAGTTGCTGAACGATAAGAACGCGTTGCTGATTCTGGATGACGTGTGGAAACGGGATCACGCTACGCTGCTCGATGTCGTTGGTGCACGCAGCCGGATCTTGATTACGACGCGTGACGCCAGAATCCTCACCGGTGTCGGAGCATCGAAAGAGGTGCGGGTCGAAGAGCTCAGCGATGACCAAGCGATCGCTCTATTACAAGAGTGGAGCGGCCAGAGCATTCAGGGCTCGCCGGATGCTCTGGCCGTCGTGGAGGAGTGTGGGCGGCTGCCACTCGCGATTAGCGTCTGTGGCGCGATGGCACGCGATGGTGATTCCTGGAGTGACTTACTGCAGGCACTCAAGGATGTTGATACGGAGTTCATTGATGACACGGAAGCGTTCGAACGCGGAGTGTTTCAATCCCTCGCACTCAGCATCGACCGACTTTCCGAAACGGAGCGTGAGCGTTATCTCGAACTAGCCGTTTTTCCGTCGGATGAAACGATCCCAACTTCCGCCGTTTGCACGTTGTGGGCATCGAACTGCGGCGAGCGTGCTGGACGGCGGTTGTTGCGAACCCTCGACCGAGCTTCGCTTCTTCGTCTGACGGACAACGCTATTACGTTTCACGATTTGCAACACGACTTTCTCCGCGCAAAGAAACGCGATTCACTTGGCGAACTCAACGGCATGCTTCTCGATGCCTATCGCGACCAATGCAACGGCAATTGGACGCGGCTCGAAGACGACGGCTACATCGACAACCATCTTGGTTATCACCTGGGCGAAGCGGGAAAGAGTGACGAACGAAAACAACTCCTTCTCGACTACCGGTGGTTGCAACGTCGAGCCGACTCCGGCATCGCATCGCTAACATCCGACTTTGCTGCCGCCAACGCATCAAACGACACCGACCTAAAACTGGTCGAGGACTCGATTCACCTAAGCGCTCACGTCCTCCGCGACGACCCTCGGCAACTGCCGAGCCAACTTCACAATCGTTTGCAGAAGAAAGCGAATTCGGCGACGAAAGAACTCCTCGGCTCGACTGATTCAAACGTCACGTTTCCATGGCTTCGGTCTGACACTTGTACGTTGACGGCGCCCGGCGGCCCACTGATCCGCAGCCTGAGCGGGCACTCGGCTACGGTCAACGCGGTGGCGTTCAGCCCCGACGGCCGCCGGATCGTCTCCGGCTCGTGGGACGAGACGCTGAAGCTGTGGGATAGCGAGACGGGACAGGAGCTGGCCAGCCTGAGCGGGCACTCGGCTTGGGTCCACGCGGTGGCGTTCAGCCCCGACGGCCGCCGGATCGTCTCCGGCTCGGACGACAAGACGCTGAAGCTGTGG
>JBCBOT010000463.1:0-5361 GCA_039821165.1 Planctomycetota bacterium | reverse complement strand
CTCGGTTTCGGTGTGGGCCGGGAGGGCTGCCAAACCGCATGGACCCAAGACCGCGATTGCGGCCCCGATTCCAAAGGCCATGTAAGCCACTCGAGTCGCTGCCTGGGCATCCCGCGCTGAGACCGGTGGACCGCCAGGGTTGCGCATTGCGATCGAGACTATGAAGCCTCCAAGGATCACCACGACTCCCAGCAAAAACGACAACCGTGAGATCCGTGAACGCATGGTGGAGTTGAAACGCATCGTCCCTACTCGGCTGAAGGCTGTTTGGTTTGTTGCAATCGTTTCAACACGTCACGACTCGTCGCGGTTGACTTGATCGCTTGCTTCTCGGAATCCGTTTGAGGGCTGCTCTGCCGGGCGGGTGTTTCGGAGCACCATCGCGGCGACACTCGGATTGAGTACCGAGTAATGGATGAGCCAGTACACTGCGCCGGCAATGATTCCTCCAACGACGGTCGCGAAACACCAAACGATCGGCCACACGAATGCAAGCTCGCCGCTTTTGTCTCGCAGTTTTGCATCCGTATAGACCGCTCCACCCAATGCGAGATGAACCACCACGAGCATCAGAAATCCGATCGAGGAGATTATCTCCATCTGGTATCACTCGATTTCATGTTCGACATTGAGAAGCAGCATCCGCTGGGATGCAACTCGGCTTTGAGGTGATTTCGTGCTCACGCGCGAGGGTGAAACCGTCCCTGAATATAGCAAAGCCCGCGTCACCACAGACACGTTGGTGATTGCCTTACCGTCTCGGTGAACCGCTGAATTGGGCTGATTCAAAGTGATTTTCGATCGGTACGGAGTACGAGCCCCGTTGAAGTGTCGCAACAGGAGTACGGTCACTGTCGCAAAGAAGCATCAACCAAATGAACGTCGCGATACTCCTTCGGCGTCAATCCTGTCACACGACGGAATTGACGACTAAATGAACTTTGGTCGGAGTATCCTGCGAAACGGGCGACGCTGGCGATGCTTTCGTCGCTGGACTGAAGCCGTTCGCAGGCCGAATCGATGCGCGACTTCAGAATCCACTGGCCGGTTGTTAAGCCAAAGGCAAGTTCCATACGTCGATCTAATTGGAAGCGCGAAAGACCCGTCATCTTGAGAAGTTGCTCCACGCGTATCGTCCGCGATGGATTGCTGCGAACGAACTCGACGGCACGTCGAATCGATTCATAGTCGACGCCGGTTTGATTGGGACGCCGCAAGTCATGCGAGACTCCCACCAGACCAATCGTGCGTCCACCCCGGTCCTGAAGCGGGTGTTTACTGGTGAGGCACCACCCGACGTCGCCTCCGGGATAGGTGTGCAATTCGAGCAAGCCCTTCATTGCCTTGCCGGTTCGAACGACTTGCAGGTCTTGCTGAGTGAAGCTGGATCCAAGTGGCGGTTTCAGGATCTCTGCGGCGGTCCGCCCGATCAACTGCGACTTGCTCCGCAAACCACAGCGATCCACCAAAGTCTGATTCACGACCAGGTAACGACTTTCCTCGTTTTTGATGAAGAAGACCGTGTCTTGCAATTCATCAAAAATCGCTTCGCCGGTAAACGGACTCTTCACTCGACTCAGGAGCGTCTTGACCTTTGTATCGTTCGAATCGATCATTCACTGATTGTGCGCATTTCGAAGTGGCAATTCAATGGAAGGTTTCCTCGCCGTCTTAATACCCATTGCTCGATTCAATTTTCGGCAAGCACCAGTGACGCGGGAACTCACTGACTTGCTTGGTGATCCGACGTGCCAGCGATGGAAATGCCAAGAATTCCTCGCTCAACCGTTTTTGAGTTGCTCTTTCGGGCAAGTGTCGCTCGCGCTCTTCGGTTTCATGGGATTGGCTGGAAGTCGGACGCGGCAGCGAGGCGATCTCGGGATAGATCTTACTCATCCCTCACTTACATTTCGGGTTACAAAATACAGTTAACGCCCTCGGGCAAGAATCTCGCGGGCATTGTGATTCAAACGTTTCACTCGTTTTTAGTCAGTAGCTGTCGAATCAATGTCACCAAGTCTTTCATTCGGCATGGCTTACTGACGTGGTAGTTCGCGCCCGATTCGAGGCACCGAGTCGCATCGGCTTCCATCGCCAGTCCCGTCATCGCAATGATCGGTAGGTCTGCGAAGTCGGACTGTTTCCGAAGCCTTTCGATGCATTCCAATCCATCCATTCCAGGCATTTGGATATCCATCAGGATGAGCTCCGGTGGCGCCTGTTGCGAACGTTCTAGCACTTCATGTCCCGTCGAAGCCAATTCGACTTGAAAACCGGAGGCGCGCAGATACTGCATCGTTGATCGAGCAACTAACTCACTGTCTTCCGCGAGAAGGATTCGAGGTAGTCGGAGCGGTGTCGTCACAGTCGACGCTTCAATCCTTTTGGGCTTGTTCCAGAATCGCATGCAAGCGCCCACTCACGTCAATCACTGCGGATTGACTTGGTGAGGACGACTCGCTGCAATCGTCCAGGTTCCGGTGCCGTCACTGGGGTCGTGGAGTTCCCTCCCGCGCTTGTTTTGCGGCCGCGAGATACTTTCGGTAGGTCGGTCGTGAAAGCAACTTGTTTTGCACGATGTGAATGGCGGAAGCGATTTCGTGCTTGTCCATCGGGTGCAATTCGGGCAGCTGCAAGAGTGCCCCCGCAGCTTCAGCGACTTTGGACCAGCACTCAGCCTCGTCTTCTGTGAGGCCCGCCTCAAGCACAAAATCCTTGTCTGTCTTTTCGGTATCTTGCTTTGTCTCCTGCGTGGTTGCTTGATCTGCAAACGTGGGGACTGCTCCGCCTAGCAAGCATGCCGTGGAAAGAGCGGATCGACGAGTGACTTCCGGCATCAGTTTGTCCTTTCTTCATCCAAGTCTTCAACGCTGGACCTCAAAGCAAGGACCAGCGTCACGTATCATTTGTTCGAGGCTGGGAAACAATCAAGTGGCCTTTTGATCGCTACGTAGCACTCCGGGAAAATCGACGCGGATTCAACTATCTTCAAGACAAAGCATCGGCCGTTGATTGCGATCGCGGCGGTGCCGCCGAAACTCATTGCGTTGAATGTTGCCGAAGTCTTTAGGGCCAATCGTGTATCAGATCGATTCGAAAGACCAGCTTCTTGAACTTGAAGACCTCCCCGTTTGCAGCGTCGGCGCTCCGATACCAGCCGTCGTGGGCAGGGAACACTTCACGGCATTGTGTTACGTCGCTGCTCAACCGCCGGCAGATGGTTGGCATGGGCAAAGCGCAACGCTTGTCGACCACAACTCATCCGCTCGTCCGATTGTCGTTGTTGAGTTCCGCATCTGTGCGGACGTGCGCTTTGGCTGGTTCCCGAGTGAGGAAACCTGTGACCATCACCCGCTCGCAACTCGCGGACTGGCTCCCTACACGGCCTACGAAGTCAGGGATTCCTCCTGGGTTCGCAGCCTCGCCAAACTGGAGGCCGGCAACAGAGACCATGCCCTGAAATCAAAACGTCACTTCATTTTGACCTTCCACGATTCCACATTTGAATGCGTTTCCGACTCGTACACGGTGCGGGTCATCGAAGGCTCGATTCAATCGGCGATGGCGGACGTGCTGGCGTCACTTGCAGATCGTTGAAACGTGATGAGAGCCATTGTTCTTTGAGGCGTTGAGTTCAATCTGGTCACCATTGGCAACGACCAAGGCTTGGTGACTGTTCGAGCCAGTTTCCGCCGACTTCTGAAAAACCGTCAAACCCGGAGCCTTTTCGTGAGCGGCGCAACCGCCAGCGTGATCCTCTATTCACCTTTCACCGCCGTTCAAACGGGTTTGGTTTCGCGACTTCTCCACGAGCACGCGTCAAGTGTTACCGAGACTCGCAAGGGGCGGCACTGGGAATTCACCGACGGTGCATCTTGTGCGTCGCTCACGGTGTTCGAGACGCGTGATCGCCCAGACTGCCACGAAAGCCTACTGAAGGCTGGGCTCACGGACGATGATGCTCCCGAAATCATCCTTATCGCCTATCCATTGAGGGCGGATCGCGACGCGTGCGAAAAGCTCGCAGCCGTAGTTGCGGAGCTTCTGGATGGACTCAATCTCGGGACCGCAGGCGTGTAGTGTGGAGAAGTCGTTCATTGGGAGAGATTTCTTCCGTGCGTGAGCAGCGGTAGGCCATAGTAACAAAGCCACGAGCGTGGCGTCCGCGATCGATCCATCGAACGAACAATCACTTTGAGGTTTGGCACCTCCGGCCAATGATGGTAGGCAACCTCGAACAGTCCGAGAAACGGCGTGTTGTTTTGGATGGCTCGTTGATCGCGAAAGTAGTAATCGCCATTGAGCCGCGCGTTGCGCAATCGAAAGAAGTCACTATAAAACGCGGCAGATGATTTGAGCGTCTCGCCGCCCGGAGCGCGCCGATTCACCCAATCGTCACCCGTGACCCGTGTCAAGACCTCCGCGGTGTAGAGCATCAACGTTAGCGACAGGTGGCAGTAGATCAGTCCGGCACCCTGGTTGGTACGACTGCGGTCTTGGATCTCGCCCGGATGCAACGGCTTACCGCGTAATCCACCGTGCGGCGCATCACCTGGCATGAGAATCAACCCAGACAGTAGTTCCTTGAAGTCCTTCGGGTTCTCGGGTGAATCGACGGCAAATTGAATCAATTCATCATCGTTGAGCGACGCGCCCAGGATCACCAGCCCGAGCACATGGGCCACATGATGGTTTTGAAACTCCTGGCCGCCGAAGTCGTCGTTGTCTTCCCATCGCAAAATTCCTTGCTTGACGACACTTACTAGCGAACGAAACCAAGTCTCAACTCGGTGCTTCAGTCCATCATCCAGTTTGGGATGCTCGCGTAGCAAATCGTAAGCCGCGACGAGCGGAAGAATGCCTCGCGCGACGTCCATTCCTGCGTTGGGAAATCGAATCTCTGGATCGAAACGGGTTCCCGGTAACTCCGTTGCGCTCGCCCAGGCATCGAGAATCTCGATGGCTTTGTCTCCGGCTTCCGTGTCTTCGGTGAGTCGCCACGAAAACGCCAGCAAGCGCGCGGCAATCCCATCGGTCTGGACTGCCTGATGAAACTGCAGCGAATCGGAACCCTGATAGGGTGTCGGTGTCATGCGCTTCGCGGCAGCCACCTCTCCCTGCGCGTTCATCCAATAGTCGAAAAACGGTTGTTGTTCCGATTCAATTCGCAGGCGAGCGCGATCCATCATCGCAGAGTCGCATTCGATGCGCTGCGCAGACGCGTTCGTCGATCCGACGCTGGCGAGCAACATGAAGACAAAGGTTCGGAGTGGTCTCAATTCGATCTGGCTCCGTTCGCGTCCGATTCCGAAGCGGCATTTGTTTCCATGACTTGCCGGCGCTGTTTCAATGAAATAGGCT
>JBCBOT010000462.1:0-5373 GCA_039821165.1 Planctomycetota bacterium | reverse complement strand
CCAATCGCCTGGGCCCCGTGGGGTTGCACGTGCCCAAGCGGTGCCCACGTCATCCATGTGTGCGGTCAGTGCCCGCTATGCTCCGTCGATAGCGGATGAGTCGTTGCAGCTCCCGAGTCTCGATGGGGGCCAACGAGACTTTTGGCAGGTATCCGACGCGAATGAGTTCGGCCGGTAGCCTGGCATCGGTGTAGTCGGTCTTGTCAGGGGTCTGCTTCATTCGGTGAACGTAGCCGGCGTGAGCCAAGCTGATATTCCAATCGGTGTTTTCGATGATCTCGTCGGCGAAGTTGGCTGCGCCACAGCAGGACTCGATGGCTGCATTGACGGCAACGCCTTTGGGGACGACCTCAGAGACTGCTTGCCATGAATTTGGTCGGGTGGCGTTGATGAGTTGGTTGCCGTGCTCATCCAACACGCAGACCTGGACCGAATGCTGGTGATAATCCAACCCGACGAACACCTTCGATGGTACGATAGACATGACTCGCTGCTCCTGATGGGTAACCGTTTAGCTAACAACAAATGGTTTAACCCGAGCAGCGAGTTCTTTCATACCCATCTATGTTAGCGGCCACTGGGAGCGGCATTCGACGTGAAAGCTTGCGTCGTTTCGTCCCATTTAATTCCGAGTGGTTCGCAACGTTCTTTAAACGTGTCCCATCGCTCGTCATCGTAGGGTGCGAGTTCGTCATCATCATCATTAAGTAAATGTTTAACGGAACGATAGACCTGCATGCGAATGTGTCGGTTAGTCCAATCAGTCGAATCGCCGTTTTCTTCCTCTTCGGCAAGTTTAACCATAACCTGCTCGGCGGCGTCGAACAGGTCACCGGGAACCATCGGTGACTCGCGAAGGCGCGCATGTTTGTCCGCCCATTCGATCAAATAGCTTTGCGTTCCTGGCGCGCCAGAGGTACCGCCAATCACAACCGTGTGAAAGGGAACCCCGTCTTCAATTGCGATCCAGTACCGCCAAGTATCTTCGGTTAGCTCGATGCCTTCGCTTGGGTCAAACCAATTCTTTGGTGACGGATATTTGTCGTCAGGATTTCGGCGATCAAAAAGAAGTGGCATCACCAATTCCAGAGATTGGTGTGGGCAAGAATAGCCTTCGTTGGGGTATTTGGCGTCAAATTCCTTGAGGGCGATTAATGCGTCATTGCGTCCGAGCGAATGAAATGCGTTTACAGCACGGATAAGCGATACTGGATCGTAGTCCCAGCCAAGCGGATCAGGAGCGGCTATCATCGCTGAAATTGCAGCTTGGCGATTTGTAGCGCGCTTTGAATGCCAATTCCAAACGGCCAAGCAGCATGCAACGAGCAAAACTAAGCCAAGAAGAAAACGTAGACCGAAGCGAAATCGGCGAGACGATTTTGGAGCACCATTCACGTTGTGGCCGCTAACGGAAGGTTTTTGCGACACCGCCCTTAACGAAGCGAACGATGCTTGGACTACGGAAATTGTACCAAGGCCAGCCCGCGTGGCCAAACCCGGAAGGTGTGCCGCAGGCCTAGCGTAAAAACCATGTTACGCGACCGGGGACCTATGAGTTGATGATGGTATCGGCAGCGATAAAGTGCATTTTGCAGTGGTCGAGAATGATTGCATCATCGCCATCAGGGTGTGATATAGAAAAAATCGACCGCGCGTCATTGAGAAGTTCAGTTGCAGCATCCATTTCGCGGTCCCTCAATCGAGAATGTAGTTCTGTAATTTGTGTAACGGCATCGTTGACCGTTGGATCGTTGGCAGAACGAGGTGGTTTCCAAGTTTTGTAGTACCGAAAAAGCCGTTCCGCGTCAGAGTCCGCATGAAAATGCGACGCCTTGGCGGCGAGGAATAGCCGAATCTCACGCGAATCCGGCGAGGCAATGTTTCGTTGAAAGGCTTGCGATTCCCAGTGATCATGTGCAACGCGGCACTCTGGGCAGAATTGTACAGTTGCGGATTGTTGATGCCCTACGACACAACCTCCGCCAGCGATTAAGCGGGCACAAGGAAAAAGAGTATTGGGAACTTCGAGCTCGGCTTGGGTTGGCGTTACAGGCGTCCCATAGACGACCGGAACAGTATCAGTTTCGAGTTCGCATTCGTGAACCTGGCAAATCGCGAAACAGTCTTGGATAGTGGGAAAGTCGAGATCGAGGCCGTGTTCAAGAGCGAACGGGTCCCAAAGCTGTTCTTGCCAAAAGCGGAGTCGATTTGCGTAATGTGTCTCCGCAACGAAACGCTGAAACTTCTCGGTGCCGATTGTGTGGCGGAAACGAGTTCGGATTTCGGCGTGATTCATCGAACGACTAGGTCGCGTAACGCGGTTGGTTTGGGTGACACCGGACGTTCCGTCGCGATGTGTGTAAACTTCTCTTGGGAAGTATACCCGAGTGGATCAGTCTCCACATCGACCGGTGTCCCGGCCAACCGTAGCCGGGTACCACACCAAACCAACATAAATGGCCGGGCTTTGCACCCAAACCATGTTCGACGGCAGCCGTGGTTCTCCATCGGAGGGCCGCGATGCCATCGTGAAAAGTGTCCATGTCCCAGTGACTACTGTGTAACACGGCGCAAACGCCGCGCAATGATCCATCTCCTTATAGGTGGCATCCAAGCCAACCGCGTTTGAGCGGCACGGATGCCGATCGAACGCGTTATTGTGCGACAGGTCTGCCGACTTGGCAGGCTCGGGCTGTGCACAGAGGAAGTTTAGGTCGATGCGGTTGCGAAGGCAATTTGAGTTTGGGTCGGTGGAGATGCAAGCAGGACTGAGCCGCAGTGATTGAGTGTTGGATCTGCCCTTTTCTTTCTGGACCGTGACAGCTTCTTTGTGTCACGGTTCGTGGGCGAGAAGGCGGGTTCGATCCGCTCCCCCTCAAACCGACGATGGCCGAGTGTCATCGGGGGATCGATCGTATCAAGCGGACCGATGAAGAACGCGAGATGTTCGCCCAGGTGACCGCACGGCTCGCGCCGGCTCGCGCCGTTCCGTTAACGATGATAGCGGAAGGGACTCAAGCCCTCCGGTGCGTCAGCCCGAAAACCAAGCTGCGATGGAATACTATTGCACGGTCCCGTAAAGGGTTGTGCGTGATCGAAACGTGACCTTCTCATCTCGCGCCGCGTTGTTTCGTTCCAGCGGTACTTGTTGGGAGACGAATGGGTGGGTCAGCCCGTCACGGCTCTCTCTCATCAACACGGGTAAGCTTCTTGAGGATTTGCGTTCGCGCTGTTTCGTAGAAGCTGGCTTCTCCGACTCTCTTTTGAACCGCCATGGGCATGGATCGTAGTTGATCGTTCCAGGTTTCAATCGGTGGTAGTTGGAGGGTCAGAAAGCCGGGACGCGAAAATTCGGCAATGATGCCGGTGAGAAAGCAGCGTCGGTTCGCGGTCTTCAGTTCGAGGGTGATTTGGGTTCGTTTGGTCTTTTCGAAGTGTTCGTCGTCGGCGGCCGGGTCGCGTCGTGAGTGGACTCGCAGCGTGCCAACAGATGGGGTTGCGGTTTGTTTTGATGGGGACGAGCTGTGAGATCGCGGTGGCTCCGATTGAGAAACGCTGGGCGAGGCTTGTTGGTCGTCAAGGGTGTCGGCCAAACGATCGAGTGGACTCGGGAAGTCGGTGCGTTGTTTGGCAACGGTGACATAGATAGTGGTTGTTTCGAGATTGACATGACCGAGGACGGTTTGAATGCGGCGGATATCGCAGCCGTCTTCGAAGGAGTGGGTGGCGAACGCGTGCCGGAGTGAATGCGGCGTCAGTTTCTTTTGGATTCCGGCGATGCTTCTGGCTTCTTTGACCGCGCGCTGAACGGATCTGGGCGTGATGTGTCGACCGATCGCTCTTGCTCCCGTGACCTCGGCGGGAAACACGAAGTCTTCACCACTCTTGCCGTTCGACATCCGGATCAAAAGTGGCTTGTATTGCTGTGGCAATTGGACATGGCGGTCCGCCTTGCCTTTGCCTTGCCGGACAAAAATCTGATTGCGTTGCTGGTCGATGTCTCGCCAACGCAAACTACAGAGTTCGCTGACGCGCATTCCGGTTCCATACATCAGTCCGATCATGAGTTTGTTTCGGAGCGAATGTGCCGCGTGGAGCAAGGCCCGGATCTCCTCGCGGCTGGCAACGATGGCTTTGCGGCGTTTGGGTCGCGGGGTTTCCAGGCCGAGCGTGACGTCTCGAAAGCACATCTTGTCCCAGGCGGTGCGGATGGCCGAGAGTTGCACGCCGATGTCGGAGGGGCCATGACCGGCGTCGCAGAGATATTCGAGATAGCGGCGGACGTTTTCACGATCCAAGAGATGCGGCGGGCGGCCGAACCAACGAAGGATCGATCGGCAGGCGTGGGTATACGATTTGATTGAGGAAGCCGAGTAACAACGGATTCGCATCTCGCGATGAATGCAGCGTAAGAACGTTGCCGGCGAGGGTTCATCGCTCAATGAGATGACCGCGAGCGAATCATGGAACCGATCCACGACGGCGGCATCACTCTCGGCCGCCCGGCCTTTGGCGATCCGATAGGGTTGCAAATTGGTGTAGCGGTGAATCGGACGCTGTGTCGCTTGGTTGCGCATCTCGATGGCTCCCTGGTCGTGCGCATGAGCCTTTCATGCAGCACGAGCCTCGGAGATCGGCGACTCTGACGAGTCGGTGCCCCTTGCACATCCGATCGATTCGGAATGTTCTCGCTTCGGTCGGGGAGCACGAATCGGGCTTCCCGGTGAGCTGTAGCACAAGCGACGGAAGAGTCGCTCGCTTTACGGTACGGGTTGCTGGGGGGATGGAGGTGTGGTCCCTCGCTGACGAGTCGGGGTACTTGCTGGATGTGTGGTCCCTTGCTGACGCATCGGGTTACTTGCTGTATGTGTGGTCCCATGCTCACGCGTCGGGTTACGTCAGGTTGGCTTCGTTTTGGGGAATGCGAACTTACCTGGGTACTCGGGGTTTGTTGGCTTTCCATGCTTGCAAATCGGAACTTGGTTCACTTGCTGCTGTGGTCGATCTTCCATCGGTGTTTTTGAGTCCGTGTTTGGCGTGTTCGGAGCGAGGCAACGCGTCGATACTCGGGGGCGAGAGGTTTCGGGGTTGCGAGCGTGCCATGCGAGCCCGTCATCGGGATGCGATTGTGTTCTTGTATCTCAGTTCTGATCCACGAAGGTTCGCATTTGGCTCATCACGTCATCGCTCAGCGGGGTGTTGTGTCCGAGTCCTGGAACGGTGATGAATTGTTTTCGTTGGCTCGGGATTGATTCGAACAGGCGTTGGCCATGACGGAGCGGAATCACTCGATCTCCGGTTCCATGGATTTGCAGGACGCTGGCTTCATATTCGGCGAGGCGTGAAGCCGAATCGAACTCGTTACGCATCAAC
>JBCBOT010000461.1:0-5377 GCA_039821165.1 Planctomycetota bacterium | reverse complement strand
GGCCGCGACAACGAGACGATTCGAGAGTTCGGAAGACTTTTCACCGGATTCAAGTTCCACCACAACACGAACGGCAGTTTCTATGTCGGCCGAAACTTTGGAGACCCCATGCGGCTCCACCCGGCCGAACACGACAATAATTTCGATTACTCCGAAGACCCCAACGCGCCGAACAGCAAGACCGTCTTCGGCGTGACGCTACCGCCACTCTCTCAACCCCTCTCGGTTGAATCCTGTGAAGCCGAAGTCGACGCCGGCTTAGATGTTCTGGCCGAGCATCAAAATGTCGCGCCGTTCATCTCACGACTACTGATTCAACGGTTGGTGAAATCGAACCCTTCGCGAGCCTATCTTCGCCGAGTCACTCGAGTCTTCAACGACAACGGCCAAGGCGTTCGCGGAGATCTTCGCGCGGTGATCAAAGCGATCTTGACCGATCCCGAGCTCTACCGCAGTCAGCGTCTGGTACGTCAACGCTCGCCACTCGGGGTGCGCGTCATCACGCGTGGAACCGAATACAGCCGCTTGCGTGAGCCGATCAACCGCGTCACCGGGCTGATCCGAGCCATGCGTCCCACATCGGACTACGCCCAAGGCTACATGATGTTGAGCCACAGCATTCGCGACGATCTCGGGCAGTTACCGTTCCGCTCGCCAACGGTCTTCAACTACTACCTGCCGGAATTCCAACCGCCGGGTGATCTCATCGGTTATACGCCGTCGCGTCGGAATCCTTACGACTCATTGTTCGCACCTGAGTTCCAGATCATCAACGGTGTGACGATGAACCGGACATTGAATCGGCTACGTTCATTTGCCCTCAATCGCTACGTCCAGTACGGCATGCGAGTGGGCACGTGTCGAATCTCCTTCGACCTTCAACCCGAAATTGACCTCGCGGCCGACACGGCAAATCTCGACGAGATTCTGCAACGCTTTGATTTGCTGCTCTGCAACGGAACGCTCAGCGAGGCCACCAAGACAAGTATCAAGGACGCGATCCTCTCGGAGTCCAATGCGACACCGATCGAACGTGTCGAAACCATGCTGATGCTGGTTTTGATCTCACCCGACTGCGCCATCGAGCAATGATCGCGCAGCTTTAACGTCCTTTACAAATCACTTCTCTGCTTTTCGGGCATTTTCAATGTTCAACAACTCTGGCGAATCGATTTTCACTTCGCGTCGTGCGTTGCTGAAGTATGCCGGCGGCTGCGGCCTGATGACGAACACCTCGCTCATGGCGACGTTGCTCAATCTTCAAGCCACCAAGTCCGCGATGGCTCAAACCGACACCAGCGGCTACAAGGCCCTTGTGTGTCTGTTCTTCCATGGAGGCAACGACGCCTACAACATGCTCACGCCATATGATGGCGATGCAACGAGTGGCGAATACGGCGACTACCATCAAGTCCGCGGTGGGTTCGATGACGGCACCAACAACCCGGGCGGGCTCGCCCTCGAGCAAAGCTCGCTTGTGCCGATCGCCGGTCCGGATAGCCGCACCTTCGGGTTGCACCCCGGATTTTCGACTCAGATGGCCGGTCCATCGGGTGACCCGACCGACGATGGTATCGCCGGGCTCTACAAGAGCGGTAAGCTCGCGTTCGTCAACAACGTGGGTTCGCTGATCGAACCCACGTCACGAGACGAGTACAACGCGCGAGCCAATTTGCCGCTCGGATTGTTCTCGCACGCTGACCTTCAGCGTCACTGGCAGACCGGTGTTCCGCAAACCCGCAGCCAAGTGACGGGCTGGTGTGGTCGAATGGCGGACCTGATGTTGTCGTCCAATACGAATGAAACCGTGTCGATGAACATCTCGATCTCCGGGATGAATCTGATGCAAACGGGCGGTTCGGTCGTTCCGTACGCGATCGGAACCAACGGCGCGACGTTGTTCAGTGGTTACTCCCATGACCTCAACACGCTCGGTCGTCAAAACCGAATGGGTGCCCGTGGCTTCGACTCGATGCTCGGGCAAACCTACGGCGATCTCCTGGAAAAGTCGTTTGCGGAGGCAAGCCGAAACTCGGTAGATGCCGCGATCGATTTCAATGCCGCCGTCAACGCGGTCGACCTCACGACCGAGTTTGCGTCGGAAGACCCGAGCAACCGATTGAAGATGGTCGCCCGTTGCATCGGTGCACGACAGGCGCTTGGACAAAGCAGACAAATCTTCTTTGTCTCCTACGGCGGTTGGGACATGCACAACAATTTGATCAGTGGCCACGAGTACCGTTTGCCACGCGTCAGCCGGGCGATCAAGTCGTTCAACGATGCGATGATCGAATTGGGCGTGGATGCCGATGTCACGATGTTCACGGCCTCCGACTTTGCCCGGACCTTGGGCACCAACGGCCAAGGAAGCGACCACGGCTGGGGCGCGTGCCACATGGTTCTGGGCGGTTCGGTCGACGGCGGAAAGTTCTACGGGGAGTACCCGACGTCGCTGCTCAATCCGACGTCCCAAGCGGACCCCTCGCTCGGAAATCTGAACCTCGGACGAGGACGCATGATCCCCACCACGTCCGTCGACGAATACGCCGCGGAACTCGCGATGTGGTTCGGCGTGGGCAACAACCAAGACTTGGTCGATATGCTGCCCAACATCCGGAACTTCTACACGACAGGAAATACGACCGGGCCTCTCAACATGTTCCTCTAGTGCTTTGTTCCGATTGAACATGAGGGTGACACCGGACGGCTCGCGCCGTTCCGCTAACCGTTTTTAGCGATAGGGGTGCAAGACCTGCGGTGCGTCAGCCCGAAGACTCAACCCGGACGTCGATGACGTCCGGGTTTTTTGTGCGCCGATCGTGCGTGTCCGGCGTTTGTGCTCTCGATCTCGCAGGCTACAGTGTCGTCATGGACTACGACGACGAGGACGACTTCGAAGACGATTTTGACTACGACGAGTTCGTCGAACGCGAGTTTGGATCTTCGCCACGCGCCCAGTCGGTACCCTATCACTGGCAAGTCGTTGCGATGGGACTCGTTGCTTTGTTCTTTCTTTCCTTTTGGATATCCCTCGGATTTTGGACGCCGTTTTAGACTGCCCCGACGAAACACCGCCCGACGTTCGTCGTGCGCTGGAGCAACTGCTCGAGGATCAAACCCTGCGATCGGTCGTCTTTCGAACACAGACCGAATCGACGAACACCGACGCGCTCGGCGAAGTCCATCGTGGGCTGGAGTCAGGGCTGCTACCGCGACTTCACTGGGCGGATCGTCAGACGGCGGGACGTGGACGGCAGGGCAACACTTGGATCAGTGAAGGGAACGCGCTGACGTTCTCACTCCTACTCGCGGGCGAAAACCTACTCGAATCCCCCCTCTCGATGTTTGTCGGGGTCGCTGTCGCGCAGGCAATTGAATTTCACAGCGCGCCGGTCCGTGTCGGCTTGAAATGGCCCAATGATCTTTATGCCGACGGTCGTAAACTGGGCGGTATCTTGATCGAATCCAGCCAAGCGCATCTGGACCAAGTTGTTGTCGGTGTCGGCGTGAACGTCGATGATGCTCCCACCCTACAGTCCGATCGGGAAGTCGCCGCTACGTCGCTCGCTGAAATCGCACCTCGGACCGTGACGCGAACCGATTGGCTCGTGGCGATGGTGGAGTCGATCGTGCAGACCTTGAACGAAGTTGATCATGCCGGCTTGATGGAAGCTTTCCGGGAACGCTGTGTGTTGACCGATACACAGGTTCGACTCACACAAAAGGATCAATCGTTCTCGGGACGATGCACTGGTGTCACCGAAAACGGCGAGTTACGGCTTTCGATTGATGGCGAGTCACGAACCTTCCACAGTGGCGATGCTCGACGTGTTCGCTGACTCGGAGTCTCGCAAATGACAGAGGACGTTCTGCGTGACTTTGCGGAGGATGTGCTGGGAGGTCCCGCAAGTCTCACCCGACAGATGCGGGTCGGATCATGCCAACTGTCACGCTGGGTCCCAAAAGGGAGAACCGATCCCTATGGCGTCACTCTTTGCGACAATGACGACGAAATCTATCTCGTTTCCGAGGGCGAAGCTTCGGGTGTGGCTGCATTGGAGCGTTTTCTTCAAGAAGCCCAATCGGGACTCAGCGAGGAAAATCTGGGGGACGCCTTTGAGATGTGTCTTTCACTTCATTTCCAGGTGCTGCCGATTGAGAGTCTAACCGGCCTACAGCTGTACCCGGCTCCCGCGTTTCGTGACATCACTGATTCCAGCGGTGCGCAGCGGAGATTCTTTATCGCGTTTTGCAACGACCTTGTCTCCGGACGCGTCCTGCGGTTCACGGTTCGGGAGGACTATACATTGGAAGTCAAAGACATCGGTGAAGGAGAACGAGTGATCCTTGAGTAGTCACATCAGGATGAATCACACGTCCGACCGGCAGCTTCACCGACGGAAGCGAGTTATGACGACTGCTGACAGCGCGGGCACCAGTAGAGCCGCCGCGCGGCGAAGTCGTCGGTCGCGATGGGTCCGGTGCACTCGGGACACTCGTCTTTCCCATAGACTCGGAAGCGATCGTTGCCTTCGAGCGTTGCCAGCGGTGCCCCGGCTTCTTTGGCGGTCACGGTAATGATTTTGCCATACTTAAGGCCGGTGCGCATCATCTTTCCGAGCGACCGCCACAGTTCATCGAAGGTTGGCTTATCGAGTTCCGTGCCGGGCGTATTGGGATCGAGTCCGATTTCGAACAACAACTCGGCGCGAAAAATATTTCCGATCCCCGCGACCACCGACTGATCAAGCAAGAGCGCGGCGATCGGTTTCTTGCGTGCGTTAACGAGTCGCCAAACCTCTTGTTTTTTTCCGCCGCCGAGTGGATCGGGACCGAGGTTTTGGATCACGATTTCGCGCTGAGCTTGATCGATGACGCGACATGTCGTCGGACCATTCAGGTCGAGTGCGTGTTCTTCGCCGGTCAATCGCATGCGGACGGCGCCGACAGGTTGGGGCGGTGGCGATTGGTGTTCGCGGAACTTTCCGTAGCGGCCGAGGTGGATGTGAATCAGCCGCCCGCCTTCGAAGTGATAGAACAGGTGTTTGCCGACGGCTTCGACCGAAACCAAGTTCTTGCCGGAAACTTTGCGGGCATCACCGCGGAAGCGGCCTTGCGGACTGGTGACACGCACGGATTGATCCGCGAAGAGCGACTGATGCCGTCGGGCGAGAAAGTGAGTTTTGTGTCCTTCAGGCATGATCGGTCCGTGGGTGCGGCAAGGTCGTTTCGGGAGTCTAGGAATCGGGAAACCGCATTTCGTTTCCGGCAGCTTCCAACCGGGGACAGAGCACTTCCAACCGGGGACAGAGCACTTCATCCGGGGACAGAGCACTTCATCCGGGGACAGAGCACTTCATCCGGGGACAGAGCACTT
>JBCBOT010000460.1:0-5399 GCA_039821165.1 Planctomycetota bacterium | reverse complement strand
CGCTCGTCATCTTCGGTTGCTTGAAGGGCTACACGACGCTCGGCCAACTCGGAATCCGGGACAACTCGAGCCGAATTGAAATCAATCGCCGGTGTCTGGAGTTGCCCCGCAGCTCGGAACGAATCCGGAAGGAGTTGTTGTCTCTGCTCCTCGAGGATCTTTCCAAACCGCTCCGCTTGCTTGCCGTTTTGAACCCAATACTCCCGCCACGATCCTAGCGCAATCGCGACAGCCGCCGGCACGGCCGTCAGTGGATTGGTAAACAAGGGACCAATGCGTGCGGCCAACCCGGCCATGCCTGTTCCCGCAAGGCGAAGACTGCCGAGCAGAGGGCGTACAATGAGTCCGCGACCGAGAATGCCTGAAAGTCGCGAGAGCCCGGTAAATAGCTTGCCAACGGATAGCTGGGCAGGGACCGCCCTCGCGGTCAATCGCAAGAGCCCGCCACCAATCGCCGGAAGTGCTCGACCAAACAGAAACAGGCCTCCGCCAACGCTTGCCAGAGTACCTCCGAAGTTGCTGATGCCATTGGCGGCAACAGAACCCGCCACGCCGACGCCGGTGATCGCGACTGCGGTTCCACCAACGGCTCGATTGACCATTGGGTTCTCGTCTAGGAAGTCACTGATAGAACGAGTGGCTTCTGATGTTGCCGAGACGACGTCGGCCATCAACTCCTTGTATGGTTCGCCGACTTGGACAACGAGGTCGGAGAATGCGGCCCTCTGCGCTGCGATTGCGCCGGTGAGCATGCCGGCGTTCTTAGCAGCAGAGCCGAGTGCAGCGGTTGACTTGCTGAGAATGAAATTGAAGCGAGCCTGAACTCGCTGGGCTTCGGTTGCATTGCTCGGATCAATGCCTTGCTTAAGCAATTCTGCCGCGACAGAGGCCTGACTAAGACTGACGCCATACTTCTGAACTGTTTCAGATGACCCGGTAAGGGCTCGCGTCAAATCAAGAAACACATCTGCGTCAGCTTTTGCGTTCGTTGCTGCGAGGTTCGCTGTGAGCTGCACAAGTTCTTGTCCAAGTCGCCTCGCCGCGTCCGGTCGGATTCCAATCGGCACAAATAGGTCTTGAGCATCTGCAAGAAAAGATCGAACTTCACGACGCGAACGGCCAAGGTCCCTTGCAAACCTATCCGCAAATACACTCGTAGCTTTTGAGGCGTCTCCAAAGACTGCCTCAAACTTATTCGTTTCCGTTTCGAACTTACCGGCTTGAATTGTCGCGGCGACGATACCAGTTGTTGCAGCGGCCCCAAAAACGGCTGTCGCCTTGGAAACCCGACTAAGCTGTTGACCGACGCTTCGGATCTCTCGTCCCAATCCTTTCAATGCGTCCGATACGCTCGACTGCGCGATAAGCACATCCGTTGTAATGCCACGGACGACGCTCGATATCTCGCGACTAGCATTGTCTTGCGCGACAAGTCGAAATGCGGCCTGGCCAGCGAGGATGCTAGACGTAGGAGCATTGAACATCATTTTGCCTTGTTTTCGTAGTATCCACCTAGTCGTTTAAGCAGCGCGCCCTCCATCTTGTGGATCTGATCAACAGTTTGGCCGGCGGCCATGGCGATGAAGCCGATTGACTGCTTTAGCTTCCCTGTGCACTCGAGCAACTCGAACACTTGCTCATCGCAAAGACAGTCCATCGCCCCATCAACAAGTTGGTTTTGAAGCTTGGTGGTCTGACATTCGTGCCATTCAAGAAACTCGATAGCGTTGGTGTTCGATGGATCTGGCGGGCATTCGAATTTGATTCCTTTCATGAACATTTCTCGTTCGACAGAGACGCAAAGCCGAGTCGCAACTCTGCGATCTTCTGCTCTCGCAGTTGATCGAATCGCCGAAAGAGCTCCTCATCAAGAAAGGGCTCATCGGGCCAAAGCGATTCCGGTCGCCCGTATCGCAAGTCATCTGCCGATGGAGATTGGCGGAACTCGACTGGTGATGTGCACCCAATCATGTTGGCCGCTGAGTGAAAGAGCTTCGGATAGCCTCGCCGCAAAGGCCTTTTGAAATCAACTTGGGTAAACGTTTCTGCGGAGAGGAACGCTATCTGACGCCGGAGATCGTCAACCTGCGTCATTCGTTCCGCGTGGCGTTGTTTCTCAACGGCACCGGGGATGCAACCAACGTATTCGGAATCCTGGAAGTCTTGGTAGTTGGGATGTGCGATGTTGTATTCATCGACGTACTTGGTTACCTCTGTCGGTAGCGAACGTTGATCAAAGGCCTCCTTCGTTTCGGTCGATCGTTCATCAACGAGCCGGTCAATCACCGCCTGCACATCTTCGTTGGCAGCCAAGCATTGATCTCCTCCATCGCGAAGAAGCCCTGCGTATTTGTCGTCATTGGACCAGGCTACGGGCGCGAACGATGGCCGATCCACTGCAACGACACGCGAACGCTTCTTGAGTTGCTTTTCCATCTTCGCGGCGAATCGTGAAAACCGCTTGTGGTCTGCTATTGCCTGAATACGCAACTCTTCAACTCGATCAGCAAGCTTTGATGCGACGGTCCGATCAAACATCTTTTTCATCGTGGCCCGGCACTCGCGAAGTGTTTCGGTTTCGTCTTCGGTGACCTCGAAGAACGTCAGTGTCCCGAGTGCCTCCTGGATGTCACTCACGTCCTGATCTGTGGCAATACTGGCCACATCGCGGGCGAGGCCTGACCAAATAGCTCGCCACGCATCTGCGACCTGCCGAGCCACATCGGCTTCACTCGCTTTGTTGCTGGACTCAATCTTTTCGATAACTGTAGACATTGGGTTCCCTGGTTGGTTTGTTGGGATTGGAATTCGGCACTTAGAGTTGTCGTCGCAGGACTTCGACCCGCTTGCCCGCCGCCGCACTGCGAAGAGCAATCCCGATGGGCGCGTTCGTATCCGTGACTCCCACTTCGCCGCCGTTGGCACCGTAGACGCGATCCCCGACACTGATTGGCACATCGGCAATGAACTGGGCGGTGCCGGTGAGTGACGCTAGATCCACTGCGACGTCTTCGTTTTCAGCAAAGGCGGCTCGGGCGGCTGTTCCGATGTCGGTTTCTGCTCCCGCAGCGACGCTGATGCGGCCATCGGCATCCACTTTGACGCGTTGGTTCATCTCTATCGCAGACGCCGTGCAAAACGTTCGCCTCGCGGCTCGGACTGTAGTTGCCATTTCAAAATCCTTGTGTTGAAAATGGAGCGGTGACTAGTGGTTTGCGACTTCAGCCAGATAGCGTTCGCGAAGTCCAGGTTGTTGCTTGTTGGCCAGTTTCAAGGCCTCCGCACGGGACTTTCCGTCGCGAATGTGCTCATCAACCGCAGCGTTCCAGTCATCAGATGCAGTCGGTGAGGATTGGTTCTTTGGGCTGCGCGTACTAGCGAGAACGGCGTTCGGCGATCTCCGTTCCGAACGAGGCTTGGGGCCCGTCTTGGAAATCCCCAGCCGCTCATCGAGCATCGCCGCATGCAGCTCCGGCTCGTGCGTCTTGATGTGGGCGTAGGCATCGTTCCAACATATGCCAGAGCCGCGCATTAAATCATCGATCATCTTCGCGTGACGCTGCTTTGGAGTCCCCTCAAACACGCTCGCTCGCGCGACCTGGCGATCGGGTGACCGCTTGCTGCGAGAGAGTTCACGAAAGACATCGTCGAACGTCGCGACGTCGTCGATCAATCGCAGTGACTTGGCTTCCGCTGCAGTGTGGACACGCCCATCGGCAAGTGCTCGAGCATCATCGACCGACATCCCTCGATGCGTAGCGACTCCTTGCACGAAGAACTCGTTTGTCGAATTGACCTCGCGCTGAAACTCAGCCAACTGCTCGGGTGTGACGACCGTTCCAGGCTCACCAGCGCCCTTGAATTCACCGGCGCGAATGACGTGGGTGACAACGCCTCGTCTCTCGGCGGCCGTAGAAAAGTCCTGGATAACGGCATAGGTCCCGATGGACCCGATCTTGGCCGGCGCGTTGGCGACGATTCGTGGAGAGCCACATGACGCCCAGTACGCCGCGCTGGCTCCCATATCTTCGATGAACGTCGTGACGGGCTTTGACATAGAGGCCGACCGGATCTCGTCGCAAAGCTCCTTCGTACCACGGGCGATTCCACCACCCGATTCAACGTGGATAAGGATTTCCCGAACGCTCGAATCGGAAACTGCTCGCCGGATGTCGCGACGGGCAAGGACCGTTGATGTTCCGCCAAATCCCCAGCGTGACATCGAGGTCTCGTGCTTCGTCATCACGCCACTGATCGGCACGATCGCGACGCCATCGGTAACCATCGCGTAGCGATAATCCGAGCTAGGGTCACTGAACGTGGACTTTGGTTCAATTGTCGCCAAGTGCTTCGTGACATCGATCGCGAACGCTTGATCGGCGAGAGCGTTGAACAGGCGAGGCTCAATCGCCCATTCGCCGAAGAGCTGGTCGAGGTGCGGCACAGACGAAGTGTCAAAATGAAGTTCTCGAATCTGCGGAGTAGTCACTTAAGAAAGTCCTCGACGGTGATCAATTCGATGTCTGTGCTCTGATCGAACTCTCGCAGGACGATACACCCGAGGCGGGCGCAGAGCGCCACCGCTTGGCGGTCAATTGTGAACGCGCGAGGGCCGATTGAAATCGCCACACGCTGTATTTCGTCTGCTCGAATCAAGTCGTTTATCACCTTTCGTCTTACTGCGTGCTGATAAACAATCCGGCCTCGAGTGTCTACGAAAACACACTGGTAGCGACGCTGCTTGCCAGGATTCGAACGCTTGTCTTTGGTTGCTACCACGAATTGAAGTCATCTGTAGGAAGGGAGTAGAGCACCGCGACAGTTCCCTTCGGGGTGGGAAGTGTGGGGTGGTCTCGGAAGGACCCGCGATGCATTTACCTCTCTCGTTTGCCTGTGTTTGAACAATCACGCAACAGTCCGGCGATGCGATCGATGTCTCCGCGCGTGTAATGAGGGATGTTGTTGATGAACATCGCTGGTTCAATCTCTAACTCGGTCGCAAACCGTCTCACGCTGGATACTGAACACCTCAGTTCGCCAGCGATGATTCCAACGGCGGAAACGTCAATCGGTTCGGATAGTGCTTGATTCATTCTTGAAATTTAGACAACGAGCACTCGTCTTTTGCCAATCGTTGGCAGAGATCCTGCTGGCTGTCAGAAAAAGCTTCAAAAACCGCTTTTATCTTTTCCCCACAGGAACCACACACCAACTTTCGACACACGCTGCCATCTTCGCCTCGCTCAGTACGGACAATCGTCGAGGTCTTGCTAAGGTTTGCGATGCAATGTGCCATGCCACAATGACGACATGTGAGAGGCTCAACAAAGTCTGGTTCAACCCGTGACCAAGATTGACTAACTGCCATTGCTTCAGCCCACTTTTGTTAAATGATGTCG
>JBCBOT010000459.1:0-5403 GCA_039821165.1 Planctomycetota bacterium | reverse complement strand
CGAATCCCGGACAGGTGCCGGCTGAACCAATGCCCGTTTACAATCCGCCCAATAACCATCGGATGCACGACGAACGGCGGATGGTGCATCAAACGGTGTGGTTGATTTGGTTTTCCGCCGTCGCGTGATCCTTACCGTTACCCGCCGCTTCCTGAAACGCCACGATGTCTACGCCGAAGACCGTTGAGTCCCATTCTCGCTACGGACGCTTGAGAGGTAGGCCAAAGCTGGAGCCCCTGCTTTTCATTTCTTGCTCAGGTTTCATTTTGCACGCCTGGCTCCTGGTGACGGTCAATACCATGACTTGGGTTCCTTACATGGTCCCTAACCGGATGGATCAATCGGCCGTGTGCTTCATTGGCCTGGCGTTCCACGGGTGGTTCATAGGTGATTCGGTTGCACCCAGTTCTGCCATGGCGACATTTCTAAATCGTTTTGGTGGTGCGTTGTATCTCGCAATCAGTTTATCACTGGTTTGCGCAAGCATTGTGCTGATTCACTCAGTGTTCGACATCGACTTCGCCGATCCCTCGTACGAGCCAGCAATCGACTCCGAACCGGGTGAGCGGGTAACCAACGGATACACGACGAACGGCGGTGGTTGGTTGAGACGGTGTGGATCGTTTAATGCCGCCGTCGCGTGATCCTTTCCGTTATCGCAGATACAATGGCTACTGACCGTTTCACAAAATCGTCGCATGACCGCACGCTTTTCGACGCATGGTTCGGTACGATCTTTGCCGTTGGTTTAGCGTTGGTCTTTAGCCTCACCAATCATGAATCTTGGTTGATTCGGATAGCACTTCTCTTACTGACTGCCGGGTTTTGGCTCAGGTATTTCTCAACCAAGAGACATCCGATCGTATGGGTTGTCGAGGTCGATCAACACTCGGTTCGCTACCTGCGAAATGGCAAATTGATGAATGTGGTGAATCGGTCAGACGTCAAAACTCTCCGATATTTTACGCCATGGTTGTCGACGGAAGGACTTCGAGCGATCAAGCTGGAACTTTGCAACGGCGATGTACACAGCGTTTCACCATCTCGATTAAATCCGGATGATCATAGTCTTTTCGTGCATTCGATTCATCGACATTGGGGTATGCCGGCAACTGACTGCAGCCTCTAGTGTGAGTCAGCACAGCTTGCGATAACAATGACATCCACCGAAGGACGCGAGCCGAGCGGTTTGGCTATGGTGAGTCCTTCACGCGTCCTCGGTGATGTCCGCCGTTACCGGCGGAAGAAGCCAAGTGTGCGTATCTAATCTGCGCTCCGTGTTCAGAACCAATCGCAAGCAAATGCTGTTCCTTTCCGAGCTTGTTGCGTTGTCGGAGTTCTTCC
Source organism: Planctomycetota bacterium (assembly GCA_039821165.1). Lineage (GTDB taxonomy): Bacteria > Planctomycetota > Planctomycetia > Pirellulales > Pirellulaceae > Stieleria. Next base: position 4,059 of record JBCBOT010000459.1, on the reverse strand, counting down.
TTGGGGATCGCAAACGATCCAACATCGAAACGTGCGTTTGATCGTGTGCTCGATTGAACGAGCGGGAAAACTTTTCAGTGCTGCATTCAGGTCGGGGCAGTTGTCTGCCGGACCCGTGCAGTGCGCAATGGAACTTCTTCCGGACCCATGCTCAATGCCGACCGATCTCATTCCCGTGAATCGTCCGCTCGGTAACAATCGGATGCACGACGAACGGCGGATGGTGCGTCAAACGGTGTGGTTGATTTGGTTTTCCGCCGTCGCGTGATCCTTTCCGTTATGGGCGGAAGCAGCCAAGTGGAGTTTGAGTTTTGCGCTCCGTGTGCCGGACGGTTCCTCGAACCGGGCAACATCAGGCTGCAGATTGAACTGTCGGCGAGCGGAATCAACGCTCGTTCGCGATTGAGTTCGGCCTGATTGATACGCGATGCCTGCTCGAAGATGGTTGCCGGCGGACTTTTTCAATGCTCGATCCCGGCCGATTATCACGAGAATCCCGGACAGTGCCGGCTGAACCAATGCCCGTAGACAATCCGCCCTATAACAATCGAATGCACCGGACCGGCTCGCTGCGCTAAGGCCGGCCGGTGATTCGTAGCGTTCCCCGACTGAATTGATCGTGATGGAATCATCTGTCACCGCTGAGAACGCCCGCCAAGCAATTGCATTGTTTCGGAATGCCGTAAACCTGATTCGATTGCTGCAACGTTCCGCGATTCCTCGCTGGTCTGATGGTTTGACCACTTGGTTTTCCGACGAACGCCCGCCGGACGATCGCGATGAGACGCCGTTCTACAACGACGCGGAGTTGGAACGCTATCGTGAGGCACGCGGCTGGCTTAAACGGTCAATCGAGTTGAACCCGTATTTTCCCGATGCGTACTTGCTACTTGGCAATGCGTTTGCTGAGATTAACGGCGATTTTGATACGATGATCGCCTTCTACTACAAGGCATTAGCACTTGATCCAGACAACGATGAATTTCACAACGCTAGGATGGCGCACTATCTAACGACTGGCAGGCTGAATCTGGCCTTGGACGATCTTTTGCACTTGGAGCGACTGCAGTCTGGCTACGCTGAATCGATGCGGGAACACTACGAAAATGCTGTAGAATGCGGGGAACAATGACATGCACCGAAGGACGCGAGCCGAGCGGTTTGGCAATGGTGAATCTGTTGCGCGTCCTCGGTGATGTCCGCCGTTATCCAAATGCATTAAATTTTCTGGGACATGAATAGCATCGCTACGCATCTGTCCGCATCGGCCGAGCGGCTCTATGACGATGACGGCGAAACTGATGTGCACCGCTTGGTGTTCTCCGACGCGCGTTTGAAATTTGTCATGAACGTGATGCCAAGGGCAAACAGTGTTTTTCTTGCCGCTGATCCTTTCAAACCCGAACAAGCGTGTCCAATGCTTGAATACGGTTTCACTTGCACCGAGATCGCGATCGGTCCGAGTGCTTACGCAGAGGAGGAAATCGCAATCCACTTCTTCGAACACCGAGATTCCATAAATGGATTGCGTCTCACGCTTACACCACGTCATGACAAGAACTGGTACCTCTGGGCAAACGTCGGCGGCTATCTGAACGCGGACGGCTCGCCAGGGATTCGATAGAACTTTGGATAACCAACGGATGCACGACGAACGGCGGATGGTGTGTCTAACGGTGTGGTTGATTTGGTTTTCCGCCGTCGCGTGATCCTTACCGTTCTGTTCAAGACAAGTGAGTACTAGTTCTGTCCGAGAACTCCGATCCTGAACTGAGTACCTGGCTGGCGGACCAGGAGCCTTTGCAGCGATGGGAGCTTGTGAGAGTTTCCGGTGAACCCGACCTTCGCGAACTTGAAGCAGTAGACTGGAATACGTGTCGGACTGCGTTCGGCCACGCCAGTGATTTCCCCGACCTAATTCGATCGGCCGCGTCTCCATACAGTTTTCAAGAGTCCGTTGACGCACTGTTAGACGAGTGTTTCTGTGCCGACAACGGCTTCTTTCCGTGTTGTTTGCCAACCTTTCCGTTTTTCATGCAATTGCTCGCGATCGATCTTCACGAACGGCAAGAACACCTGATCTGGTGGCTCGCAATTTGGATCGCTGACATCAAAACTAACCGACTCTGGACGCAGGATGGGACCATTGAGCAAGCTTTACTCAACGAATTCAAACGTTTCCGTGACGTCTTCAAGACTCTGGAAAATCATTCTTCCCCATACATCAGCATCGAGGCGACCAAGATTCTTCAAACGCTCGACCTTGCTTACTGACCCCAATAACATGAACAGAACCACGGGATGCACAACGACCGGCGAAGTTACGTTTTGTCGGTGTGGTCAATCAATTGTCGCCGGCGTGTGATCCCTACCGTTACCGGCGGAAGAAGCCAAGTGTGCAAATCCAATCTGCGCTCCGTGTTCAGATCCGATCGCAAGCGAATGCCGTTCTTTTCCGAGCTTGGTGCGTCGCCGGAGTTCCGGATTGGAGATCGCAAACGACCCAACATCGAAACGTGCCTTTGAACCTGTCCTTGATTGAACGTGACGGGAATCTTTTCAGTGCTGCATTCAGGCCGGGTGAGTTGTCTGCCGAACCTATGCGATGCGCGATGGAGCCTCTCACGGACCCATGCTCAACGCCGACCGATGTCATTTCCGTGAATCATCCGCTCGGTAACAATCGGATGCACGACGAACGGCGGATTGTGCGTCGAGCGGTGTGGTTTAGTTGGTTTTCCGCCGTCGCGTGATCCTTTCCGTTATCCGACTTACAGTTCGACCCTTCCAGACAGTCTTTTGCGCGACAATACGAGGAATGCGATCATGGACATTCACGAGATAGGAATCCTGACATTCATATCGCTGGGGCTTGCCCTCATGTTTTTTCCGAGCGCGATTCGCTTTCGACAAAAGAACAACCAAAACGAATTGACGTCTATCGCGAAACCCAAGGTCTGGCAGATTTGGCTTTCTGGTCTGGCATTTCTCAAAGCGATCGCATTTGTGATGATAGCTGTCGCTTGTGAGGCCGCTGGCGCACACTGGATAATTGGGGTGCTCTGTGTCTGCGGGTCATTGATGTGCTCTGCACTTGTTCTCGCTTTATTCGGACTGCGACCGCGGCATTTCGTGTCTTAAGCAATACGTGCGGGGACACGCGGATCCGATAAACGCAACAGCACCGCGACAGGAACCGTCGGATAACAATGCAATGCACCGGAGCCGCGAAGCCAGGCGTATTCCAATGGACAGTCACTCGTCGCGGCCCGGTGATTGCGGACGTTACACGAGAGCAGTGCATCTTCCCGTTGCATCTCAACGCTTCTGATTCGGATGATGCGCTCGAAGCAACACTCGACCCAATGCCCGCCTGTCGTGATTTCAGCACAAATGGCGTTCCTCATTTTGTGATTCGCTAGGCGTTCCCACGGCAGTTCGACATTAACCAACGCCTGAAGGTGCGCGGTCGATTTGGCTGTTCGTATTCCAGCGTAGAGGTTTGCGATTCACCTCAAACCGAATGGCACGATCGGCAAGTCGAACAACTTCGCCGGCGACACTTTTCGGATGTACTGTCTTGCTAGTCGCCGGCTTGCGTTTCGACTTGCCTCATTGGCGGTTCGCAGCAGCGGATCCAGCGGACCATTGGCGGCTTGAGTGATTTCGTTCGTGGGATGAGTGTGTAACAATTGGATGCACGACGAACGGCGGATGGTGCGTCCAGCGGTGTGGTTGGTTTGGTTTTCCGCCGTCGCGTGATCCTTACCGTTATGCCAGATGAGCCCCTATGACGGAGTGTTGGTTCGTTGAACTGTTGCAGACGGCTGTGCGGCACTACAGGCAGGAATCGTTTGGCGATTTTGTTGCAGTGCACCGTAACATTGGTGACGTCTGTATCTCCGACGATGGATCATTCGAACGTCTTTGCGAGACCAATGGCTATGTTCTGCTCATTCAGCAACTGCTTGATTGCTGGATTGACAGTAATTTGAATTCGGACGCTTATCCGGATATGTCGTCAACGGATTGGTATGATCTTGCGACCTCCTTGCTGAA
>JBCBOT010000458.1:0-5406 GCA_039821165.1 Planctomycetota bacterium | reverse complement strand
TTGGCGATTTGACGGAACCAGAAGGGTTGCGGCGTTCGCCAACATTCAACTACACCTACGTGAACTTCGCGGGGAAGAGCAAGTACAAGGGATACCCCGGCACGGACCGTGAAAGCCCGGCATTGGTTGCTGAACTACTTACTGACCTTCGCAAGCGACTTCCCATCAAACACCTGTACGTCATCGGCCATTCCCAGGGAGGCTTCTTGACGTATTCAGTGACGATGAATTATCCCGATTTGATCGAGGGCGCCATTCCGGCCAGCGCGGGTGTAATCATTCAAGCGGCTCCAAATGCCTACACGAATGACGAGTTGATCGCACAACAAAAGCAGACGCCCATCGCTATCGTTCACGGAACGACCGACCGTGTTGTCAGCTACAAACAAGCCACAACGACCTTCGCCGCATTTCAGGCCGCTGAGTTTCCGATGGTGAAGCTGTTCGACGATGAAGCCGCGGGGCATCGTTTCATGAGACTCCCCATCGGCGAAGCGGTCGCGTGGCTCGATGAGCAACGCGGCAAGAAATGATGCGAAACGTCTGACAGTCGCTATTTCTTTTTGCGAGGATGCGGCGTCGTTTCCTGCTTCGGCAGCCACTCCGCCAACTCCGCTTTGACTTGGGCGTACTTTGGATCGGCGGCCAGATTCTTCCACTCGTAGGGGTCGGCTTTTTCGTCGTACAGTTCTTCGCTCCCGTCGTCATAACGGATGTAGCGAAATGATTCCGAGCGAACCGCGTGTCGACGATGGCCATGCGTGGTGAGAGCAGGCTTTTCCCATGCCGCCTCTGGATTGCGAAGCAATGTTGCAATGCTTTCGCCATCGCAGTGATCCGGTGTTTCAAGCCCCGCCACGTCGCACAGCGTCGGGTAAACGCTCATGAAGTCGACCGTGCGTGTGCACCGCTTGCCTTTCGGTGTGACACCGGGGACGACCCACATCAACGGAGCCCGAGTGGCTTCTTCCCACAATGCGAATTTTCGCCAATGCTGTTTCTCGCCGAGATGCCAGCCGTGATCGCCCCACAAGACGATGATGGTATTGTCACGCATCGCGGAGCCGTCCAATGCGTCAAGCAATCGGCCGAGTTGGGTGTCTGCGTAGGTGATCGAAGCCAAGTACGCTTGAATGGCTTCTTTCCACGCTCCGGCCTTGGTGATCTTCTGATGGTCTCCAGTCGGCTTGGCCGTTTTCACACCGGCTTCCGGGATGTCGGCCAAATCATCCTCAAGATGGGGCGGGAGCTTGATCTCGTCCAGCGGATGCATGTCGAAGTACTTTTTCGGAACGGACCAGGGCATGTGTGGGCGAAAGATGCCACAGGCAAGGAATAGTGGTCGGTCGTGCTTTGCATTGAGTTGGTCGATGCAATAGGAAACGGTGTGGTAGTCGGCCAGCGCATCGTCATCACCCTTCAGTTGAGCCCAGCGGACGCCACCGAAATCCTTCTCAACGTACGCAGAGAGGTCTTGTTTCCTACCGCGTTTCCCATAGTCATCCCACTCCTCTTTGCGTCCAATCCCGCCGTGATAGATCTTTCCGGCGCCGCGTACCAGGTATCCGTTCGCGCGAAAGTGTGAGTTCAGTGTTTGCTCGGGCTTGATGTGCGGCCGATAGTCATCCGGGTTGTGATACACACCGGTTGTGAAAGGTCGCATTCCACTCATCAAGGCGGCGCGGGAAGGGTTGCACGCCGGCGCCGCACAATAAGCTCGCGTGAAGCTCACGCCCCGGTCCGCCAAACGATCGAGATTTGGCGTGATCGTCTGCTCGTTGCGCTCGAAGTGACCGATCCAGTGATTCAAATCATCGACGGCAATGAACAGCACGTTCGGCCGCTCGGCAAAGGCCGACGAAGCGAACAACAGACAGACTAAAATGCGAGCGCAGTGGAGCATGGCAACCTCACGGACGAAACCAGGTTTTCGTGAAAGTCTACTCGAATCGGAGGGACCAGGTCCGTTATCGCGATTCACTCCCCAAGGACTCGCCAGCTCTCCCTGCACGACACCCAGTCAGGACTTGGTCATAATGGGTTTCGAAACCAAAGATTCCCACAGATCGCGTCAGCGAAAGGCGCTACGACTGGCCCGTTCATGAGACTGAACTCTCTAAGCATCGAAACGCCCGCCACTCGCGTGTGCCTGCTCGTGCTCGCAACGACCCTCGGAGTCGGCGTCGGCTGCAACAAAAAACCGATCGACCCGACTCCGGTGACAGCCACCGACCAGGCGAAGAACGCGGCGGAAAGCAGCACTTCGGCGATTGACGGGGCCGTCAAACTCTACAACCAAGGGAGACTTGAACCAGCGCTCCGTGCTGCAGAAGACCACTTGGTGGCCGTTCCCACCGATGCAACCGCGTTGACGCTCGTCGTTCAAATCCAAAACGATCTCGGCAACAAGCAAGCCGCCGCCGAGGCCGCCGAAGCGTTGTCTACCGCCATGCCCGAGGATGCGGGCAAAATCCTTGTCCGGGCTCACTACTGGTACATCGAAACCAAACGCTTCGCCGATGCGGAACGTGTTCTACGTACAGCCGCCGAGAATGATTCGACGAATGTCGAAGCACACCGCTCACTCGCCAGCCTGCTTTGCGCCCAAGGACGGAGAAGCGAATCCGTCGAGCCACTCAAACAGCTTATTCGACTCCGCGTCGCTCAACCCAATGAGTTGATGGCGCTCGTCGATATCAAGTCTCCTTTCCAACTGGTTTCCTACGCCCCCTACTACCAATCAAACGACGGCAGCTTCTTCAACTTGGGTGATGCCCTCAAGTCTTACGCGATCGACAATCAACCGGACGTCGCGCTCGAACTGCTCGAAAGCCTGATCCGTCAGCAACCTGAATTCTTGGCTGCTTCCGCGCTCAAGGGTCGAATACTCATCGAATGCGGACGCCGAGATGAATTCGATCAATGGCTCATCCAATGCACTCGCGAGATGGCCGAGCACCCGGACTACTGGAGTGCTCTTGGGCTTGCCAGACAACTGCGAAGCGAAACGTTGCTCGCTGCGGAAGCCTACGCCAGAGCGATCGAACTGGACCCCACCGACCGCAATTCTCTGCGTGGGCTTGCCGAATGCCTCGACGCCAATGGCGAATCGGAACAGGCGAAACGGGTGCGCGAACGATTGGTCCAACTCGAAAGGGTCTTCCGAATCGCGAAAGATGCGAACGCGGAACGATGCCGAGAGATTTCGACCACTCTCCAATCGCTCACACGTCCGCTCGAATCCACCGGCTGGCTCATGCTGGCTCTCCAACAACAGGGTCAACGGCCGAGCCAACAAAGCGTTTTTCAAGAACGCATCACTCAGATCGCCGCCTGGGAAAAAAACAATCCACCCGAAGCCAGACAGAAACACTGGTTGAGCAAGACCGTCGGCCTCGAGCGTCGGCGGGCCCCGCAAAACGTCGCTGACTCTGGAAAGTCGGTCCCGCCCGCAAGTGAAGTCGGCGAGAGTCCCGTCGTTCAATTTGTCGAGAAGACGTCCGTCGCGGGACTGCCGATCGCGGGCCCCGTGATGATCGCGAGCGAAGAAAAGCATGTGCCGTTCCTCTATCAAACAACCGGAGCGGGGATCGCTGTCTTCGACTTTGACCTCGACGGCAAGGCAGATCTCTATGAAAGCCGATGCTTACATGAGCCGCTGAAGGAGAGGGCGTCCTCGACGAATCGACTCTACCGACAAGTCTCCAAACAACGATTCGAGGATAAAACAGAACTGTCGGCAGTCGGCGATCAAGGCTTTGGCCAGGGCGTCACGAGTGGTGATGTCAACCAAGATGGCTTCCCCGATCTGCTCGTCGGCAACTTCGGCAAAAACCGCCTGTACATCAACCAGGGAGACGGGACTTTTCGCGTCGCTGATTCACCCGCTTTCGCCGAAGACAGTTGGACGACCTCCGTGGCGTTGGCGGACCTTTCCGGTGACGGACTGCCCGAGATCATCGAAGTCAACTACATCGACGACCCGGCGGCCCCGACACGTCCCTGTCCGTTGGGCACCGCTTGCACGCCGCAGCAAATGATTCCAGCCGAAGATAACGTTTACCTCGCGCAAGCGAACGGCACCTTCGCAATGGTCAAGAAACGATCAGAAGCGACAACAGCGAGCTACGGAATGGGGCTGGTGGTCAGCGCGTTTTCCGATGAACGCTCGAACGAGGTCTTTGTCGGCAACGATGCGGAGTACAACCAATTTTGGAGTTGGAACCCGAAAGATGGCACGCTGATGGAATCCGCGCTGGCACGCGGATGCGCCGTCGGACGCAACGGCAACAGCCAAGCCTGTATGGGGATCGCCAGCGGAGACTTCAACGGTGACGGCACACTGGATCTGCACGTCACCAATTTCCTCAACGAGCCGGCGAACCTGTTCATGCAAACGGCGTCCGGAGTCTTTTCCGATGACGCGCTCCAGTACGGACTCTTCAAAGACTCCTCGGCGATGCTCGGCTTTGGTACTCAAGCGGGCGACTTCAACCATGACGGCCACCTGGATCTGATTCGACTGAACGGGCATGTCTACGGTGATCCGGCGGCCAACGTGCCGTTTCGAATGCCGCCACAACAATTTCTTGGAGGGAGTGGTCCGTTCAAGTCTGTGGTGAACAACCAAGGCGGCGAGTATTTCGAACAAGCCACCCTGGGACGTGCTCTGGCGACCACGGACTGGGATCGCGATGGTGACCTGGACTTGATTGCAACGCATCTCGACCGCCCACTCGCGTTACTTGAGAACACGACGCCGAATTCAGGCCATTGGCTGCAATTCGAATTGATCGGGACGAATTCTGAACGAGATGCCGTCGGGACCAAGATGACAATCACTTGCGGTGGTCGACGGCGATACGCGTGGCGAACGACTGGTGACGGCTACCTTTGCAAGAACGAATCGGCGGTTCACATCGGGCTCGGCGAGGACACCGAAATCGACCAAGTCACGGTTCGTTGGCCCAACGGCACGGATCAAACGTTCACAAATTTAGCGTGCGACCGCCGTTACCGTATCATTGAGGGGCACGCGCAAGCGGAACTTGTCTGGTAACTCGTCTTAGGGAATTCAATGTCTCGCGTTTCCATTCTGGCGATGCTGTTGTTTGTTCTGTCACTTCCGAACAACGTAAACGGCGAGCGGACCAGTTCCGACGAGGTCGTCGCCATCCTCACCGACGAATCCTCGCCCACGAGAGAAAAGAAAGACGCGTTAGAGACTCTCTTTAACCGCGCATTGAGCGAGAAGAGCCAAAAACGGGTTGCCGAATACTGCATCGATCGTTTGATCGGACCCGAAGGCGGCACCATGGATTTGCCGCCCGCCAATAGAGCGTTCGTTCGCTACACCGAGGGTTCAGTCGATGAGAAGCAAACGTTCTTTCCAAAACTGCTTCCGCT
>JBCBOT010000457.1:0-5407 GCA_039821165.1 Planctomycetota bacterium | reverse complement strand
GAACCGGGGAGGGCAATCGAGCGACTCCCCCTCCCCGACGAGTTTCCGCATCCGCGGAAACACGTCGACCCTCCCGCAACGAAATGGATGCAGCTCTTGCAAGCTGCATCCATTTGGTTGCAGGAGGGTGAAGAAAAAGCAAGCCTTCACAGCCCAACACCCTTTCGTCTTAGGAAACCGCTCAGTTTTAGTAGCTAGAGTGACCAAAACGCGATCCGCCCGTTCGGGAGGGTGAAGCTCAAAAGCAAGCGTCACAACTGAAGTGCAGCTCGGGTCCGCCATGCTTTGCGCAACAAACTGTCACGCAAACGTGTTACCCCGTTCTTCACTCTCCCTTGAGGGAGAGTCGAGAACAGCGAGGAGAAGTTGATCGAATCGACTTCAACGGTAGCGATCCGGTGACGCCAGACTCAACCGTTCCACGCTCGGCGTCCTACCCGCCGCGAATTCGGCAACCAGCTCGCCGGATACCAACGCCAGACTGATCCCCATCATCGCGTGCCCGGTAGAAACGATCAGGTTCTTCCATCGATTGGTGCGACCGAGGTACGGCAAGCCGTCCGGCGAACAGGGGCGAAGTCCACTCCACACCGGGCTGCCCCTGAGATCTTCCGAATGGAACTCGGGAAAGTACTGTGGAACGGCCTCCCGAATGCCCTGAACACGGGCTTCGGTGATCGACTCGTCGATACCCGCCATCTCCATCGTCCCTCCGAAACGCACGCACTCCCCGATCGGCGTCGCGGCAACGCGAGCTTCCCCGAGCAAACTACAGAGTCTTGGAAGTTGTCGTGGTTGCTCCACCGTCATGCTGTAGCCTTTGCCCGCCTGCATTGGAAGCGAAACGTCGACATCGCGTGCGATTCCGCTCGACCAGATCCCACTGCAAATCACAAACTCATCGCCCTCGACCATTCCTTGGTCGGTTGAAACAGCGCGAATCCGATCGCCTTCGAATTCGATTCCCGTGGCAGAGGTGTGCCACTGAAATTCGACATGGTCCGACTCAAGCTGTTGCTGCAAGGAGGCCATCAACTTGTTCGGCGAGAGGTGGCAGTCGTCCTGGTGATGCACGCTGCCGACCACATCCATCGTGATCTCGGGGTCAAGTTCCGCCGTCGCCTTTCGATCCAGGATTTCCGCACGCACTCCAATCGATTTCGCATAGCGAGCCGACTCAGCCTCCTCATCAAGGAATTTCTGCGTCTTGCAAAGCATCAACAAGCCACGAGTCACCAGCCCGAATCCGCCCGGCAACTCCGCCTCCAATTCCTGATACAGTTCGCGGCTACGAAAATGCAGATCGCGGAGCAGCGGCGCGGCTCGATCCACGTGGCCTTGGGTGCATGCGGATTTGAAAAGCCACATCCAACGAATCAAATCCATCGACGCGCGGGGCTTGATATAGAACGGCGAAGATGGCTTTGTCATCATCCGCAAGCCCAGACTCACCATCCCCGGCGCAGCAAGTGGAATCACGTGGCTTGGGACAAGCATTCCCGCGTTGCCAAACGAACATCCGTCGCGGTGCGGTCGGCCGCGATCGACAACGACGACCTCGAAACCAAGCTTGCGCAAATACCACGCCGCAGCCAACCCAACGATTCCCGCGCCGACAACGACCACGCGCCTTGGTTCACTCGACATTCGAGATCCCCCAACAAAACGGATCCTCCGGTTGCAGCAACAACGTCGACTCAGCCGTCACGTATGCCCGACCATTGATTCGTGGATCGATTCGCCCCGACCCTTCCTCGCTCCATTCGAACGAGGCCCGAAACGTCGTCCCGAGTACACCGGCTTGAATCCATGGTTGTCCCGGTCGGAGCAAACCATCTGCGGCAAGACAGGCGAGCTTTGCACTGGTGCCGGTCCCGCACGGTGACCGGTCATACTCCGCGCCGGGACACAGCACAAAATTTTGCGAGTCGGCTCCATCAACAGGTGCCTTTGCGAACAACTCGACATGGTCCACCTCCGGATGTCCGGCGTCATGCACCGCATCGCGAATTTGCTCCGCGATCTGCTGCAGCCCACGAACGCCGTGTGAAGCAAACTCGAACCGAGGCTCGTTCACGAGGAAAAAGTAATTACCTCCCCAAGCGACGTCGCCGGTGACCCGTCCGATTCCCTCGATGGAAACCGACACCTCCTTGGCTATTCGGTAGCTGGTCACATTTGCCACGGTCACCGTGCCGTCGGCATGACGTTCGACTCCCACAGCACCGACCGGCGTGTCAATCATCGTGCGGCCGCGTTCGAATCGCCCCAGATGCTGCAGTGTCTCGACAACACCCACCATGCCGTGACCGCACATGCCGAGATAACCGACATTGTTAAAAAAGAGGACGCCGAAATCGCACTCCGGATCATGAGGCTCGCAAAGCAGCGCCCCGACGAGCACCTCGCTTCCACGTGGCTCCAAAACGATCGCGCGGCGGTACACGTCGTGCTGGTCACGAAAACGGGCGATTCGCTCCCGCAGTGGCCCTGTTCCTAAATCGATTTCCGACTCAATCACCACCCGCGTGGGTTCACCCGCCGTGTGTGAGTCAACGACGCGAATCCGTGACATCAGGCAAGACTTTCGGGAATGTCACAACTCCAGGCACGCCACCACGCCTGAAACTGCTTCAATTGGTTCTCAACGTAAACACGCTGGCTATCACTCAAACAATCACTGTCGATGAAGTGGTGCTCGTACTCCGTCTCGCCGAGCAGGACCAAGAGGTATTTGTAGTACAACACCAGGTCGGGGCCCTCGTCGAACGTCGAAAGGACGTGTAACGCGCGATCGAGTTCCCACGCCAAGCGACGAGCTTCAACGTCGCCCTCCGCCGCATGAACGCACAGTCGCACGAGCGTAAGGACTTCTCTCGGCAGACAATTACCGATGCCCGTGATCGCCCCCCGTGCCCCGCAATGCACGAATCCATGGAAGACCTGAGTATCGACGCCGGCCATCAAGACGATGTCGGGAGACGCATGTGTAATGTGCTCACCAGCGTAACGAAGCGAATCGGCGCCGCCGAACTCCTTGAACCCGACGAGGTTTGAGAACTCATTTCGCAGGTCGAAAAACAAATCCGCCTTGGTTTCGAAGCCGTAATAGGGGCTGTTGTAAATGACGGCGGGCAATTCGGGTGCGGCGGAAAGGATCCGTGCAAAATGATGACGCTGAGCCGGTGGCGACGTGCCCCGTGAAAGCACGCGCGGGATCACCATCAATCCCGCCGCGCCGACTTGTTGAGCATGCGATGCATGATCAGCGGCTTGGATCGAATTCTGCGCCCCAGTTCCGACAACGACCCGAATGCCCGCTTCCACCAACCGGCGAACGCCTTCCTTGCGGTCAGCATCCGAGATCAGTGGCCAATCGCCCATCGACCCGCAATAGACAACCGCCGACATGCCCTGGTCGACGAGGCTCTTACCCTTCTCCACCAACGCATCAAAATTGATTTGTCCAGTTGCATCGCATGGCGTCATCAACGCGGGAATGCAACCCTGAAAAACACCATTGTCCATCGTGTCTGGATTTCCTCTCTTCTATTGATCGTTTGCCTGTCGCACCTTTTCGTGCAACTCGGCCAGTTCTTCGCGCGGAATCTTTTCGACCTCACGATCGTACGTCAACAGCCCGTTGACCTCTCCCTCGACGTCACTGGTTTGCGTGTAGATTCCTGCAGCGATGCCGCTCGATTTCAATCGCATCAGTTTCTCAAACGTGGACCGGTATCGGTCCTTGTACTCGTTCAGTGTCTTAGGCAATCCGCCGTAACCCCAGTTTTTCATCTCTGGATTCCAAAGATGCCCCTCCGCTCGCCAACCGTGACCACCAAACTCACCCACCACTTTCACGTAGTCACGAAAGCGTTTCGGATCATCAGGGAACTCTGGATTCGGGTATGCATGGTGATCAGCCACGTCGCCGGCTGGGAAAAAATTGCCTCCGCTGGCCACATTGATCGAACGGCGGACATCAAGGTTCTCCAGTAGAGCCGCATGCCGTACCGTTTCATGTTGGCCCCAGCGTTCATTGAAAAGCACCCACATCGCAATGCAAGGATGATTCTGCAAAGTCAGCACCATCGACTTCAATTCGCGCACAAACTGAGCTTTCTCCTCCGGTGACTTTGATTGCTCCGGAGGACCGGGAGCAAGTCGCGTCCACTCGGGCCCGCCGCCGGTCGATGGCATGTCCTGCCAAACCAGCATGCCCAGTCGATCGCAGTGATAGTAGTACCGCCGAGGCTCGATTTTGATGTGCTTGCGGATCGTGTTGAACCCCGCCCGCTTGAGATACTCGATGTCAAAACGCATCGCTTCATCGGATGGCGGCGTCAACAAACCATCGGGCCACCAACCCTGATCCAGGGTGCCGTAGTGAAAGACAAACTCCCCATTGAGTCGAAGGCGGAGGTGCCCCGTGTCATCACGGGCGACACTGAATTCGCGCATGCCCGCATAGCTGGTCACCCGATCGAGCAATTTGCCCTCGGCGTCGAAGAGTTGCAGTTCGATGTTGTAGAGATACGGGTCCTCCGGCGTCCACAAATGTGGCGTCCCAAGATGAGCCATCAGTGAGGAATCCGCCACGAACCGATTCCCTTCCGTGTCTGAAACAACGATCTCGATTCGCTCACCCTTCACTGGCGGCCCCGCCAGTGTCGGGAGCACTCGGAGGGTCCCGTCCGCAATCCGCGGCTTCATCTTGATCGACTTGATTCGACGCTGCGGAACGGTCTCGAGCCAGACCGTTTGCCAGATGCCGGAGACACGCGTGTAATAAATGCCCTTCGGTTGAAGCTTTTGCTTTCCGCGAGTCTGGTTCACTGCCGTCTTGTCGATCACACGAACCAGCAACTCGTTCTCACCAGGTTTCAATTGTTCCGTGATGTCAAAGGTAAAGGGATCACTGCTTCCGACATGCTTTCCCACCGGGATGCCATTCACGAAGACGGCGCACTCGTAATCCACCGCTTCAAAGTGCAACAGCGTTCGCCCAGTGTGTTCTTCCGTTTTGAAACTCCGGCGATACCAAAGAACCTGGTCGGGCTCGAGCAATTTACCGACGCCCGAAAGAGGAGACTCGATCGCAAAGGGCACCAGGATCTTTCCATCGAAACGTTCCGGGGCATCGTCTGACGACGAGGTCACGGCATAATCCCACGTCCCATTGAGATTGGTCCACGACGCACGGACCAATCCCGGCCGTGGATACTCCGACCACACTTTCTCGGGAGTCAATTCCCGCCCCCAGCGAGTCAACATTTTGCCTTCGACCGGCCGCCACTGACTCAAAGCCGAATCGGCAACGCAGACACACACCAGGGCCGGTCGAAGGCAAAATGTTGACTCGCTGGGGGCGGGAATTGACTCCCGAGAAAGTGTGGTCGGAGTATCC
>JBCBOT010000456.1:0-5412 GCA_039821165.1 Planctomycetota bacterium | reverse complement strand
GCGGAAAAAACGGCGTCACGTATGAGAAGTTGTTTCAGCATTCGTTAAGTCACGTCATTGGTCGATCCAATGGTCATCAGCGACCACAGTTATTCAAAAGCCCTGAATTCAACAGCGACTTATTGATTGAGGCTCCGGTCATGGTTTCGGATGCCTACCACCAATTTGCATCCGACAGAACCGTCTACGGTCGATTGTTCACTCTTCTGTCAATTCTTGTAAATAGCGAGTCTGTCACGTTTGCCAAACTGCAGAATTCGGCACAGCGTGAAAGATCATTTATGCTGAGCTCGAGTGAGGAAGGAGATCGTTTCGTTTCGTCGGAAAGGCTCAGGGAGTATTTGACTTTCATGCGCAGAGTCAAGTGGATCATCGAACCGCAGAACAGAATCGAGCTAACAAGTGATGGCAGAAACGCGGCTCGTCGCAAGTTTTTCAATCGTGAATTGCTCCAGGCAATCAACGAGCATGTGCTGGAGGACCCGCTCGACTTTGAAAAGCTGGATGAAATTATCCTTTCGCTTCTGAGCGATTTCATTCCACCGACGCCGATTAGAATAAAGGAACGTGCAGGAATGATGGGTATACCTCTGAACTTAAACATTGCCACGAGGGTTGCTCTTCAAATCCTACCGACAACAGGACGTTTCATGAAAGGAGCTAGCGATGGGATATTTCCATCTGAGCGAGGCGGTCACTAGTCTAGTCCGCTTTCGACAGCTAGTTCCTTCGCGTTCGACGACTTTCACCGAAGGCTGGTTCGTGCTGGATACCAATCCAACACTCTAACCAAGTTGTGTAGCCGTTCATAACTTCGGATCTGCATTTCCTGTCTGACTATTTTCGGTTGGTCGGCAATGGGATTCTTCGCGATTTTTAGCGCATGCATTGAAAAGCAGGAATTTGTCGGCAAGACGTCGTCGGTAGGTATCGCGACCGGGTAGGTGTATTCGCAGAAGAAAGCATGTCTCTCCAAGTGAGACTTCTGTGGCTGATGACCTTCAAGATGAGATTCGTGAGAACGCTTCGGGGCCGGCGAAGGCATCGGGTGATGCGGGATCCGTTGAACAGCACAAGCTGAAGGAGCAAATCGCGGCCGACAATCATCTCGCCGGCAAAGATGCGGTGAAGAAGCCGCATCGCGGGCTGCGTTTCAACAAGATCGTGCCGCCTTCTGCTGGCTGATCTCTTCTTTTCGTAATGGATGGACTGTCGGGATCGACAGCGGGATTTAGCAGGGAATGCTGAAGTTCTTGTCAGGGATAATCGAGCAACACACGCGACGGCGGTCTTCGGATGCCGTCGCACTCGGACGCTCGTCCCGACCGTCCTTCTTTTCACGAATGAGAGCCAAATACGATGCGGCTAACACAACGCTGGACAACGTCAAACACTGGTCGCGGGCTGATGGTCTGTCTGCTGCCGCAGCGAATAGTCCCGATGTGCGGCGGATTCTACGGAATCGCTCGCGCTACGAAATCGCTAACAACAGTTACGCTCGCGGGATCACGCTAACGCTGGCCAACGATGTTGTGGGAACGGGACCGCGTTTGCAGATGCTGACGATGGATCCGGAATCCAATCGATTCGTTGAACAGGAGTTCTTTGCTTGGTCTGAAAAGATCGGGCTCGCTGAGAAGTTACGAACAATGCGGCTCGCGAGAGTGGGGGACGGTGAGTCCTTTGCCTTGCTGACCAGCAACGATGCGATCGAGTCGCGAGTTCGATTGGACCTGAAGCTCGTCGAAGCCGATCAAGTTGCTTCGCCGACGTTAAACCTTGATCGACAACGCTACATCGACGGGATTGAATTAGATTCCGACGGCAATCCAGTCAATTACGACGTCCTGCGGAGTCACCCCGGCGACTCTGGAATCAACTTTGACGAATCACACGACACCATTCCTGCCTCGGATGTCATTCACTACTTCCGCAACGAACGCCCAGGACAGATTCGCGGCATCCCGGACGTCACGCCGGCACTGCCACTGTTTGCGCAGCTGCGTCGATTCACGTTAGCGGTTCTTGCCGCTGCCGAAACAGCTGCTGACTTCGCAGGCATCCTTTACACCGACGCTCCGGCGAACGGCGAAGCAGACTCGGCCGAACCTTTCGAGCCAATTGAACTCGAAAAGCGAATGCTGCTCACCATGCCCGGCGGCTGGAAGATGGCTCAGATGCGAGCTGAGCAACCTTCGACCACTTATGGCGAGTTCAAGAAGGAAATCCTCAACGAAATCGCTCGCTGCTTGAGCATGCCGTACAACGTCGCCGCGGGCAATTCGTCGGGATACAACTACGCCAGCGGGCGACTCGATCATCAAACCTACTTCAAATCCATTCGAGTCGAGCAATCTCAACTCGCACGCGTCGTCCTCGATCGCATCTTGCCACGTGAGCAATGCCATCATCGTTCCCGCTGGGGCCACCTTCGTTCATGAAGGTGACACCATCTCGTTCGTTCCCGATGTGGACATCGCACCGGGCGACGTGGTGGTTCTGAACAAGTTGGTGGGCGTCGCCAAGTTTGGCATCTACGCAGGTGCTCGCGGCAGCGTCACGGTTAGCGGGATTTTCTGCCTGGTGAAAGATCCAACCACAAATATTCCCGCCGGCACGATTCTTTACTGGTCCGAGATCAGTCACCACGTCATCAAAAACCAGTACCAGCATTCGATGATTGGCATCTCGGTCGAGGATGCTCCGCCGAGTACTCCCAACGTTCTGGTTCGACTCCTTCAGTAAGGCGATTCATGAAACCACACCGCATGGATGCACGAATTCTACTTTGCGGGCTCGCACTGATTGTATGCACTGGTTGCCTGCCCGAGGCTGACGTGCAAGTCCGGCGACTACCAGCCCCTCCACCCGAACAACCGATCGCGAATCTTCCTCGCGAGTTGCATCAACGGAATTGGACTGGCCGACTCAACCAAGGCAGCTGCGTCCATGCCTCGTTGGTTAATCACCTGCGTTGGTTGAACGAATACGAACTCGGCGAACGTTGGCGAGCGACCTACAGCGACGGCGAGTGGGACACGCGATTGCGAAGTCGCCTGGATGCGGCTGGCATCGACTACAGCTACACGATCAAAGCTGACCCGCGGTTCCTCGACTGGGCAACCGCAACGCGTCGCGGAGCGATTCTGTGGTGGAAGCCCGCGCATTGCTGCACCTTCGTTGGATGGGTCGAACGAGAAGGACGGCAATACGCGGCGATTCTCGACAACAACTATCCCGGCCGGTTTGAACTGACGCCGAGAGAGCAGTTCGTTCGTCTTTGGGCCGGCTACGGCGGATTCGCTCTCACGGTCTTGGAAGACCCCGCCAGTTCTCTGCCCTATCGAAGTTACGAGGTTGTTGACGGATCGCGCTGATTGCGAAGTCGTCGAGGCAACAATTCTATTCCCACGATCCCTGCATGGAGCAACGTGAAAAGTGAAGGATGAAATTCAGATCAAGCTCAGTGTTGGCCTGATCGCAGTCGCTGTAATCCACGCTGTTCTGTTAGGCGGCGTGTTCACAGCATTGCATCAACGACCTGCGGCTCAAAAGCAGGCGGATTGGTCATTGCCTTCATCGCCGCCAACGACTCCCGAAGTCGGTCGCATTGAGAAGCTGGAAATTCCGCCGACGGTGAACTTGCCAGCCCAAGCAGAGATGAAGCAGCAGATCTTCAGGCGGCGTTGCAACCCGTGTCAGCCGACGGTGGTTCAGCCCTCCTATTCTGTTCCAACGGTCACCGTCCAGCCTGCGACTCCGTCGGTGCCGATTGTTGTCACGCCATCCAAACCGATTGCGACGCCAAGGCCCGAGAAGAAGCGTTACCAACTAGCACTATTCGTCGGCAGTGATGCCAAGAGCAAGCGATTGCTCGAGTGGTTTAACAAAGATCCGAAGCTGATCAAGTTCAAGTCGAGCTGCGAATTTCAAGTCTATACGTCCAGCAACGCACTTTATCGGACTCGCTACCAAGAGATCGTCCCGGTTAGCCAGTTTCCGGTCGTCTTGTTCCAGGACTCAGCCGGCGGACACGTTCATGCTGCTGGGCACACGATGCTGCCCGAAACTGCGGCCGAGCTTTACAGCGATCTGCAACACAGTTTTGGGTTGTACGAACAAACTCGTGAGGCTCAACAGACGGGAGCCATTCGAGAACGCGGCTATTCCTGGGACGACGCGATCTCACCCACCATGCAGCTTTCCTCTGAAGACTGTCCCGACGGGTATTGCCCGGTCGAACCCAGCGACCGCTGGCGACCGTTTGATCGCGATACCGACCGCGATCGACTCTTTGACCGTGATAGTGACGGACGCAACGCGTTGATTTGGGCTGGGGCCGGTGAACTGGCCACGCTCGCGTTGATTGTTGTCGCCATCATTCTACTTGGATTCATTCTCATCAAACGAGGCATGTGAAAACTATGATTCTTGGAATCGCAACCATTGTTGTCCTGGTCCTCGTTGCTGTCGCATTGCTTCCGGCGAGAAAACGCGATCAAGACGGAAATACACCGTTGCTCGGGCCACCATCCCGTTCCACAAACGTTCGTCAGCAACAGTTGACCGAAGAGGCCGAAGCAATCGCCGACGAATACCAACGTCGCGCGGATGAAGCTTGGCGTGACGAGCTTGGTGAAAAGGCTGCCGACCTGCTGAAGTCGAATAGCAAACCAGCTACGAAATCGACGACGCACAAGTCAACCGCATCGAAGTCCACGGCGACCAAAGCCACGACACGTAAGACGACTACACGCAAGTCATGACCGACATGCTTCGCGATGGCCAAGCCTGGTTGGCCGAGAAGCTGAAGACGCACGCGTCGCGATTGGTCACCTATCAGCGCGATGATGCGGAGGCCGAGTTGCCAGCAACGATCGGACGCTCGTTCTACGAACAGGACGATGGCGAAGGCATTGTGACACGGAGCCAAGTTCGTGACTTTCTGATCGATACTGCTGACCTACTGCTTTCTCCGATTGGATCGTTACCTAATCGCGGTGATTGGATCCTTGAATCCGAGGACGGAACGACGTTTACCTACGAAGTGATGTCACTCGGAGGAGAGCCCGCTTGGCGATACAGCGATCCATATCGGCTGAAGCTGAGAATCCACACCAAGTTGATTGACACCGAGGAAGCATGACCACAATCTTGGAAATCGCCGACAAGGTCACGGCCAAGTTGAACGCGGCGAGTCTCAGTCAGACGTTTGAAGCGAGGCGTCTGTACGTTCCCAACTTCGATCTTTCGGATTTGAAAGAACTGCGAGTCACCGTCGTTCCGCGGGAGATCGACCTGTTGCCTCTCGATCGTGCCAGCAACAAAGTCCACGCGATGATTGATGTCGCGGTTCAGAAAAAGTTCAAGAAGGGCGATGCTGCCGAGATCGATCCACTGGTTCAATTCGTC
>JBCBOT010000455.1:0-5488 GCA_039821165.1 Planctomycetota bacterium | reverse complement strand
TGGGCGAACCGAGACCTTCCCCGGCTACGCGAGCGGAGCGACGCACGTGTATGCGGACGGGCCTGCGATTCGAGAAATCAATGTCACCGCGTTCACTTCGCTCGGGTACGACGCGAGCCAATCCAAGACTTTGGAAATCGTTAATGCACCGCCTGAAGTGATCGCGCCGTCAAGCATCTTCGGCCCTGTCGATCAACCGATTCCGCTGGAGAACGTCACGTTTACCGATCCGGGCTTCACCGATGCGTTGCTTGGCACCGAAGAGACGTTCACGGCACACGTCGACTGGGGAGACGGAACACAATCCGAGGCAACGTTGCTTGTCACCGAGGGAACAAACGGCGAGGCAAGCTTTGGGCTCGTCAACGCCGAACATACCTACCCCGACCCGGGTTTCTATCCCGTCACGATCACCGTTACTGACGATGACGGCGGGGTGGGCTCCGCCGAGACCACCATCATCGTTCGATTTCCAAGCATCAGCCTGAGCGGTCCTCCGGTGACCCCCGAAGGCAGTCTCTATTCGGTGCTCTTGAGCGCGCGTGAACTTGGGAATGACGAGATCGTCGAATGGAACATCGACTGGGGCGATGGCGTTGTTACTACGGCGCCGGGCGCTACCCGTACTGCGAGTCACGTCTACCCGGACGGGCCCGAAACCCATGTCATTCGCGCGACCGCGACCACTCGCGACGGACATGTCTTGGCAACCAGTCGCGTTGTGCGTGTCCGGAACGTTCCACCGCCAGCACTGCTCGCCGGCGTTGGAGAAGTCAACGAAGGCTCGGAGTACGAACTTCAACTGGGGACCGGAGCTGACCCGGGGCAAGACACGATTAGTTCATGGGAAGTCGATTGGGGCGATGGGACGGTCGAGCTCCTCGATGGGAATCCGACTTCGGCGACGCACACCTATGCCGACGGCCCGAACACCTACGTGGTGTCAGCACGAGTCTTTGACGAAGACGGATCGTATCCGTCCAACGACCACGAAGTCACTGTGCACAATGTTGAACCCGAGCGAGTCATCGGTGGTGCCGCAGAGGTTCAGCGTAATTCACCGTTCACGCTGGAGATGTTCGCCGGAAACGACCCTGGTGACGACACCATCAGTCAATGGACGATCGACTGGGGTGACGGCACAGTTGAAGTCGTGGATGGGAACCCCGAAACAACCACGCACTTCTATACCGTGGGACCTGCTACATACGTCATCTCCGCTTCTGTGACGGACGAAGATGGCACGTACGAAGCGAACGAGCACACTGTCAGCGTTCTAAAGACGGACCTCGAGCCGATCATCGCAGGGGCCGATCAAACCAACGAGGGTTCGCTCTACACACTCGACTTGGACTTTTTCGAAGAGCCCGAACCCGGAACCGTCATCGGCTGGCAGATTGATTGGGGTGATGGAACGATTGAAGACCTTTCGGGTGATCCATCCACGACGACTCACACCTATATCGACGGTCCCAACGACTACGTGGTTTCCGCGACAGTGTCGGATGCCAATGGGACGTACATGGCACCGGACATCGACATCACTGTCTTGAACGTTGAGCCTCAACGCTCAATCGACGGCGCCGATTCGGTAAATGAAGGATCGCCGTTTACGTTGAGTCTGTTCGCGGGAAATGATCCTGGCGACGACACCATTAGTGGTTGGACGATCAATTGGGGGGACGGAACTGTCGATGAGATCACGGGCAACCCCAACGAGGCGACTCACACTTACCCTGATGGACCAAACAGCTACGTCGTCACCGCTGTCGTCACGGACGAAGACGGGTCGTATGCCGCGAACAACCATTCTGTCGACGTCCTGAACGTTGAGCCAAAACGCAGCATTTCGGGCGATGACCAAGTGAGCGAGGGAGCCCTATTCACGCTTGGGCTGTTCGCGGGAAATGACCCCGGCGACGATACGCTCGCCCCTTGGAGAATTGACTGGGGCGACGGCACTGTCGAAAACATCACCGGAAACCCGTCATCGGCAACGCACACCTACGCTGATGGCCCCAATTCGTATGTGATCATGGCGACGGTCACAGATGAGGACGGAACGTACGCGACCAATGATCATTCGGTCGAAGTACTCAACGTCGAGCCAGACCGAACCATCGGCGGAGACGACACGGTCGCGGAGGGTTCACCATTCACCTTGGACCTGTTCGCCGGCAACGATCCGGGAGTCGATACGATCAGTTCCTGGACCATTGATTGGGGCGACGGAACGATTCAACAAGTTGATGGCAACCCAACCACCGCGCAGCATGTGTACGCGGACGGTCCGAATTCTTACCTCATTCAAGCGACCGTTACGGACGAAGACGGCACTTACGCGGCAAACGACCACACGGTCTCGGTGCTCAACGTCGAACCAGAACGCACCATTGGAGGTGCGGACACGGTCAACGAGGGTTCTCCGTTTACTCTTGGCCTCTTTGCCGGAAACGACCCAGGCGTGGACACGGTCGCTTCGTGGGAAATCAATTGGGGAGACGGGAATGTTGAAGTCCTTGCGGGCAACCCCAGTTCTGTCGAACACATTTACGCCGATGGTCCGAATGAGTACGTCATCACCGCAACCGTTACAGATGAAGACGGGACGTATGCGGCCAACGAGCACAGCGTATCGGTACAGAACGTCGAGCCAGAACGATCGATTGGTGGCGAGAGCACGGTCAATGAAGGCGAACTCTTCACGCTTGAGCTTTTCGCCGGCAACGACCCAGGCGTGGATACGATCGCGTCATGGCGAATCGATTGGGGCGATGGCACGGTCGAAGATGTCGTTGGCAATCCGGATTCGACAACCCACGTTTATCCCGACGGTCCCAATACCTACGTGATCACGGCAACGGTGACCGACGAAGACGGCACCTATGCCGCCAACGATCACATCGTTGACGTGCTAAATGTCGTTCCAGTTGGGAGCATCGCGGGCCCTGATCAAATCGACGAGGGATCCCCATTTACGCTGACTCTCTCGACCAGCGACGATTCCGGTCAAGACGTCATCACCGGATGGCGGATCGACTTCGGCGACGGGACCGTTGTTGAACTCGATGGCAACCCAACATCGGTCGAACACACTTATCCGGACGGGCCCGAAGACTACGTCATCACTGCGACATTCGCGGATGATGATGGCACCTACGCAACCAATGCGCATTCGATTGCAGTCTTGAACGTCGAACCGGAGCGCACGATCTCCGGCGCCGATAGCGTTGATGAAGGCTCGCCTTTCACTCTGAGTCTTTTCGCGGGCAACGATCCGGGGGATGACACCATCGCTTCGTGGACCGTTGATTGGGGCGATGGAACCGTCGAATCAATCGACGGTAATCCGGACGCGGTCGTTCACACCTACGCCGATGGGCCAAACGCTTATGTGATCACTGCAACGGTGACCGACGAAGACGGAAGCTATGCTGCCAACGAGCATTCTGTCACCGTGCTCAATGTGGAACCAGATCGCAGTATCTCGGGCGCCGACACGGTCAACGAAGGATCGCCTTTCACGTTGACTCTTTCCGCCGGCAATGATCCAGGCGAGGACCTGATTGCGTCTTGGACAATTGACTGGGGTGATGGCACCGTTGAAACCGTTGCGGGGAATCCAGACTCAGCGGTACACGTCTACGCCGATGGCCCCAATACGTACTTGATCACGGCGAGCGTGACCGATGAAGACGGCACGTATGCAGCCAACGAGCACACCGTCACCGTGCTCAACGTGGAACCGGAGCGTGCGCTGTCGGGGACGGGAGTCGTTAACGAAGGGTCACCTTACACGCTTGAGCTGTTTGCGGGCAACGATCCCGGCCAGGACACCATTGCCTTCTGGACGATTGATTGGGGCGATGGAACGACTGACCAGGTCGACGGCAATCCAGGATCCGTTGTTCACACGTACCCCGATGGTCCAGCTAGCTATGTCGTCACAGCCACGGTGACGGACGAAGACGGGACGTACTCCGTCAACGATCACACCGTCGATGTCGTGAATGTCGAGCCGGACCGCTCCATTTCGGGGGCTTCCGAGGTCAATGAGGCGTCACCTTTCACGTTGACACTGTTCGCGGGCAACGATCCCGGCGAGGACACGATTGCCTCTTGGACGATCGATTGGGGTGATGGGACCATCGACACGGTCGATGGCAATCCCGACTCGGCAGTTCACGTGTATGCCGATGGGCCAAACACCTACGTCATCACGGCAACCGTCACGGACGAAGATGGCACCTACGCGGCCAACGATCATTCTGTGACGGTGCTCAACGTCGAACCGGAACGTAGTATTTCGGGGGCTTCGACAGTGGATGAGGGGACGCCGTTCACGCTTAGCCTCTTCGCCGGAAACGATCCGGGACAGGACACGATTGCGTCGTGGACCATTGATTGGGGCGACGGAACGATTGAAGAGGTGCTGGGCAACCCAGATTCGGCAGATCATACCTACGCCGATGGCGAAAACACTTATGTCATCACCGCAAGCGTCAGGGACGAAGACGGTACTTACGCAGCCAACGACCACACTGTAACGGTCCTCAATGTTGAGCCCGAACGGACGATTGCGGGACCGGGGCAGGTGTATGAGGGTTCCCTATTCACTCTGGACCTTTTCGCTGGCGATGATCCTGGCGATGACACGGTGGCTTCGTGGACCATCGATTGGGGCGACGGAACAATTGAAGAGATCAGTGGCAATCCAGACTCCGCCACGCACACGTACGCTGACGGGCCCAACACTTTCTTGATCACGGCCAGCGTGACGGACGAAGATGGGACGTACACAACGAACGACCACAGTGTCAATGTTCTCAATGTTGAACCGCAGCGAGCCATCTCGGGTGCGGATGAAGTCGACGAGGGATCGCCCTTCACCTTAAATCTCTTTGCCGGCAACGACCCCGGCGAGGACACGATCGCTTCTTGGACGATCGATTGGGGTGACGGAACAATCGAAGCCATCTCCGGAAACCCGACGTCATTGGTGCACACCTATGTCGATGGCCCGAATACGTTTGTGATCACGGCAACGGTCACCGACGAAGATGGGACTTACGAAGCCAATGAACACATCGTCGACGTGTTGAACGTAGAGCCGGAACGCACCATCACCGGCGTTGATGAGGTTGATGAAGGGACTCCGTTCACACTCCAATTGTTTGCCGGAAACGATCCTGGTGAGGACGCCATTTCGTCCTGGGAAATCGATTGGGGTGACGGCACGATCGAGACATTTTCGGGTAACCCGACGTCGACGATTCACACGTACGCTGATGGGCCAAACGTCTTTGTGATTTCTGCGACAGTCTTTGACGAAGACGGCGGCTACGCAACGAACACCCACACAGTGAGGGTTCTCGACGTGGCCCCAGACGCGTCTATCGCTGGCCCCGGAGAAATCAATGAAGGCTCTCCGTTGACGCTCGATTTGAGTGTCAATAGCGACCCAGGCGCGGACGCGATTCTGAGTTGG
>JBCBOT010000454.1:0-5488 GCA_039821165.1 Planctomycetota bacterium | reverse complement strand
CCGTTTCTGTTCGCTCAGTTCGCGTGCACGAACGGCGAAAGCCTATTTGCCGTCGACGACGAACAATCGCGTTCCGGTGCGAATCGCAATACGGCCATCTGCCGCAGCGACGCCGTAGACAATCGGGTCACGTGCCGATGCCGAAGCGTTTTTACGCCGCTCCGCAAAGCTCTTGGCCATCGCCTCGAGTTCCTTTGCATCGATCTTTCCGTCGCCATCGGTATCGATTCGCTTCATCATCGGACGAAACGGGCCCGGCAGTTCATCGGCCTGCAAGACCCCATCCTTGTTGGCATCGCCGGCCATCATACGAGCCACCATCCCACCTCCTGGACGGTCAGCTTGACCCGTTTTCCCATCGGAACCGCTCCCCGAATGGCCGTGACCATGACCATGACCACCGTGAGTCGACGTTGTTTCAACGTAGTGCTCCGGTGTCGGCGGTGAGTCAGGGTTCCAAAGTTCGTTGCTCGCGATTTCCGCGAATTCGGACCCTGCCCGAACCACTCGGGTCTGACCGTTCTTGCCGAAGAAGTAAACCGAGTTGCCTGAGACGATTGGCGTTGCCCAGCAATCGAGCGAAAGACGCTTTCGGTACAGAATGCTCCCGGTCGCGACATCAACACAGTGAAGGACGTTTGCTTTACTCACAAAGTAGGCATGTCCATCACAGACGACGGGACTCGCGTACTCACAAATCGATTTTTCGGCACGCCAAACGACGGTCGGCTTCCCATCGACAACACGACTGAGGTCGAGGCAGCAGTTGGACTGAACATCTCCATCGTTGGCGAACTCCGGCAGCCGCGCCGCGATCAAGACTTTGTCACCGACCGCTACCGGCGAGGGAATCGTATTGCCATCGATACCGTCCAGCTGCCAAACCTGGTTACCATCGATCGCGGAATAACCGCACACCGTGCCACCGCTACTGACGACGACTTGCTCCTCGTCGCCAACGGTCACGATGATCGGCGAAGCCCACGACTTGGTGGACGGCCGCTCGGTCGACCAGGCCGTTTCTCCGGTCGACTTGTCGATCGCGACCAACGACGAAGGTCCGTCGTGTTCGAGGAGCAAGAAGAGGTGTTTGTCACCGATCGCTGGTGACGAACCGATGCCGTGATTGTTCTCGAACTTGCCAAACGACTCGGCTTCGTTGCGGTGCCAACGGAGTTCTCCGCCGTGATCGACACAAACGAAGTCACCCGATTCAAAGAATGCGTACACCGCTTTGCCGTCGACCAGAGGTGTGGGGGCGGCACGCGCATTCATATAGTTCGACGCATGCTTTGCAGTCGCCGACCGTTCGTATTGCCATAGCATTTCGCCATCGACAAGATCGAACGCTTGAATGACAAGTTTCTCGCACATCGGTCCATCGACCGCCGTGACGAAGACTTTATTGTCGAAAATCACCGGCGCGGATTGCCCGTATCCGGTGAGTTCCTTTTGCCAGGCAATCCCTTGCTTCGGTGTCCACTCCATCGGAAGCGGAGTTTGGGTGGTTGAACTACCTCCATCGCGAAAACTTACCCAACTGTCGGCTGCGTGAGTGGCGGAAACGGTGGCAACGCAGGCAGCAAGGGCCCAAAACCCGCGAAAGCGGTTAGAGCGTTTTAACAGCGCCATCTGGCACCTCGAGGTCTGAGTGATCGACTCACACTTTGTCGGGTCAAGCATCCATCCGCCATCCGCGACGGATTCAAGCGTGACGAAATAACTGGCGGGTTCTGGAGATGGGACCGCCATGAAATATGCTTTGCCGTCGGGTCCGCTGATCGATTCCGCGACGACCGGTCCACCGAGCGACTCATGCAATCGAACCTGCACATCTCCGAGGGGACCACCGCGATAACGGACTTCAATCGAGGGTGTATCCGCCGAGGGCGAAGCCGAGACTCCACAGCCCACGAGCGGTAGCAGCCCAACGAGCATGCAAGCCTTGAACGTGTGTCTTATTCCGGCCATTGCACGACCTCTTTGCCGTTGCGGGTGAACAACGCGTGATACGTTTCACGATTGATCGAATCGGTGATGAATTGAACGCTCCCGTCGAGCATCGCGTGATGTGCTCCGCCGGTATGGTGCGACCGCGCTGAGTAGAACCCTCGACCGTGTAGCCCGATGTCTGGAATCGGAGAGTTCGGTGTCATGTAACCATTGGTCACGGTGGCGTACGGCACCCCGCGGATCCACGTCTGGCCCCGAGTGCCACGGTAAGACGTGATCTGTGCTGGGAACACTTCTTCGAGCACCGGGTTTTCGATCAAGGTTCCACCGAACATGAATCCCGCACCGTTCGGGTTCCCCGTCGAGCCGCCCCAGTTGGCGATTCGGCGGTGAGGCCCCGTCGGCGACGGCTCGGTACCGTTGACTTGATCGCCCAGCACGGTTTCGGCGAGCAACACCGTCGTGCTGGTGCCATCGAGACAGTGCTTGAAACCGGCCCAGGAGTCCGTCCAAACCATCCCGTCGGTGCGGAAGCGATCGTCATAGTTCGTATCGGTACCGCTGCCGTAGCTAAACATGTAGTTCAACCCCGCGCTGACACCCGCCGAACCGTCAGCGAACGTCGTGCTGAAGTAGACGTCGCCAGGATCGCTCGGGCAAAGGTAGCTGGGCACGACGGTTTGAACCGCATCGCGCTGGTCGGGATTGAATCGCGCCAGCCATGGAGGCCCGGTCAGCAGAGGTGCTTCAAAGTTTATCAGCTCACTCAGACCGGCTTGCTCAATGTAAGGCAAGATTCGAGCTTGGACCGAGAAGTCACTCGAGCCCGTCATTGCCGGAATCACCTTAAAGGAGCTTTCGTAATTGTGCGTCGCCAGCGCGACTTGCTTCAGGTTGTTGCTGCACGACATCCGTCTGGCGGCTTCGCGCGCGGCCTGCACGGCAGGCAGCAACAACCCGACGAGCACGCCGATGATCGCGATGACAACCAATAATTCGATCAGAGTGAATCCGGGACGTTGGTGATGGTGTCTCATAATAGGTTGGATGAAAGGTGAGTCTTTGGGGCTTGCGGTTGCGCGTACCGATACCGTGATCGGTCCTGACAACCGGATGAGGCAACACGTACAACCTACCGCGCGCGGCGCGCCCGACTTGGTTTGGTCGGACCGTTAAGCCGACCGCACCATCGCGCAGCAGGATGGTTCATGGGGAGCCTGGTCCGAAACGCAATCGCGGAGCACGACCGTTTGGTTCCAATTCAGCTTTCGGATCGACGCATCGGAGAGCTTGCGCGCCTACCGCTAAAACCTGTTAGCGAAACGGCGCAAGCGGTCCGGTGTCACCCTAATGATCAATTGGAAGAAAGCACTCTCGCAGTCGCGAGCGCAGGGATCGCGTTGGATCACAGGCGTTGAGAAGGAGCGATCAAACGGCGGGCGGACCACGCGGGTTTGCAATCGCTAAACGGAAGACTTCGGCGCGCGGCACGCCGTAGACGTTCAGCCGCTCCAGTTGCTCGATCGATGCGACCGGTTTGAAGCCGACTGAACGGACACCCACCGGGCATTCGAGAGACTGGCAAATCGAGCAGGAATCGGAATCGTGGTCGCACGGTGTCGATTTCCCATCTTCTCGACACACGTCCGACTCGTGACCAGCATGATCCCCGCGGTAGGAATGATGCGTGTGCGAACAGTGCGAGCAGTGCGAGCAATGATGCCCGCCATGATCGTGGGCTTGTGAAGAATGCCGAGATGCGGCAGCGGGGGACGCGGTCTCACAGTCTGTACATGTAGCGACATGCAACCACGCCGGCGTATGCCCGAGGGCAGCCGCAAGGCAAAGGAGAATGGTCGTCGATCGTCGGATGTACGAGAGCACAACGCTCGCCGGCAATGCTGACTGAACTAATGTGAAAACCGGTCCGACCAAGAACCGTTATTGAGAATGACTTTGGAGAATCGCTACGTCAAGACTCCGGCTGGGCGGATTCGAAATTCAGATCGCAACGTGCAGCGTGGTGCAGATTGGACTCACTGTGTCCTTTGACTAAGCGCGTCTCGTTTCACCTTCAATTGGCTTTGAGTGAGAGAACCCTCCCCAAGACTCGCTCGCTGGACGCTCTCGTTGGCGTTGAAGATACTGCTGCGACTTTCGTACCCACCTCCGAACCCCACCGATCCATGAAAGCCCACTCTCTCTGTCTCACTGCTGCGCTGCTGTGTGCAGCATTCGCTTGCCCGTTCGCTCTCGCCGAAGAGTGGTCGCAGTATCGCGGTCCCGCCGGCGACGGAAAATCGACGGAGACCATCGGTAACCTCTCGTGGAAAGGCGATGGTCCAAAGGTCCTCTGGAAGTCGGAGACCCCGCTCGGTTTCAGCTCGTTTTGCGTCGTCGGGAACCTCGCAACAACGGTAATAGCGAACGATGGAAAAGAATTCTGCTTGGCGTTGGACGCGAGTACCGGGGAAGAGCTTTGGCGCGCAACGCTCGGGAGCAATCAGTACGACGGCGGTGGCGGCAACACCGGTGCAAAAGGCAATCGTGGTGGGGACGGACCTCGCTCGACTCCGTCAAGTGACGGCAAGAACATCTTCGTCTACGACTCGCACTTGGTGCTGTACTCACTCGACGCGGCCTCCGGCAAAATCAACTGGAACCATGACATTGTCGCCGAACATGCAGGACGGAACATCAGGTGGAGCAACGCCACAAGCCCGCTACTCGATGGCGATCGAGTCTATGTGGGCGGTGGAGGCCCGGGACAATCCTTCTTAGCTTTCAACAAGAACTCGGGCGAACTGATTTGGAAATCCGGCGATGAATTGATCACTCACGCCACTCCCAGCCTGGGCGTCATCAACGGCACCAAGCAAGTTGTCTATTTCATGCAGTCCGGTCTCGTCGGGATCGATCCCGAAAACGGAGCCGAACTGTGGCGTGCCAAGTTCAACTTTAATGTTTCGACCGCTGCTTCCCCGGCAATCTTCGAGGACATGGTTTATTGCTCGGCGGGGTATGGCGTCGGCGCCGCGCTCTTCAAGGTGACCGGCGCCGGTGAGCCGGAAGAGCTTTGGTACAAACCCAATGAATTGATGAACCACTGGAGCTCACCTCTGGTCAAAGACGGCTACCTCTATGGAATCTATGAATTCAAAAAGTACGGCAAGGCACCGCTTCAGTGCGTGAATCTTGCCACGGGTGAAATCGTTTGGTCGGAACGCGGCTTCGGTCCCGGAAACTGCATTCTCGTCGGCGATAAACTCGTGGTGCTCTCCGATGCCGGCGAAGTCGCAATCGTCAAAGCCTCACCGGATGGCTACGAAGAGTTGGCTCGCTCGAAGGTGCTCGAAGGCAAATGCTGGTCCACCCCGAGTTTCAAAGACGGCCGCATTTTCGTCCGCAGCACTTCGGAAGCCGCCTGTATCGACGTCAGGTAGCATCTTCGAGGTCGAATCGAGACGCCGCATCGGGATAACGCTGGTCAGGACGTGCGTTTTCGACGGTCGGACGTGGTAGAATGTGGGTCCCC
>JBCBOT010000453.1:0-5531 GCA_039821165.1 Planctomycetota bacterium | reverse complement strand
CGAGCCAATCATTGACTATGTCGCCGACTACACCGAACACGAATTCAACAACGATGACGACGCGTTCATCGGGTTTAGCGACGGCGACGCAACCACGCGATTTCAAAATGGTGTCCAAGTCGATTTTGAAGCCGGCACATGGACCGAGTCGAACATGCTTTTGGTCGATCAATCCTTGCGGGTATTGCATCACAAACTGGGAACCACGGAACTGCTGAAACCGGCCACCGGTGGCGCCAACTTTCTCCGGATGCATGGCAAGCGAATCGACGTTGATGCAAACACGCCCGCGGTCATCGGATGGAACATCCCCGGACCGACCATCGGACTCACCCAAAACGTGTTCGATCTCGGCACGGAATGGCTCGCCCAGACGATCTTTCACGAGTTCGCACACAACTGGGACACCATCGCGGAGAACTCGACCGTCGATCAGTTCATGGCGTTGAGTGGATGGACGCAAACGCCCCAACCAGACGACACCCACAACGAGGGAACAAGCACGGGTGAAGCGTGGTGGTATCGGAACACCGCAACGTTCGCGCGTGACTACGGCAAATTGAATCCACGCGAAGACTTTGCGACCGCGTTCGCCGCGTACTTCATGAACGAAACGGGACAAGAGTACCAAGGCGGCAATGGTGCCGCGGACATCCCCGACAAGATCGCTTATCTCGACGGTTTCTTTGCCGATTTCGCGTAGCCCACAAACGCGTTTTTCAATGCGGCTGTGTCTCGCGGAGTGCCCGCTCTTTCGTGCCCGTGACCGTGAGACGCGACGCCATGCCACCACTCGAAACGATCCAAATCTCGAACCACGATGACTAACCAACAAACCCAAACTGCTCGCGTCGCGTGCCTCTTGCTGACGCTCCTTTCCGTCTCCGCCATCGCTCGTGGCGAAACCTACTACCTTTCGCCAGACGGTGATGATCGAAATGAAGGAAGCCTGGATTCACCTTGGCGAACACTGCTCGTCCATCTAGGTAATCGGAGATCCGATTTCCAGAAAGTCGGGCCGGGGGACACGGTCAAGCTCGCCCCCGGAATCTACGACCTTCATGAAAATGCTCTTGAAAGCTCCCTGGCGTTCCGACTCGTCAATGGACCGCTCCATCCACAACGCGTCACCGTCGACGCCCTCGATCCGAAACGTCCTCCCACGCTCACGAATCGGATCCCATCCCTCTACGACCCGCTGCATGCCGAGGAGCCCAACTGGGTGCCCGTCACGAACGGTTCGTCCGGCGAAACAAGAACACCAGCAGGTTCGGGGGTCGTTGTTTGGCGAACGCGACTCCCCGTGGACCAAATGTACGGTGACCTGCGAACCACGGCTCGGAGTCGGAATGACAGCGAGCAGCGTCCCCGCTTCGGAGACAAGTTGCGCGAGAGGATTGAAAACGAATCCGTTGCGAACATGAGTTTCCAAGGGTCCTATCGCACCGTCGATAATCGATTCAGTGAACTCGTTGATTACAACAACAACACGCATGGGGATGTCAGCGCGGCGTTGCTGCCTTCGCCGTGGTCCGACTTCACTGCCTCCAACATGAAGTTGTTGACATCTGGAGAGAGGCGAAAACCGCAATACATCGGCCCCGGATTATTCTTTGATCGACAGACCCGATATCTTTACGCCAGACTTGATCTGATTGATCCTCGGGTCAACAGCGATGACGAATGGGGCGAATCACTGAATCCCAATGAGACCCCCCTTGCCGTTTGTCTCCGAGATGTCGACTCGTTGCAACTTTACAACGTCCGAAACACGACGTTTCGAAACATCCGCTTTGAAGACATCGGCGGCCTGAAACTGGCCATGAACGGTTCGGTGCAGGGGCGCTCCGAAAGCGTGCGGTTCGACCATTGTTCCTTCCGTTATCCCGGTCAATTTTCGATTGAAACCGCATGTCGCGACATCACACTCTACGACTGCGATTTTGACAATGTCTTTCCCAGCGACATCTACCGTAGCGATGTCAAGAAAGGTCCCGGTTACCGGACGTTTCATCATGCAGCGATTTTGATCGGCAGAAACAACGATTTGCCGGCCGAACATGTACGTGTTTTGAAATGCGATATCCGAAACTCATTCTTCGGAATTTCTTTGGCCACAGTGGATTCCGTCATGATCTATGGCAACGAAATCAAAAATGCAACCAACGACGCCATCCTCATCAACCTCTCTGCCGTCGGTGGACAGATTGCACACAACCAGATCCGAGGCGTCTCGGGGATCTCGACGTCCACTCCGCCCGGTCACTCACAAGAGAAGATTCCGACGTTGAGCCGAGACGACGCACATGCGATTTGGATACATCACAACGTTATTGAACTCGAGGAGGGCCTTGCCGGGCGCATGACCGGCACCGATCTGCGTTTCTATGCCACGGAAAACGGGCAAAACTATGCCGACGGCGCCGCACTCGACCACGACGGCGACGGGCGTTGGACGAATCGGCCTTTCGGATCACACGGCACCGCCGCAAGAGCTTGGTTCGTCAATAACAACACCATCGTCATGCCGACGATGCACGCGTCAGGTGGCTACTTTGCTCAAACCGCAATCAGCCAGAAACAGCCGTTCTATTTCGTGAATAACGTCGTGATCCAACCGCTCGGGCAAGGCCGGCTCAATCGTAACGTTCGGCTGTATGACCGTCCCGACCAACGAGGACGACAAGTGATGGATGGCAATTTGTACTTGGTTCGCCAGTCCAAAGACCCCGCTCCCGCGTTCTATCGGTACTCAGTGGGCGAATGTGATTTCGTCTCATTTGACAATTTTGACGAAACCGCTTTCCAAGACGCATCTCCGGCGACCGCAAACTACTACACGCCGGGCGTGTCTCGCACGTCGCAAGTGGTGGAGTTGCAAGACCCGACGGCATGGTTCGACGAGGATTGGCGTCCGCTCGCGCAACACTCCGATCGTTTTCGCGGTGATTACGTGGTACCGCTCGAAGACAACGAGGGGTTGCGGCGGGCGAACGGTGATACAGCGATCGCGACCATTCGCGATGCCGAAGTCTACAATTCGTCCGACCGAAATCCCAACTACATCGGTGCCCTCCGCCCCAGGTAGTTTCGCCTGCGCGAGTAACGAGCATAGGCGCCGCGCGGTTTACGCGGCGCTATCGGCGAGCAGCGCTGACGTCGGGGTCGGGGCGACCTGTTCCACCGCTGCTGCAGGCTTCGTTTCGGCAACTCCGAAGAACATCCGGTAGGCGGCTGGAATCAAACTTAGCGCGAGGAGCGTCGCCCCGCCGACACCGCCCGCAATGGCTACCGCGAGCGGTGGCCAAAACTGGCCGCCGTCAATGATCAGCGGTGTGAACCCGGCGATTGTCGTGAATGTGGTCGCGACAACGTGGCGCGAACACCCCACGACCGTCTCCACCATTTCGTCGAGCGTCAACTTTCGTTCCAGCGAGTGTTTCTGCAGCGTTGCCAAAACGACGATCGAGTCATTGATGGCGACGCCGATCAAACCCATGATGCCGATGATCGCCATGAAACCGAACGGATAACCTCCAATCCATAGCGCGCCCATCCCCAAGCCACCACTGCACGCCGCGACCATCAAGACGACGCCGGCGAGCCGGAACGAACCGAACGAAAGCACGAGAACGGCAACCATCGCGACCGCGAGCACACCCACATTCGCCATCAAGTTTCCGACCGCATCATCCCGCTGCGAAGCTTCACCGCCGTATTGAATCGAATAACCGGCAGGCAGTTCAAAGCCAGACTCGGCGAGCCGTTTCTCGTACTCCGCCAACGAAACCGAAGGCAACGTGCCGGCGGTAATGAAGCCTGAGATCTGGTTCATGCGGCGTCCGTTCAGACGTGGGATCACGGCGATCTCGCCACGAAGTGAAACGTCCGCAATGCTGTCGATCGGCATCTGCCCCATCCGACTGGTCAGTTGCAACGTCTGGACATCGCCGACACGGCCCCGCTCAGAGTCGCCGACGCGAACCAGCACTGGAATCTGCTCGGTGTCTTCAATGACACTTCCCGCGCGAACGCCTTCGAGCATTCCGAAGAGTTGATCCGACACATCGGCGGGGCGTAAACCGGCCGACCTTGCGGCGGCCTCGCGAACATCAAACGTGACGGTTCGAAGCGTTTCGCTCAGCAGCGATTTGGTGTGAATGACGTCGGGCGCCCCGGCGAGCGCGATTCGGATTTGATCTCCCAATTCGTTCAGCACCTCCAAGTCCGGTCCGAACAATTGGACCTCGATGGGGGCTTCAAACGGTGGCCCCTGTTCGAGTTGACGGAACAAGACGCGGCCCGTGCGAACGCGTTGGTCCGCTTCGGTTTGCAACGCACGCAAACGCTCGATGAGTCCCTCGGCCGATTTCATCTGAACGATCGCATTCGCAAAGTTCGGTACGCTGCGGCGATTGCTAATCACGTTGTAGTAAAAGATCGGTGCGCTCTCACCGAAGTACCACGTCACCTTCTCGGCACCGGCTTCTTCAACGAGAGCGGTCAACTCTCTTGCTGCATCACGGGTCGCTTCCAGCGAGGCGTCGACTGGGAGTTCCAATTGAATGTGGAATTGGTCCCGATCTGCCGGCGGAAAGAACTGCTCCGGGAGTTGCGGTGCGACAATGAAACCGAGCACCGGAAACAGCAATCCGAGTGCGATCCCACGATGCGGCCTGGCAAGCAACCACCGTAGACCGACGCGATACCAGGACGTCATCCGCTCACTTGAGAATCCATCTTGCACACAGGCGAGCACTCGCGAGCGACGCGTCGTCCCAGCGGCTGGATCGACGAACTTTGCGGCGATGACCGGGATGACAGTCAGTGCAAAAAACAGCGACGAACAAATCGCTAGGATGACGCTGATGGCGATGGCACCAACGAATTCGCCCGCATTGCCGGGCATCATTGCGATCGGCGCGAATGCCAACCCGGTCGTGACGGTCGAACCCAGCAACGGAATCGCGAGATGCTTGACCATTTCACGAACGGCATCCATCCGCGATTTGCCTTCGCGAATCGAGACGGTGACTTCATCGACCGCAACGATCGCATTGTCGATCAAGAGCCCCAACGCGATGATCATGCCCGTGACGGACATCTGGTGAATTGGGATTTCTAGAACGCGCAGTCCGAACAGCACCGAGAGGGTTGAAAGCGGGAGCGAAAGCGCAACGACCAACGCGCTTCGCCAACCCATCAACACCAGAATGACGCAGACAACGGCCCCGGCGCCGATCAGCAAATTGAATGCGAGCGAAGAAAGCCGATCCGAGACGTATTTGGTCTGATCCAACGGCAAATCGATGCTGATTCCCGCAGGCAATTGAGCTTCGAAGTCATCGAGCACCTGTTCGGCTTTGGGTCTCCAAACGTCGATCCGTTCGTTTGGTCGCACCAAGACACCGAGACTGACCGCGGGGTGCCCATCGACAGTCCCCATGCGACCGAGCGGCTTCGGAACGCCTCGCTGGATCGTTGCGATATCGTCCAGGCGAACCATTTCGCCGCCGTCCCCGGATTGAACC
>JBCBOT010000452.1:0-5590 GCA_039821165.1 Planctomycetota bacterium | reverse complement strand
TTCAGCTCGACCAGTAGCGTTCGCAATGAACCCGAACAGCAGGAGCGCGACAATCGCTCGGCTTGAAAACGTGATGCGGTTGGCGAGAGAGATCATGCTCGAAAGTCTTTGGCGATAGAGGATGGATGGCTTAGGAATCCGAGAGTCTACTCGGAGCAAGTTGCGTGATGGCGAACCTGTCTTCACGAAGCCGGCTTCCAATGTCCCCCGCAGCCACTTCATGATTAGCATGGACCAACCATCACCACGGGTCCAGCGTCTGGAAGTACTTATGCTCACTTGCGAAGACAACACTTCTTGAACTTCCGACCGCTACCACAAGGACATTTGGCGTTTCGGCCGACTCGCTTCTTTCTCGCCGTAACGTTTGAAAGAAAACTTCGTGTGTTTTGTCGATACATCGTCTGCATCATTTCATAGACCTTCGGTGACCGCTTCGCCAACACGTCGGGAGCCTCGAAGAAGTATTCGCTGAGCACCGCGAAATACTCCGCCTCGTTCGTGTACGCGTAATCGTCGATATGATGCCTACCCTCGGGACGAGACTTGAGTTCCTGGCCGACCCACTCGATCCAAGGCCCGGCGGTCGAGAGTTCCACACCCGGCGGAAGGCCATCGATCGCCCCGTCGCCGCGGTCGACCAAATGAGCGAACTCGTGGATACCGACGTTGCGTTTGTCTTGGGGATTTCGAAATCCGGCGATCAAGTCGGGCTTGGACAGAATCATCACACCGCTCAAATAGCCGACGCCCACCATCCCGAGCGTACGACGCTCGACGCCTTCGCCGGTGTTGAATTCGTCGTCAAACCGTCCGGGATAGATCAGCACCTCGCCGAGACGCGAGTATTCCCAATCGTCGAAACCGAAAATGGGAATCACTGCACTTGCCGCGACGAGCGCCTCGGTCTCCGCATCGACGTCAGTGCGTACCCCCGTGATTCGAACTTCGTCCAAGAAGACCTTCACCAAATTGCGAAACCGCTCCCGCCCCGTTTCATCGAGTGCACGAAAAAACTCAACGTCTCGTTGTAGAGTCGCCTCCAACTCTGGACGAAACGGCTGCGAAAGGACACGACGGCGACGGGCAGTGCTTCGCCGAATAAAGAAATAGACGAAGATCGCAACCAGAACCGCCACGAAAAAGAAGGGCCAAGCGATAAGCCCCAAAAATCCCGCGACTAAGAATGCGACAATCGCGAGCCCGATCGCCAGAGTTCGGTTGGCGCGGTCGCTCGATTCCGTGACAAGCATGCGTGATCCGAGGGACCATGTGGGAGATTCCGTACGCCGCGAGTTGTACCAGATTTCCGCCGGGGGCTTCGTGATCGCTGAACCCCACGGCTCATAGCCGCAGAAATCGAATGCAAGAGGTGCAGGAAAAATGATCCGTAGGACGGAGTGAGTTCACGAATGGAGTACACGGAGGTGTCTCCATTGGTCTTCCACGCCGATGCACACCTAGAGACCGCCGAATGAGGGCTGCTCAGTCTTCGTTTTTAGCTGAATAACGAAAGTCGCTCGCGTCGCGACCCAATGATGGACTCGTGGCTGACTCCCATCCAATCCTCGAGAACACTCGCATACACGGCGCGAAAATCAGTGGTGTAATCCGGCGCGTTGTCACGTAGTCGCGTGAGATCGGGAGCTTTGCCAAAGAGCCCGCCCTGAACGTTTTTGCCCGCGAGAAAGACGGGCCCGGCGGTCCCATGATCCGTTCCGCCTGACGCGTTCTCTTGAACCTGCCGACCGAACTCGCTGAAACAGAGCACCGCGACGCGATCGGCCAACCCGGCGGCTTGGATATCATCAAGGAACGCCTTCAAAGAACGGGAGAGTGTCCCCAACAATGAAGCGTGTAAACCGAGTTGATCCGCGTGAGTGTCGTAGCCCTCGTGCATGCAGTAATAGACCCGCGGACCAAAGTCACTGAGGATCAGGTCCGAAATCGTTTTCAGCTGTCGCCCGAACTTGCCGGGGATCCGTCCTAGCTCCCCTACTTCGGTTCGCTTCGCGATTCCCGCAATCCGTTCGGCGGTCACCGAAGCGTCGAATGCGGCTTGCCGCAGAAAACCTGAAACATTCGATTCATGGTCGGTCGCACCGGCGGCCGACTCCATCGGCACGACGGCTCGAAACTCATCGAGATTATCGACGGCGATCGGTGCCGAACGACGCCCACGTAATGCTCGCGGAGTCTCGCGATCACTGACGAGCAGGGACGTCGGCCCCGTCGCACGCCCCTTATCCAAGGCACGACCAATCCATCCGTAGCCGTCGTGATCTTCGGTATCAGTGCTCGCGGTATGCCACACCGATGCGCTGATCTCATGGGATCGACTGGGAGCCGGGTAGCCGACGCCCTGCACAATCGCGAGGCGATTCTGCTCAAACAAGTCCGCCATTCCACGCATCGCACCGTGCATCGCCACCGAATCGTTGATCGAAATCAACTCTCGGTCTTCGAGCCGCAGCGTCTTTCGACTTGCGTGGTACGTGTCATCGTTCAATGGCACAACGGTATTCAATCCATCATTCCCACCGGCAAGCTCCACAACGACAAGGATTTTCTCGCCGTTCGTTTCCGCCGCAGTTGCCGAGCGCAGAAACATCGGCAGTGTGCCCGCGAAGGAGAGCATCGCCGAACGCCGAAACCACTCACGCCGATCTATGAAATCCATGTCCATCACCCCTAAACGAGCTGGTTTTCCGTGTCACAAATCAATCGAACGAGTGTTTCCGCACTGGCCCCGTCGTGAGTCGAGCGAGGACGTACTCGTGAAAACAATCGGGAGTAAAACTGGCCCGCGGTCTCAAAGCCATGGCGGGCGGGAAGCAGTGCAGTGTCAAATGGGCGTCGAGCCTGATAGAGCGCGCCACCGACCAAATCATGCGCGAACGCCTGCCGAGCCAAAATGGTCCGCGTGTTGATCCACTGTCGGCCCTCTTCCCAACCAAAGACGGTGGGTGGATGAAACAAATCCTGGCCCTGTTCGTGGAATCGTTCTGCGAGCAGCAGCGTGCTCGGCGGCCGATTCCCGAGTTCGAGAGCGCGAACCGTTCCAATCATGTATTCGGCCGGACTGGCGACACGACAACCAATATTCTCGTCCGCGTAAAACCGCTCACTGCGGAGGATCGTCTCGACCGCCAGTCCGACATTCAATTGATTGTGAATCAGCAACTCCGCCAACGAATCGATCTCAGGTTCATCGAGCACGTTTTCACCAAAAAACATGCGGCACAAACGCCAAGCGATTCGCCATGCGGTCGACGGCTTCAACAACAACAAATCGAGTAACTGATCGCCGTTGAACCGTCCCGTCGCACCGAGTAAGTGTTTGGAACCAGCATCGTGCGTTTCTTGGTGAAAGAGGAACTTTCGAGAGTGAACGGTCCATCCGGTTAGACACCGAGCTGCCTCCGTAACATCCCGCTCGCTATAATGACCTTCGCCGAGTGTGAACAGTTCCAAGAGCTCCCGCGCCAGGTTCTCATTCGGATGAGCTTTGCGGTTCGATTCCGCATCGAGCCACTTGAGCATCGCGGGGTGTTTGATCACGGCGTGCAAGAGCGGCCCAAACGGCCCCAGGCTGTGCTCGCGCAACAATTGATTCTGTTCGTACATCGCTGCGATGTCATTGACTTTGTCATTGCTCGTTGCGAAATGGTTATGCCACAGCAACGTCATCCTTTCTTGGAGCGGATACGGCGTCACGATCATTCGAAAAATCCACCACGCGCGCAAGCGATCGGCGCTCTCTGCTCCGACGGCCGCTTCGCCGATCGTCTGTGACAACTCTTCGAAAGCTTCAACGGTCGACGAATCGGGATGCAAGACGCGCTCCAGCGTCGGCTCAAAGCCTTCCCGAAGCCCGTTTTGAATCATCCCCCAATCAGGAGCAAAACCCGCTCGTCGCCACAAATGGGTAATTCGGCGATGATCCCAAGGTTGTGCTTTCGATGGTTGCCAGCGTGACCAACTCATAACGCGCCTCGATTCGCTCGTGTAAACAACCGCGACTATTTCACGGTGATGTCACCGAGGTCCTTGCCCGTTGCGGAATCAGTCGCGACGTCTTTGGCGATAAACTCGACCATCCCACGCGAAGTCATTACCCAGAGGCTGTATTTCCGCCCGGGTAGAATTCCGAGCACTCCGAACCGTCCCTGGTCATCCGTTGCCCAGGTGTATTCTGGTTTTCCAAAGTCGTTTTTGACGACTGCGTCACCGAATACCTTCTTGTTCGCCAGCGGTAGGCCCCGGTCGTCCAGCAGTCTCCCACGGATCGACGCAGCGGGTTCAAGTTGCACCACCAATTTGCGCGGTGCCTTGCCAGTAAGCCCGAGACGCGCGGCCGAGTTCGTGGCTTTATGGAAGACGATGACTTCACGAGGACGGTCTTCGTAGTAGCCCCGCACGAATAGTTTGCCGTCCCGCGCGGTGCGCCAACCCGAAGACTCGCTTTCGCCCAAGTAAACGAAATCGGTTACCGGCTTGCCATCCGCATCAACGACTTCCGCAATGAACTCCGCGCCCGATCCCAACGCGATATCAATCTCTTGATCGGCACTTTCTACGTTGGCCGCCGGTGCAATCGCTACGGGCTCTACGTGATGAAAGTTCGCAACCATCAGCAGCGAGGGGTAAGTTCGGTACATGCCTGGGGCTGCCGCTGGTGAGGCGAACGTGCCCTTCGGATGCTGTCCCGCGCGTTTGTACTTGGCATGGTCAAACGCCAACACACTGAGATAGCCTTCGCCGGGTGAGACGGCAATTTCAAAGCGACCGTCCTCGTCCGTCACGACTTCGTGTGACCCACTCTGTTTAAACCCCGGATGCCGGGCCAAGAACTCGTTGTCTGATTTCGCAAAATACTGAATCGCCGCTTTGACGGGCTTGCCGTTCCGGTCATCCGTCACGCGGCCGCGAATGATCGGAGCCTTCGTCAGTCGCAAGTCGAGCGTCACCGGACCATCGCCCTTTGTAAAAGCAGGACGTGCACCTTGGGGCAGATAGCGAGACCCGCGTGGCGGCATGACAAACAGCGAGTCGCCGCTTAACGAAAGACCAGGCAAGTCAAACGTTCCGTCGGCGCGAGTGGTTGCAGAAAGATAGCTCTTTCCGAACGAGGTAAACGTGGTCACAGAACCAGCCGACACACGCACGTTTTCGACGGGGTTTCCCGTTTCGTCATCGACTACTTTGCCGCGAAGAGGGCGAGACGGTGCCGCGACATGGGTGAACGTTCTCGGCTGATACGTTTCCCTCATCGATGAAACGGC
Organism: Planctomycetota bacterium; assembly: GCA_039821165.1. GTDB lineage: Bacteria > Planctomycetota > Planctomycetia > Pirellulales > Pirellulaceae > Stieleria. The sequence goes on along the minus strand of JBCBOT010000452.1, from coordinate 305 downwards.
TCCAAAACCGAACTGATGCGGAACCGTCACCACGTCACCATCGCTGGTGCGAGCCTTAATGATCGCGGTCTCAATCTCAGGCCCGCTCACAAACAGCTCCACCACTCGCTGACGACCGATTCCTCGCAACACGAAACGGCCGCGATCATCCGTGGTCGCCGAAGGAATCATCGACTGAAGTTGAGGACCGTTCGTCAGTTTGGGAACGGATTCGCGGAGTGAGTAGTAATCGGCCTTGGGCGACGTGGCAGCCTTCTCCCAAGCCGTAAGCGAATCACTTGAGTTCCGCCACAGTTCCCTGACAC
>JBCBOT010000451.1:0-5637 GCA_039821165.1 Planctomycetota bacterium | reverse complement strand
ATTCACCGCGAACGAACAAGTCGAATCGGTGCGGATCATTGGAGGTGTCCAGCCCCCTGTGGGCGGTGTTTGGATCGTTGACAACGATCGTGCGAATGGAGACGTTCCGTTCAGTGCAGAGGATCAAGTCAGTATTAGCGAGGTTTGGCGAAGCGATTCGACACAGGGTTTCCGCGGCGACCACAACCGGGCCCTTTCGAGTAGCGTCGTTGGCCGTACCGACCGGGCTAGGTGGACCTTGCCTGACGTGTCGGGCTCGTATCGTGTTTGGGCAACCTTTGTCTCTTCAGATCAGAATTCAACCACTGCGAAGTACACGATCAACGGTACCGATGTCTTCATTGACCAAACGTTCCCCGCAGCGGACCTGATCACTCCGGACGACAATGGCACCGGATGGGCTCTCCTCGGTGACTTTGCGGCAGGAGGGTCTTTGCAAGTCGAACTCGAGAACGACGCGCAGTTCCAAGTCTCGGCGGATGCGATCCGAGTCGAAGACCTGAGCACAGGACGTATCTACATAGTCGACGATGACTCCGATTCGAGCCCCATTCCCTTCAACAGCGTCAACCCGGTCGGGTATGCGCCTGACGTCTGGGTCTACCAAGACACCGAAGGCTATGGCGGGGACTACACGTGGGTGTATGGTCGTGAAGACTTCAACGAACCGTCTAGCGAAGCAAACTGGATTCAGACAGGACTCTCCAGCGGCGAGTATCGAGTCTGGGCCGCCTATATTGCCAAAGGCTCCCGCACGAGTGAAGCCCGCTACACACTGAAAGACCTCAATGGTCCCGTTGGAACGGCGGTCGTGAATCAGAAGGTCGCGCCGGACGACCTGCAAACGGTCGATGGTACACTCTGGGAGCAACTCACGGACGTCAATCTCACTGGCTCAACGTTGATCGTTTCGGTTGCGAACGACGAAACGGAGCGGGTCACCGCTGACGCGATCCGAATCGAAAAGATTGGTAACGGTCCAGCCCTAAGCGTCACCGGCAATGGCCGTTTCGGCGATACGCGAAGCACAACGCCGCGTGACTTCGTCATTACCAATACGAGTGCGGGGCCGGTCGTTGTCGAGCAAATCACGCAGTGGCCGGCAGGCTTCGAGGTCGTCAACAACATCGATGGATTTGTGATTCTCGCACCAGGGGAATCGGCCACGATCTCGGTTAGTTTTGTGGGCGGGACTGTAGGCTACTTCAGTGGTCGCGTGGCTGTTCCAAGCTCGGTTGCACCAGCATTTATTGCTCTTGAAGGCTCGATTTTACCGTCGGATTCGGTGGGCATGATCACGGTTGACAATGGCGACCCAGAATTCAGTGTTTATCAAGAGTATTTGGGGTCGAACGGCTTCAACGCATTCCAGAACTCGACGGGTTTCCAGAGCGGTTCGCACTACTCTTACAACACATACGATCAATACAACGAATTCGTTGAGTTTTCATGGCGGTTTGATACCGCTGCGAATGTTCTGTCATCAAACCCCGACCGCTTGACGCCAGACAAGTATCGGATTTGGGCGACTTGGGATGCGCGAGGCAGCCGCGCTAGCGACGCAGTTTATAAGCTGCGCTACCTTGATCCCGCCTACGTCGCCCCGCAACACGGTAGTCCGAATCCGTACGACTGGCAGGACAGGTATGTGACGATTGCGAGTTTCCCAGTCAATCAGAAGCAATTGCCAGACGACGTCCACTTCCAAAATGAAACATCGAATCCGGCTACTAATCGACCGTTCGAGCTTTTAGGCGAAGTCGAGTTACCGCGTGTCGACGACTTCGGCGTGGAGATTGCTGAGTTTATCGTCACCATTGACAATCTCGATGCCAACGGCCGTATATCTGGTGATGCGATCCGTTTTGAGCGGTTACCGCCAGCAGCATCAAATGATCGCTTCGTGCGACCGGCGAGGAACGCCGAATACACGCTTGACGTAATGGCCAATGACAGCTTCGATCGAGGCGTCGTTGTACTCGCCGATCCGTTCCTTCGTGACCACGCTGGGGTCGCCGTGGCATCGGTGCATGCAAATGCCGATGGAACCGTGACCGTGTTGCCCGATCTTCCATTGGTGGGCGAGTATTCGTTCCAATACGAGTTTGTCGCGACGTATTCAGACAACACGGCAGCTGTCTCCCCAGCTCCCGCGAATGTTACCCTCTCGCTGACAACTGCCGCTCCTATCGCAACCTCAGAAAGTGTTAGTACTTCCCATGGTTCTCCGATCACGATTGACCTGCTCGCGAACGATGTGGATCCCGAAGGAGATCCACTGAGCATTGTTGGCACACCGACTGTCAATGTCGGCACGTTGGAACGAACGTCCGAAGGAAACGAGGGAACCTTCCTGTACACTCCGGACGTGGAATGGTGGAAGTCGCACGGCGAACATCAGGTCGAATTCGCCTACGTAGTATCCGATGGTATTCATCAGTCGGACAGTCACGCAACGATCAATGTGACAAACTCCGCGCCCGTCATTAACACGCCGGCGGACGAGACAATTCGCTTGTCTGTTACGGGCGGCGTCGCGGATAACACAACTCATTACGCTTGGCGAACCAGCGACTTCGGAACGGATCGAGCGTTGCAGGTCCTTTTTCAATCTCGATTAGCCGAGAAGTCGGGCAACTACCAACAAATTCGCTTCCATATTGACGACACGATCGCGGCACCCGCGCCCACGATTGAGATGGGCGTCGGCGGTGTGATTGAAGTCACATTGAAGCATGCCACCAACGTCCAGCACCTCATCGACGTATTTGATGTGACGTTGCACCCGGCACCGGTTCTTCGGTCTGATTGGACGGATGCCGATGTGGCGCGAAGTCTCGTGCAAGCGTTCATCGTGTTCCAAGATGATCACTTCTATGATCTCAAACCAATTGGGCAAACGACTCCGGACGGACTCGTTTTGACACTTGATGGTGCGAATGCCAACTTCATTACGCACACGCTTCCGTTCCCGAGTGTCTATGATGCGGATGGGGACGAAGTCACGCTTGAGATTGTCGAAACAACAAAGCACGTGGCACATGTCGAATTTGAGGATGGCTTCATACACATCACTCCAATTCCTCAGATCAAGGGATTTGAGACCATCGAAGGCGGAACGTATACGGTCCGCGCAACTGACGGTCGCCAGTTCAGCGACGAACGAGAAATTCGAATTTCAGTCTTCCCGGAATCCACGCTTCGACGACCCACGATTGCCCAAAGTTCTTTCGTCCTTCCGTCGCCTCACTATGAATACGGCGGCGGATCGTATCGCACTGCGACTCACCAGGGATGGTCTCTTACTTCGCTGCCAATTGCGGATTCAATTGACGAAAACTCGATGACGACCATTGGATCAACGACGGTGGCGCTCAACTCAGGGTCGATTCGACTAACTGAACCACTGGACTTGGATGTCGGTGCCGACCTGGGAATGTTCAACCTTGTCTACAACAACAACAATATTGACCCACGCCCAATTATTCAGACAAAGTTGCATCGTGACGCTGGGCAGCCGGTGCCTTCGATCATTACCGCCACGCTGACGATTGATGATCAACTCTTTGAACACACTGGTGTCGAGAACAAACGCACAGTCAAGTTCTATAGCGATCCATTCTATGAGAAGCAGGACGAATACCTTGCGCTTCTCGAAGAATCCAACCGCCTTCACAACGTAGGAGTGGATGAGCATGGAGGACCGTTGTTTCTTACAGAGTATCAGCAACAACGATTTGACCAGCTAGAAGAAGAGCTTGTCGTACTGCGCAACGCAATGGCTGACAATCGACGGTTAAACCCAGATCAGGCTGACACCTACGTGTTGAACCTTCAAGCGGCGTTTCCAATCACGGAGAACAGCCAGTACCCCTATTCGATTGATATTAGTGTCGACTTTGATGGGGTTGCCGGAGCGTACAACTTCTCGACAGGTGGCGCAACGACGGTCTATCACCGCGCCGGGAACGGGGATCGTGGATTTGGCGGACTCGGCGATGGTTGGGCAATCTCTGGCCTTCCGCAACTGTTGGTCGAGGTGAATGCGGCGACCGGTCAGCCATGGACCGATCCGCGTTTTGATCGGAGTGCTCCGAGGATTGCGGTGGTGAGCCCCGAAGGACATATGCGCATCTTTGATGAAGACTATGGCGACCTGATAGTTTACGATCCCGATCGAACCACCACGGATCCAACATACCTTGATCAAGATTGGTCCAACAACACGTTTGAGTACCAAGTCAACAACGGTCTCAGTTATATCTACGATAGTGATCGACTACTGACATCGATCATTCCCGTTTCCGGGCCTGTGATCGACATTGAGTACGAGACCTTTGTTGACCCAGATCCTGATTCAAACGGGCGCAAACGTTTCATCTCACGTATCCGCCCTGGAGATGGTTCGGAAGCTGTTTTCAATTACGACGACAGCGACTTCGATGCGATCTATCTCACGTCGATCGACTTGCAATCCGACGGAGAAATAAGACGAATCGATGTTGAAGTTTCGGGTGGACTCTTGCGCTCAATCACGAAGGGAGATCGCGCCCGCCTATTCTTATACGATCAACCACACACGATCGCACACCCTCAGCATGGCCCGTTAGTAGTCGGTGACGAAACTCGCGGCTACGTCGTCGCGGACATCTTCACAAGTCCGGCGGAAGCCGGGAACATTCTGGGGTCGTCATTACCGCCGCACCAGCTCATTGAATCGTTGCACAATACGGTAGCTGAAGCAGACGCAACGGAGTTCATCATCACATCGATGAACTACACACCCGGCAGTGGTCGCATCGAATCACTTAAACTGGGTCAGGGGACCTACGAGATTCGGTCCCTCGCTTCGTCGACGCTTCCCGTAGGCCGAATCGACGACGCGGGCAACCAGTATCGGATCAAAAACCCGGATTTCCTGCCCATTTCGCAGGCACAAGAAGATGATGCCCCCGACTATTTGAAACACATTCTCAAGGTGGATTACCTGCCAACGCCTGACTTGGTCTTCGCAGAGGTCGTTGCACCTGCCGCCGACATTCTTGCCCCCGGCGCTGCGAACCTGGACGGCAACCAACCCGTTAATCCCATTGGATACGATACGGCAACGCGTTACTACACCGACGCGTTTGGTCGTCCGGAAGAACGAATCGGATATGTTCGTACGAGTGGTGATGTCTCCCCGGTCGTCATCCCCGAAGCCGATGAGATCAGTAGGGAAAAGTGGACCCGTGACGATCGCGGATTCGTGAAGATCTACACCGATCCGCTCGGTCGGGTCACTCGGTACACGCACGAGCATGACCTCGACCCGTTCGCGGACACCTTCGGCAATATCGTCGAAGTGTATCGGGATTACGTGCAATCGACCGCAACATACGACCCCGTGTTCGGCAAAGTACTAACCGCAACCGATGCCCGGGGTGTGACCACCTATTTCGAATACGATCGAGATTTGGTCACCCGTTTGATCGGTCCAGGCGACAAGGTGCAGACGATTACGTACGGCGATGCGTTCACAGCGGCAGCAGACCTTCCGACGAAGGTGGTTGACTCGCGAGGTTTGATAACGGAATACACTTACGATACGCATCGGCGGATCGACACGGTCACCTCGACGGGAACCACCACCGTGAT
>JBCBOT010000450.1:0-5649 GCA_039821165.1 Planctomycetota bacterium | reverse complement strand
GTTGGCGGAGCTGCTGAGTTTGCCTCTCGACGCGAACCAGTAAACAAAACACCCTCGGGTCCTCCGCTCCCTCATTCAATGAACGCGACCGCACGGACTCTCACCCCCACAGACAATGACCACGAAGCAAGGATGCTTGGTTATGACTGGATGGAACGTTGTGAATTTCCGAGCGGCTATCGCCACCGGACTCGCATGCATGGCTATGTGCGTTACCGGTTGCACCTCGGTGCTGACACCGATAACGGGTATCCCCGTGACGCAGGTGCCGGAAGAACTGCTTGGCGTGAGACGGAGCCAGTTCACACCGGTGCCGATCGTTGCCTTGGCACGGTCACGCGATGAAGAGTACACGCTCGGCGCCGGCGACATCCTCGCGGTGTACATACCGGGTGTTTTGCCCTTTTCACCACCGAACTCGGTGCCGGCGGCGCCTCCGGTGAACTTCGGCGACAGCGATCTCCCGCCGAGCATTGGCTTTCCCATTCCGGTACAGGAAAAGGGGATGGTCAGTTTGCCGTTGCTCCCTCCGTTTTCAGTGGCCGGGCTATCCGTCGGTGAAGCCCGAGAACGGATCACTGAGAAGTACCGGAAGCAAGAGATCCTGCGTCGAGATGATGAGCAGGCAATCGTTTCATTGATGAAGGGACGAGCGAACAACATCCTCGTTTTCCGTTCCAATGTCTCCGGCGGTGACTCGGGAATCGGTGTCTCGTCCCGAAGCGATGCTTCCGCTCAAGCATTCTCCGTGACGCTCCCCTTCCAAAAGAGCGATGTCCTCAATGCCCTTTCTCAGTCAGGTGGTCTACCGGGTGTGAACGAGAAGAATGAGGTGGTTGTATTCCGAACCTCGCGCATACCAGCAGATCAGCGATCCGAAATCATCGCGGGCCTCATGGGCGGGCATGGCGACTGCTCGAATTGCTCTCCGATCACCCTCGAAGCGGACCTCGGCCTGTCGAGCAGTGGTTGTTTCGCCCACACCGATGGGCTGTTGGAAGATCAGCTCGTCACGCGCATCCCGCTTCGATTACCACCCAATCAACAACTCGTGATCTCACCCTCGGACGTCGAGCTTGAGGACGGAGACATTGTGCTTGTTGAGAGCCGAGAGACGGAGTTCTTCTACACGGGCGGACTACTCGGTGGCGGACAATTCTTGCTCCCACGTGACTACGACCTGGACATCCTCGGCGCGTTGGCCATTGCGGGCAACGGTCTTGGCTCACAGGGCGGCGGTGGTGGTGGAGGAGGCGGTGTCCTTGGCTTCACCGGCGGACTGGGCGGCCCAAGCCCATCACTGCTCTTTGTCATTCGCAAGTTACCGTGCGGTCGGACCTTCAACATCATGGTTGACATTCAGCAAGCGATGAATCAATCCAGCCAGAATATCATCGTTCAGCCTGGTGACACTCTCATCTTGCGTTACAAGCCTCATGAAGAGCTGACGAATTTTGGAATCGGAACCTTCTTTACGTTCGGCATCCGCGAGCTGCTCCGAGATTAAGCCTCGCCGAGTCCGATCTGTTGCCGCCAAGAATCTGGAGTTGAGTCTACCGAGAACAGAAAAGGGAACCGGGGATTGGTTTGGCCAAATGAAGAGTCTCGCGCCACGTCGCTGTCCACCTGGGCCCCGCGCGGCGGTAGAACATAGGCTCACATCCGCTTCGAGGTTCTCGTCATGTTCGGGTTTCTCCAAGGCGCTCGTTATGACAGCGCCTTTCGCAGGCTCTACGTCTCACACTGCAGTTCCAATCGCGATTGGATGGGACGGCGTTCACTTCCTTTTTTGAGTTACGAGGCGATATTCGTCAGTTCACTGGCGACCGATTTGGGCCTCATCGGAATCGCCGACCAAGACACACCTCGCTGCTGTCGAACGTCCGGTCGATATTCCGCATTGCGAAATGGTTCATCGCTTGAAGACCGGTTCGCGGCGATGTTTTGCGGCGCATTCACCATGCTGCTGGCACGTGTCAAATTGGATGACGACATTGAGGATGCTTCATCTGTTCCCGCGCGTTTTGCAAAGTGGACTTTGAAGCGACAGATGGCTCGAGCGGATGCGTTCTTCCGTGAAATCTCACCAGGTTTCGCGACTGAATTGGAAACACTCTTGGCGGAGCACGCTGAGCTGGAGACTCAAGGCCAGACGGCGATCGCAGACTACTGTCGCCCGACGGGTGAAGCGTTTGGTTTGGTGTTTCGGTTGTTTCCCGTCGGGATTGCCGCAGCCAAAGGCGAATCGGTCGACGCCCGGCTCGTCGATTTTTTTGAGATGGTTGGGCAACGGGTCGGCAGGGCACTCATCGCGTTTGATTGCGCCGTGGACTACGAAGTGGATTCGAAGCGAGGTCATTTCAATCCGCTCGGTGGAGTCGGCGAAGCCGCGCGATGCTTGGAATTTAGCCAGCGCGAGCTGATTGAACTCGGATGGATGATCGCCGAGCATTGCGACACTCCGGCGGCAAAGTTGATCTCGTGCCGAACCCTGCGGCATCGCATCCAAACCATTCCTCGTCGAACGAACCGAGTGCGAAATCCGTCGATGACTCGTTCATTTGCTTCGCTCGCGGCTCCACGTCGATCGCGAGCCGGCATTTGTGACTGTGACTGCGGTGTGTGCGATTGTGACTGCGGTGGTTGTGACGCACCCAATTGTGATTGTTCGGCAAAAGACGCGGACTGTTCATCGCCAAACTGTTGTGACTGCTGCCTTGTGTGTGATCCGTGCCCAGGCTCTTCATCGGGAAGGAAAACCAGCAGTGCGCATCCGGCCCTCTCGACGCCCCCCGGATCGACCGATAAGCCGAACGAGGACGGGGACGATTTGGTGGGGCAAACCGCCGAGGTCGTGGTGGCTCTGATGCCCTTCGGGACCGTTCGTCTATGTCGAGAGGCGTCGCTTGAGGCCGAAGAACATCCTGCAAAGAGCGATCGCGGTCCGATCAGCGTCGGTTCACAAGTCCGCGTGGTTCGACGAGATGCCTTCGGGTTGTTGGTCCGCCCAATCGAGGCGGATGCTGACCCGGAAGAAGGCGTATGATCGCGTGCGTATCCGTGGGTTCGCATGAGACTCGCATGCGGATCGAAAAGAGTCCTGACACCTTTTCGGACCGGTCTGACGATGAAGCTTAAACCACGATTCACGCTTCGAGTCTTGCTTCTGCTGGTCTTGTTCGCGGCTGGCGGGATCGTCGCGCTGGACCGTCTCTTAGTGTCCGAAATTTCCAGGGGCGGCACTCAACTGCTGACGTTCGTGGTCGTTGATATCGAAGACGGCTTGCCTGTTCCACAAACGGTCGCCTACACCGGAACGGAATCGATCGCGGCGACTTCCCAGGGTTTGATTCTCGACGTGGTCGAATACGCCTACACAGACTTCAAATCGACGCTTCGTGAGTGGCGTGTCTACAAAGCCGGCCCGACACTGAATTTCACCGCTCCCGGATATCAACCAGTCATTGTCGACATCAACGAGTTGCAAACAGACGAGGTGGGTGAACCGCCGATTGGTCTAAGTGTGGTCGTTTGCTTGTCCGATTCAGAGGACCGAGACGGCTACGCGTTTCGCCCGAACAACCTCGATCGTCCACTCCAAAAGGTCGTTCAAGAAGGGCGGTCGCTGATCGAATCGGGGCTTCTGCAGGCTCCCAAGTGATGCCCCGTCGCTCCGTGAGCCGCAAAGCGTCGGCTGCGGGTTTCCGGCAACCACTGCGGCTCGCGTCTCCTCGTTCTCCGCTGCGGAAGAGTGTCCAAAAAAGAACGGGGTCGAGCACTTTCGCACTCGCCCCCGTTCGCGATTCATTCTGTCACGTTAGCGGCAGCGACTCAGTCGCGACGACGTCCGCCGCCTCCGCCTCCGCCGCCACCACGACGGCGGCCGCTGCCACCACGACGACGCGGACGATCACCATCGTCATCGCCGCCACGGTCTCGGTCGCCACGGTCACCACCGTCTTCGCCGACCATTGCCGCGATCTCATCTTCTTCGCCGAGCTCTTCCAAGGCCTGGCGTCGACTCAGCTTGACACGGTCATGCTCATCAACGTCGATCACCAAGACCTTCATTGCATCGCCAACGTTGACGACTTTGTCGATGCTGCTGATGTACCCGCTGCTGAGTTCGCTGATGTGGCACAAGCCGTCGCGACCCGGCAGGATCTCGACGAACGCACCGAAGTCCTTGATGCTGCTGACGATACCGTCGTAGATCTTGCCGATCTGGACGGTGGCGGTGCAAGCTTCGACTTGCTTCATCGCTTCGGCAGCTGAATCCTTGTCGTTCCCGGCGACCAAAACGGTGCCGTCGTCGTCGACTTCGATGACGCAGCCCGTCGATTCTTGGATCCCGCGAATGTTCTTTCCACCAGGCCCGATCAACGCGCCGATCTTGTCGGGAGCGATTCGGGTTCGGAGCAAACGCGGCGCCGTCGGTGCGGTCTCACGACGAGGACGTGGGATCGTCGTCAGCATCTTCCGCAAGATTTCGATTCGAGCTTCGCGTGATTGCTTCAGCGTCGCGCGGATGATCTCGTCACTGATTCCAGTGATCTTCAAATCGAGTTGGATACCCGTGATACCGTTTTGGGTTCCGGCGATCTTAAAGTCCATGTCGCCGAAGTGATCTTCGGCACCGATGATATCGGTGAGCAAAACGTACTCGCTGTCCGATTTGCGAACCAAACCGACCGAAATACCGGCGACGGGGTTGCTGATCGGAACACCGGAGGCCATCAGGCCGAGTGTTGCACCACAAACCGAACCCATCGAGCTACTGCCGTTGGACTCGGTGATGTCGCTGATCACGCGAACGGTGTACGGAAAATCTTCGGCAGCCGGGAGCACCGGCGCGACGCTTCGTTCGGCCAAACAGCCGTGACCGATTTCACGACGTCCAGGTCCGCGAATCGGACGACACTCGCCGACCGAGTAGGACGGGAAGTTGTAGTCCAGCATGAACTTCTTGCTGTACTCCTCGTGCAACCCGTCGACCCGTTGCTCATCGCGAGCGGTCCCGAGAGTCACGGTGATCAACGCTTGCGTTTCACCGCGCTGGAAAATCGCCGATCCGTGGACGCGGGGAAGGACATCCGTTTCGCAGTGAATCGGACGCAGGCTCGTCGCGTCACGTCCATCGGGACGAGTGCCGGCGACGATCAAATCGCGAGCGACTTTCTTTTCCAAGTCGTGCCACACGGTCTTGAATCGCTTGGTACAGATCGCGCCTTCGGCGTCAGGATCGGGAATGATTTCTCCCATCGCTTTCTCGGACAACGCTCGAACGGCCGCAGCACGCTCCTGCTTGCCCGGTGTCTGCATTTGAGTCTTGAACTCGTCGTAGTAAGCCGAGGAGAGCTTGTCCATCAAGCCGTCGTCTTCCGGCGGTACGAACTCCATCTTCTCCGGCGCGACTTTCTTCTCGAGCTCATCCATCAAGTCGATGACGTCTCGGATCACCGAGTGAGCAAACTGAATCGCTTCGACCATTTGGTCTTCGGGCATCTCGTTGGCAAAGCCTTCGATCATCGCCACTTGATCACGCGAACCGCTGACAATCATGTCAAGCTCGCTTTCTTCCAACTCGCTATTGGTCGGGAAGGCGATCAACTCGCCGTCGACCTTACCGATCGCGTCGGTTCGCGTCGG
>JBCBOT010000449.1:0-5651 GCA_039821165.1 Planctomycetota bacterium | reverse complement strand
CCGTTGGCATCAAACACAAAACGAGGGAGGGTGAATTCACTAAAACCGCTCAGTTTGAGTAGCAAACGATGATGCGATCAACGTGAGCTTGCATTTAAAGATCTGTGGCCAGTCGCTCATTGACTCGGTGGAAACCACTCGAATCTCGCATCAGATCTCGATTGGTGACTCGAACCAAAAAGGCCTGGATAGCTTTCGGCTTGCGTCACTGCCGGAGCATCATCAACTCTGCCTTTCCTTTCGTGATCGCAAAACACGTCAACGAAAGGGGGCGCCCACAAAACAGCAGGTCTTACCCTTGTTCACGTGGTTGGCGGCTCATGAGGACATGAGCGGGCTGCTGGTCCATTGCGGAGCAGGTATGAGCCGGTCACCCGCCGTCGCGTTGCTGACGTTGTGTTTCCTCTTTCCGTGCGAGGATCCATTCGAGCAAATGTTCCTTGTCGAGCGTTGCTCGGAGTACGACTCCATTTGGCCGAACCCTTTGGTCGTCGAACTGGGCGATGAAATCATGCAACGAAAGGGGGAGATCATCGCGGGTGTCGAGCGGTGGCGGCGCATGAAAGAACCGGACTGAGCCAGTTGTCGAAACGTATCATCCCAGTAGTGTTGCGATCGGGATGCCCCCGTCGGTGATGGGGACGGGACGGTCGCCGTCCAAGAGTGACTTGCGGTAGTCGACGCCGAGGGTCGCGAGAATGGTGGCGAAGAAGTCGGGAACGGAAACGGGATTGCTGACGATCCGCTTTGACAGTTCGTCGGTCTGTCCATATGCCCCGCAGTGTTTGAGGCCTCCGCCGGCAAGGACGCATGAGAATGCGGTTCCTTGATGACCGCGTCCGCCGCCGCTATCGAATTCCGGTGGCCGACCGAACTCGGTGGTGATCACGATCAGCGTTTTATCGAGAAGCTTGCAGGACTTCAAATCATCGATCAGTGCGGACAACGCCTGATCCATCTCGCGAATCAATTTGTGCTGGTTCACAATGCCTTCGTTGTGCACGTCCCAGCCCGAACCATTGAGAAAGTTCAGATTGTGTGAGACTTCGACAAACCGGACGCCACGTTCGATCAATCGTCGGCTAAGTAGGCAGCGGCGACCGAACTCACCACCATAAGCGCTGAGGAGTTCATCCGACTCGCTCGCGAGATCAAAGACCTTGCTGAATGGGCCACCGCTCAGTCGTAGACTTCTTTCGGTTGTGTCCCGATAGTCGGCGCGAGCGCGGGACAGGCCTTCGTCTGAACCGCGCAGTTGACGGAGAAACGCTTCGCGACGGCTCTGGCGAGACTCGGAAACACGTTCATGTCGTGACAGTCCCGCGGGGCCTTCGTCCGTACCGGTCAAATACAGGTAGCCGTGCTCGGCCCCTAAGAATCCGGGCCCACGGGTGACGTTTGGGTAGCCGATCAGCACGTAGGCGGGGGCTTCGTCCGAAATCGATCCGCGCTCATGAACAATCAATGATCCGAGCGAAGGGTAGGTCACCGTGCCGCTGATCGCACGACCCGTGTGCATGCGATTTGTCGCCGCAGCGTGTTCGTCGATGACGTCGTGATGGACGGTACGCACGGCGGTGATTTGTTCCATCCGTTCTGCGAGGCCGGGCAAGTGTTCGCAAACGCGGATGTCGGGGACGGCAGTCTCAATCGAGCCGTAATACGAACCAGCCTTTTTCGCTTTGGGGTCGCCCTTTCGTTTGGGATCAAATGTGTCGATTTGCCCCATGCCGCCGCCGAGCCAGATGGAGATCACGTGTTCGGCTTGACCCGCCAAAATCGGAGCGATGGTCGTTGCAGGCGCGGTTCCGGCTGCGACACTCGCCGCAAGCGAGGAAGTGATCGCGTGGCGTCGATTCATTCGTGACAGAGTCATTGTCTTTCTCCTCTTGAACTACGGCATCCAAACGAATTCATCGTGGTTGATGAGACTCCAGACGACGTCTTCGAAGCGTTGCCGCCAAGCTGGCTTAAGGCGTGGATCTGCAGGCGGACCGACGCGAACTCGCCGCTCGTTTTCAAGTTGGATTTCGTTGGCACGCGGACGGAGGTGGTTAAACCAGTGGACGAGTGGCAAGGGCTCTTCGGTTGACGGCGGAATCCGATCGTTTTCAGCAACGATGCGATCCGAGAAACCCTCGCGAAGTTGGCTGTTGAAAAAGGCCTGTTCTTCTTTATCGGGCAACCGGGAAAGGAACCGCAGGAAAAGCTTGTCCACGATCGCACCGGGTGACTCAGCATCCACCGCGATGTCGGCGAGTGTGCTGGAAAGCGACGCCCTCGAAAGTGATTGGACCAGCACGCCGTTTGCCAGCACACCGGGTTGCAGCACATTCGCGTCGGTGTTGCGTGTGTGAATCGGACGTTGTCGCGAACCGCTCCATCCGAACGCTTGCATCACGTCCACAATCGCACGAGCCTTGGGCAGCGAGAGGCTGGGACGATCACGCTCGTTGTTGAGGGTGGCCATCATCCATGCACGTGTGGGACGTCCGAGAGTCAGGCGATTCGAAAGGGAGCGGCGACCGTCGTGGACGAAGGTTAGTTCCTCCGAGTCCATCGTTGTTCCCGTGGCGGCATACAACGAGTCGACAACTTGTTCCGCGGTCAAGCGTCGTTGAATCGGTGCGGCGAAATAACGGCGCGTGGGATTGTCAGTGGTGGGTCGGTCCACTCCTCGGCGAGCGTAGAGTTCGCTTGTCAAAATCAGACGCATCACGTGTCGAATGTCGTAGCCGCTTTGAAGGAACTCGGTGGCGAGCCAACGTAACAGTTCGGGGTGACTCGGCGCGTCATGTTCCCAATCGTTCAGCGAGGCGACGATTCCCTGGCCGATCAGGCGATGCCAAACACGATTGACGATCACGGCGGCAAAACGTGAGTTCCAGGGAGCGGTGATCAAGGCCGCTAATCGTTCACGGGAGTCGCCGGGATTCTCCATCAGGCGATTCCATTCGTCCGTTGTCAACTCACGGTCCAAGTTGCCTAGATCGGTAAGGGATTCAAGAGTCCAGCGTGGCTTGACGCGTTCGCCGGCCGCCAGGGTGACTTCGATCAAGGACTGTCGCGGCTGGTTTTCGAAGAACGCGGCCGGGACACGACTGGATTCGGGAACCGCGATCGATTGACGGTTCAGCATCGCCGCCATCGAAAACAGGTCGCTTTGAGTGGAGCTGTGAAACGGGGCGTCGTGGCAACGGGCGCAGCCAAGTTCGACACCGAGAAACGCACCCGCCAGGATATGGGCTTTGGCAGCCATCGGGACATCGTTTTCACCCGCGATTCCGAATCCGGCGGCCCCTCCGGTGTGCGCGTCCCCACGCATCAAAATCAACTCGGTCACGATGCGGTCGATCGGTTTCCGATCGAGGAAACTGTCGTGCAAAAAGAAGCGAAACGGGCCTGTTGAGTTGAGCGACTTGTTCAGGAGTGAGGGATTCTCGGCCAACCGGTCAAGCCAATCTGCCATCAGGTGATCCGCGACTCGATCATCATCGAGCAGACGATCGATCCAGCGTTCGATCACGGTCCGACGGGGACTCGCGGCGAGTTCAGCCAAGAACGCGCGGACATCGTCTTCACTCGGAGGAACGCCGAGCGTGTCGAGGAACAAGCGACGCAGCAACGCGGTGTCGCCGAGTCCTTCGGTGGTTTCCAGAGTCCGCGGGTCAATCGGTTCTTGAGGCCAGTTCGCTCCCGATTCGATCCACGCGGCGAGCGTGTCGATCTCTTCTGGTGAAGGCCCGTCGCCTTCCGGTGGCATCTTTTGATCCGGGTCGTCGCTTTGCAATCGGAGGATCAATTCGCTGGATTCGGCATCACCGGGTTCGATCGCTGCCCATTCGGTTTCACCACCGGTGAGCATGCCCTCGCGTGAATCGAGTCTCAGGTCACCTTTAGCCGCTTTACCATGGCATCGAAAACAGTGCTCATTGAGAATCGGCAGCACGGTCTGATGGAACTTGCTTTGCGACGGCGCGTTTTCCGACGCTGCGAGTTCTGCTTTGGCCCGCTCGATCTTTTGACGGATGAACGCATCGATGGGATTTTCATCCGCGGGCCCGAGCGGAACGGCAACCGGATTCCAAGCCGCCCATGTCCGCGCAATCGAATGACGATTCGCCCAAAACGGATCTCGCTTCGAGGCGAGTTGGCGACGTTGCTTGACTTCCAGGAGAAGTAGATCGGATTCGAGACGCGCGAGATGCTGTTCGGCATCGGCATCTTGTAACGACCGCGAAACCGCATCCTTGACGGCGAGTACGTCGAAGGACGAGGCATCCGTTGTTTCGATCGCGGCACAAATCTCGCCGGTCTCGATTCGACGGTTTTTTCCACCGACGATCACTTCCATCACGACGCGACAGGTCTTGCTCGCTGATTCACCCGCGATGTTGTGTTCGGCGAACACTTCTTGTTGGCGATAACCTCGCGGACGAACACCGGGATGCGGCGGGTCGGCAACCGGCGTGATCGGTTCTTCGCCGCTGGGGGCGTTGGAGAGTGTGGCGGGCGTTTCGGCGACCAGTTTGCCATCGATCCAGAGCCGGCCGAGCGAACGGGAACGCATCATGAAGCGATGTGTTCCCGTCGGTAGCTCGATGTCGCCGGCAATCGTGAGAAGAACGTTGGGGCGGTACGCCGAACGGATGCCCCAGTCATCGAAGTGAGCCGGAAGCCTCGGCAGTAAGAACGAATCGCCGGTCCATGTGAGGACTTCGGAAGACTGTTCGTAGTCGAGTGAATCGGGCCACGCGTCGGCCGCTGGGAGCTCTTCTCTTAGTGAGAACTGGACAGTCCCGCCCAGTTCACCCAGGAGAGGCATCGCGGGTTTGGCGATTTTGAATTGACGCGGAATGGACTCGTCGCGGTGGTAGCGTTGACGAATCACGTCGGCGTCGAGCAACCGTCGTGTGACCGTGATCTGGTCGATCGCCCCGACGAAACTGTTGGTGCGATTTCCCCGCTGTGCCGAACCGATCCAGACTTCGTCGTCGTCGACGATTGGAGCCGCGGTGGTGCTACCCTGCATGTCCCATTTTCCAACGACCGATTCTCCATCGATCCAACCGCGGATCGATTCCGGATCACCGAATCGATAGGCAACGGCAACATGGTGCCAGCCGTCACCGGCGGCGAATGTCTTGGTCGAAGTCCAGCGATGCCAACGCACTCCGTCGCCGTCGGTCTTGGGGGTCGCAAAGAGGAAACTCAGACGGTACGCCTTGCCTTGCGGGGTGATACGCAGGGCCCAGTTTTGGTTGTCACGCCGAAATCCACGGTTCCCGGTGCGGCCTTTACCGACGATGTAGCGCGGGCTGTTATCGACAACACGCTCGGGGGCGATCCATGCGTCGATGCTGAGCGCTTCACCGAGCGTGAATTTGAGCCGGTCTTGAGAAGGCAACGTGATCCGTTCGCGTCCTCGAAACCGAAGCGCCTCGTTTGCGTCTCCCAAGTCCGGGAACTCGGGAGCTTGAGGCCCCGCGATCGGGCGCAGATTGCCGACCTGTTTCAGTGTCGTCGTTTGATCAAGGTTCCATTGCACAACGCTCTCGTCGCCGAAGCATGAAATGGCGACAAGAAGGTTGATGACGAGTGCGGTGGCAAGGGACGAGGCGTAGCGCATCGGTCGTGGCGGGGCGTGTGGG
>JBCBOT010000448.1:0-5669 GCA_039821165.1 Planctomycetota bacterium | reverse complement strand
GACGAGCAAGATGAACCGAATCGTCGATCAGCACGCGAGCCTCTTCTCCAAACAAGAGATCGAGTCCGTTGCGGCAATGGACGAAGAGGCACGCATGAGAAGCATGGTGGCGGAAGAGGTGAGCTCCAAGGTTTCTGTCACGAGCTTGGTCCCCAGCCAGCTAAATGTCGTATCCATGTTCGTTGCTCAAGCGGCACCATCCAGTGTCGTTGTCTTGATCCTGGTCGGTGTTCCGGTTCTCGTCCTTTCACGACTCGGCAAAGAGCGAAAAGTCACGACGACGAGTGCGGTCGCGCTCGGAGTTTCCTTTCTCGTTTGTTTGATCGTCACCGTTTTGTTGTTCGGGTTGGCGCCTTCAGGCGTGGTGCCGCGATCGGTCCAGGCATGGGGGTTCACTCTGTTGTTGATCGCCGGTCCCGTGGCTCTGATCGCTTGGCTTGGTTGGTTATGGTTGAGGCGACGTACCTTCAAACTGAGTCTCTTCTCGTTGCTCTGGTTTGTCTCGATATCCGGAGTACTGTTTCGGCTTGCCGCGGCCGCAGAGTTGGGAAAAGATTCGTTCGACGAACTCCCATTTGATCTCTCGATCCCTACCCGTGATTGGAATGGGTTGGACGCGACCAGTTGGGCGAAGGCTCTGTCCGAACGATCGAAAGGGTTGTGGACGGCGATCCAGTGGCAAGCTTATCACGGTCCAACCATGACACTCTTGGTGTGGGCTGGATTGATCGGGCTACTGATACGCGCCCGGGGCCGCCAACAAGAAGTCGAGCCCGAAAACGCTGCGGTGTCGCGGCGGGTCCTGTTCCGTGGTTGGGCGAGGTCCTTCGGGTCAGGGTGTTTGACTCTCAGCGCATGCGTGGCGGTTCTGTATCTGATTCTCGCACCGAACATGCTCTGGGAGACGGAGCGATACTATCAAGAACAGATGGCGTTTTGCCGAAATCCGCCCGCCCATTGGGATGACGTCGAACGTGTGGCTACGCAAGTAAAATCAGATCAAGCGACCATGGAACAAATACGAGCGATGGTCCAGGCGCAAATAGCGGATGACCTCGCCTCGGATGATGTTCGCTAGGATGGCGCTCGCGTTGGAGCGGGCGATGCGCTTTGGGGCAAGGCAATGCTCACCCGTCGAGGGTGAGACGTGGTTGTTCGTATTCTCGCGTTTCGCGTGGCAGGCGGTGCCAATCGACTGCGTGTTCGGTCTCAGCCTTTCTTGGCGATGGCGTCGACGACGGCTTGGCCCATATCGGCTGGTGTGGGTGCAACGACGATACCAGCGTCTTCGAGCGCGGCCACCTTTTCCGTTGCTGTTCCTTTTCCACCACTGATGATCGCACCCGCATGCCCCATCCGCTTGCCAGGAGGAGCGGTACGACCGGCGATGAACGCTGCCACGGGCTTGGTGACGTGTTCCTTCACATAGGCCGCAGCCTCTTCTTCGGCAGAACCACCGATCTCGCCGATCATCAAGATGGCCTCGGTCTGATCGTCTTCCTGATAGAGCTTGAACAGGTCGATGTAGTTGGTTCCAACGATCGGGTCACCCCCCAGTCCCACACAGGTACTTTGCCCGAGTCCGAGCGCCGAGGTTTGCCAAACGGCTTCGTAAGTCAACGTTCCGCTACGGCTCATCACTCCGATCTTTCCGACTTCGTGAATGTAGCCAGGCATGATGCCAATCTTGCAAGCACCGGGCGTAATCAGACCAGGGCAATTGGGGCCGATGAGGACCGCATCGCTCGCACGAACTTTCTCGTAAACGCGAACCATGTCGATGACGGGGACGCCCTCGGTGATGGCCGCAATGACTTTGATGCCCGCGTCGAGCGCTTCGAGGATGGCGTCCGCGGTGAATGGCGGAGGAACAAAGATCATCGAGGCGTCGGCGCCGGTTTCTCCGACCGCTTCTTCAACGGTATCGAACACCGGGATGCCTTCGACGTTCTGGCCGCCTTTCCCGGGAGTAACGCCGCCGACCATTTGGGTTCCATAGTCGCGGCAACCGAGCGAGTGGAACGTCCCGGCTTTACCGGTGATACCTTGGCAGATGACTTTCGTGTTGGAGTCGACAAGGATGCTCATGGGACCGATGTGCTAGTGAGAGGGATTTGCCGTTGATTAAAAGCGCGGAACGATCAGACGCCGGTCGCGGCGACGATCTTTTTCGCGGCATCGGTGATGTCGGTAGCCGTGATGATGTCGATGTCACTCTCGGCGAGCATCTTTCGACCCTCTTCGACTTCGGTGCCTTCGAGTCGGACGACGAGTGGGACATTGAACCCAACGGTTTTGCCGGCCTCGATAATTGCACCGGCGATCGTGGTGCAGCGGGCGATTCCGCCAAAGATGTTGACGAGTACGCCTTTGCAATTCGGGTCCGAGAGTAGAATCCGAAACGCCTCGGTCACCTGTTCGGTGTTTGCCCCGCCGCCGACGTCAAGGAAGTTGGCCGGTTCACCACCGTGGTATTTGATGATGTCCATTGTGGACATGGCCAAACCGGCGCCGTTGACCAGACAGCCGATGTTGCCATCGAGTTTGACGTAGCTCAATCCCGCATCGCCCGCGCGGACCTCGGTGGGTTCCTCTTCGGCGAGATCGCGGAGTTCGACGATATCCTTATGCCGATAGAGCGCGTTCCCATCGAAGTTGATTTTGGCATCAAGGGCGATCATTTGGTCATCGCCGGTGATCACGAGCGGATTGACTTCGAGTAATTCGCAGTCGTAGTCGGCGTAGAAGCGGCACATGGCCGTCATGAACTTGAAAGCCGCTTTGGCAGCCGTACCCGAGATTCCGAGCTTCTTGCACAGTTTTCGAACCTGGTAGGCTTCGAGTCCTGTTGCGGGATCGAAATGTTCTTTGTGAATCAGTTCGGGGGTCTCTTCGGCGACCTTTTCGATCTCCATCCCGCCTTCGGTGCTGACCATCAGCACGGGTTTTTTGATGTCCCCGCGGTCGAGCACGATGCCGAGATAGAGCTCGCGAGCGATGTCGCAGCCGGCCTCGACGAAGACTTGGTTGACGGTCTGGCCTTCGGCGCCGGTCTGGATCGTGACGAGCTTGTTACCCAACAGGCCTGATGCGGCGGCGCGAGCCTCGTCCGCACTCTTCACAAGCACGACACCGTTCTGGTCTGGGTTGTCGATGATCGTGCCTTTCCCACGCCCGCCCGCGTGGATTTGGGCTTTGACGACAGCAACAGCTCCGCCCAATTTCTCGTAGGCCGCCGCGGCCTCGTCCGCCGTTTTCGCGACGATACCTTCAAGAACCGGAATGCCTGCGGCTCGGAATAACTCCTTGCCCTGATACTCATGAATTTTCATGGACTCGATTTTCCGCTTGCCATGTTGATGGGAGTGCTCTGGATTTTCCAAGTCACAGCGAGGAATATAGAGACCTAATTCGATCGCCGGAACCATACGGCGCGACCTTCTTTTGACACCCGGTTTCGATGTCCGCGACGATCCGACTTCACCCCGACGACAACGTCGCCATCGCAACGCGGCCTCTGAATATCGGTGAATCCATTGATTCAGGGGTTGTGGCACGTCAACCGATCCCGATGGGTCACAAGATCGCTCTTAAAGGCATTGCAAAAGACGCTCGTGTTTTGAAATACGGGCAACCGATCGGGGTGGCGACGAAGCCGGTTGAGCCGGGGGAGCATGTCCACACGGCGAATCTTGCGGATCATCACTCGGTGGCGACCAAGATCGAATCGACCAATCCGCCGGACGCTCCGCCATCATTGAGCGCAAGTTTCGATGGGTTTGTGCGGCCGGACGGTCGCGTCGGAACGCGCAACTACGTCGCCGTCATCTCAACGGTCAATTGCAGTGCGACCGTTTGTCATCAAGTGGTACGCCGATTTGATGAGGCGCGGATGCGTCGTTGGCCTCACGTCGATGGTGTTTTCGCCGCCACGCACACGACCGGATGTGCGCTGCAATATCACGGTCGCAAACATCAAATGATCGGGCGAACGCTCGCGGGCTACGCCGACCATCCGAACGTCGGCGGTCGACTGGTGATCGGGCTCGGGTGCGAGCAAAACACGCCGGCCTACATGGCCGAACATCATGGCGTTGTCCCGCTCTACTCCGCGGCAGGGGAGCAGCTCACGCGCGATGACGGTGTGCCAACGTTAACGATGCAGTCGGAGGGCGGCTCGTCGGTGACAATTGCTCGCGCGGAAGAACTGTTGGAACAGATCCTTGACCGTGCCAACGAAGCACGGCGGAGCACCGCAGACGCTTCCAAGTTGACCATTGCCGTTGAATGCGGAGGTAGCGATGGCTATTCGGGCATCACGGCGAACCCGGCGATCGGCGCGGTCTCGGATCGCATCGTTGCTTGCGGAGGCGCATCGATCATTTCGGAAACCACGGAACTCTATGGAGCGGAGCACTTACTTTGCGAAAGGAGCCGATCGCCCAAGGTCGCGCAAAAGCTGGTCGACTTGTTGCATTGGTGGCAGGAGTACGTTGCGTTTTATGGCGGCGAACTAGACAACAACCCCTCCGTCGGTAACAAGGCGGGCGGTCTGTCAACGATTACCGAGAAGTCGTTGGGGGCGGTCTCCAAAAGCGGGACGACGGCTCTCGAGGCGGTTTATGACTACGCCGAGCGAGTGGTGACTCCCGGTTTGGCGGTCATGGATTCGCCAGGATTTGACCCTTCGAGTGTCACCGGTAAAGTCGCCGGGGGCGCGAATCTCGTCCTCTTTTCGACCGGCCGTGGCAGCTGTTTCGGTTGCAAACCAACGCCCGTTATCAAAATTGCATCCAACAGCGATCTTTTTGGACGGATGCGAGACGACATGGATCTCAATGCCGGCGTGGCGCTTGACGGAAAGACCATTGAGGAGCTGGGCGAAGAGTTCTTCGAGTTTGCCTTGCGTGTGGCCAGCGGCGAGCGAACGGCGAGTGAACGCAACGGTTTTGGGGATCATGAATTCGTGCCTTGGACCGTGGGACCGGTTCTCTGAGGCAACGAATCTTTTCGGCCATCAGCCGCGCTCTCAAGCGCGGCCCCGGTGAGAAAAGCTATCATGGTCCGTTCTTCAGTGAATGGACTCATCACTTTTCGATCACTTGGACACTGCTATGGCGTCAACCGACACGGAAACTCAATCTCATCCGAAGCCTTTCGGCCCCGGGACATTGGTGGCCGACTTGCGGGGTGGGCTCGTCGTTTTCTTGGTGGCGTTACCGCTGTGTCTTGGAATCGCGCTCGCCTCAGGAGCGGGGCCCGGCGAAGGTCAACTTCCGCTGATGTCGGGTCTGTTGGCCGGGATCGTTGGTGGTCTCGTTGTTGGAGCGATCAGTAAATCACACACGAGCGTGAGCGGTCCTGCGGCAGGATTGACCGCGATCGTCTTGGCTCAAGTCGCCGCGTGTGGTTCGCCACGTGCGTTTCTCTTGGCGGTCATGCTGGGTGGGTTGATCCAGATCGGGATGGGGCTCATGAAAGCCGGAGCGCTCTCGGCGTTCTTTCCGACCAGTGTGATTCGGGGGTTGCTGGCGGCTATCGGCGTCATCCTCATCCTGAAGCAGATCCCTCACCTTGTCGGTCACGACAAAGACCCCGAAGGTGACTTTGCGTTCGAGCAGGTCGATGGTGAAACGACGATTAGCGAAATCGTTTCGACGCTCACCGAC
>JBCBOT010000447.1:0-5673 GCA_039821165.1 Planctomycetota bacterium | reverse complement strand
GCAGTGTTTACAGCACGCCGATCGCTGCGAACGGACGCATCTACATCAGCACCAAAGACAAATTGTTCGCGATTGAAGCAAAGTAGAATTAGACCCCTGATGGCCAAAACAGTAATCGACTGCGGCAACTGCGGTCCCGACTTCCACTCCATTCGCCAACTCGTCACCTCCAACTTCGACGCCGTGGTGGTGCAAACGCACAATGCCGCGGAGACCCTGGAAGTGCTGCGAGAAAAAGAAGACGTTGCGCTTGTGACCGTGAATCGGAAACTCGATCGCGACTACTCCGATGGTCTCGACGTGGTAAAAATGATCAAAGCGGACGAAGAAGTCGGCAGGGTGCCGGTGATGTTGGTGACCAACTACGAGGAACACCAAGAGTCCGCGATGGAAGCCGGATGTGTGCGTGGTTTCGGCAAACTCGCGCTCTCTGAACCGAGCACCGTTGAATTGCTGCAGAACTACCTGGGATCATGACTGGCTCTTTTCGAAAGCTTCTCTCGGCGAAAATACACCGCGCGACTGTCACGCAGGCCAACGTCGACTACGAAGGCAGCATGACGATTCCGCCGCACCTGTTGGAGGCGGCCGGCATCGTTCCTTACGAAGCCGTTTGTGTTTGGAATGTGACGCGTGGAACTCGCTTGGAGACCTACGCGATCGAGGGTTTACCGGACTCGTCGGACATCTGCGCGAACGGGGCTGCCGCACACCTGATCCAACCCGGTGATCGTGTCATCGTTGCCACTTACGCCTTTGTCCCTCAAGCGGATCTGGCGACACACCAGCCGAAGCTCGTTTTTGTGGACGAGAAAAATCGAATCGCACACGAGGGCCCCGAGATTGCGGGCCCCCAAAAACGCGAGACGCCGACTGCGCCCGGCGTCACGGCGAGACTACACGCCTCCGATGATGCCAGCGGCCAACCCCGTTGAGTCCGCGAACGATGATGTTGATCGTCGCGATCGTGATCGGCCTCTTGGCCGGCGGCCTGCTCGGGATTCAGCCCAGCGTCAATGGTTCACTCGGCAAAAGTGTCGCGCATCCATTGCAGGCGTCGCTGATTTCTTTCGCCAGCGGTACCGCGATCCTTCTTGTCCTGACGCTGGCTCTCGGTGGCTTTCCGCCGAAATTTGTGACGCCGCCCGGCCAACTGCCCTGGTGGGTTTGGCTCGGAGGTGCGATCGGCGTTGTGATGGTCTCCACCTCGTTGTTCTGGGTTCCTCGAGTCGGTTCGCTGCCTTGGTTCGCCGCCGTCATGACGGGGCAAACGATCGTTGCGATCTTTCTCGATCACTTCGGGCTCCTCGGAAATCCGCGAAGTTCTGTTTCCGCGCTGCGACTCGCAGGGGCGGGGCTGCTCGTGTTGGGTGTTCTGATGATTGTCGGAGCGAAACAGTTGGAACACGGTGTGGAATCGGCCGTCAAAGACGACACTCCTGCGAAGGAAAGCGACACAGCGGTCGAGTCCGCCCCAGAATGAACATCCGTTCGGCATCGTGAAGGTTCGGGCCCCTGATATCCTTGCCAGAAGAAGTTAGGGTCACTGTTCGCAGAAGCCTCGCTCCATCGTCTATCCCAAACGAAGCCACATGTCATCGAGCACGCCAATCCCAGAAGAAGACGGTTCTTTCGAGTCGGAGGAAATCCCACCGAAGTCACTCGAGGAGATCTGGCAGACGTTTGGGAGCCAGTTGCGGCGTCGGGCTCGAACCAGACTTCGCCAATACGGATTGACCGGTCAAACCGAATCAATGGACATCTGCAACGAAGTCATGGTCGATCTTGCGAAACGACAAGCCGGCTCGGACTTCACGGCGGAAGATGTCTTGTCCTACATCTTGAGGGCCATCGACAACGAAGTCGTCGACACGTTTCGAACGCTCGCCCGGCATTGCCGCGATTTTCGTCGCACCGAAGCGGTTCCGGTGGAGGAGATCAAATTGCGCGTCGAAGAATCGACGCCCAGCCAGGTCGCGTTGCGTCGTGAGGTCGCCGATCGAGTCCGTTCGATCTTGGGTGAGAACGATGCCGTCGCAGTCGATATGATGCTGGAGAATCGAGACTGGGCGGAAATCGGTGACAAGCTCGGCGTGAAGTCAGATGCCGCTCGGATGCGTGTCAAACGTGCCTTGGAAAAAGCACGCAAGGAAATCGGCATCGAGGAATCTGTCTGATGGGCGACGCGTCACCGGCCAAACCATGTCCGCCGCCGAGTGACGTCACGATTGATGAATTGATCTGCTGGGTCGCAGAACGAAGAAGTGAATACCCCGGCGCGCGTCTGAGTGAACTCGTTGATGACGAATCGCTCACTGACGAGGAACTCGTCGAATTGGTTTGCGTCGATCTAATCGGCCAGCGAAGACGTGGCGAAGACGTCCTGGTCGAAGATTACGCTCACCAGTTTCCCCGACTCGAAACGAGTGACGAGTACATCCTGGACGTACTCGACGCCGAGATGTGTGTCCGCCGCGAGATGGACCAGTTGCGACGCGTCGAATTCTTCACCGAGCGTTTTCCCAGTCTCGCCGATCCGATTCGTCAATTGCTGTTCCTGGAGATGACGCCTCCAAACGAATCGGTCACTCAAATCAAAGAAGAACTCAACGAGGCATCCTTCTCGATGGAGGCCAGCGCTTTTGACCGCCTCGACGAAGGGACGATCGATCAGAGTTTGTCCCTCTCAACATCGGGCACACGCGGGGCCTCGATCGAAGCATCCTTCGAGGATTGCGAACAACGCGAGATCACGGTGCCAAAGGGACGTCGTGCTCGAGACGGACGATTCGCGCGAAGGTCTGACGACTCCATCGATGCGCCGATTCCCATTCCGCCACCGGGTTGGATGGGAGGAGCCCGATGTATCGCCACGACGCCGACCAAGCTGGGCCGCTATTGGTTAGTGACGGGCCGTGACATCGAAAGGGGTGAAACGGTGGCCATGAAAATTCTCCCGCTCCTATCGCCGCTCGAACGCAAGCAGCGTTCACGAATGCTGGACGTTTGCGAGAAAACGAGTCGCCTCGCCCACGCGTCGTGGATCCCGCCACGGGTGGCGGCGATTAACAACGGGCACTTGGCCGTCATTCGGCCCTGGGTTTTTGGGACGCCGCTTTCGCAACTACTACCGTTGTTACCGGATGAAGCTGTGTTTCAACATCTCATTCGAATTGCATTCACGCTGTCGGCGGCACACCAAAACGGTGCAGCGCATGGGAGCGTGACCGCGGACAATGCGATTATCGATCACGACTCCAACGTGGCGCTCGTCGACGCCGCATCGGGAATGGACTGTTGGATCGGTTACCTGGCCGACTGGGACGACGACTTGGAAGCCAGTCTTCCCAATCGAATTCGAATCGACACCGTAGCGCTGCTCCGTATGATCGCCAGCCAATGCCTCACCCGAGCCGAAGCCTCCTTGGGAGCATGGCCGACCCTTCTCCTCAAAGACCTCCAGCCGCAGGAGCCCGATGCCTGCGCAAGAATCGGTGACAAGCTCCAAAGCTTCCTCGACAACCCGCCAAAGACATCCAGCTCCAGCTGGTGGCGTCGATGAGGAGTCCCGCTCAGTCGGTGACCCGCTAGCGGGGGCGTCGTTTTTCGAGCCATTCCTGGTCGGGTACTCGGTCCGGGTTCTCCTTAGCCCACATCGGTGTCGGAAACCAACGCAACTGACTGACCCGTGGGTAGGTTTCCCAAACATCACCATTCTCGGGTGAAGTCACACGGACATCGCCTGTCTTGCGCAGGTAATCCTCCAAGCGGTTTGAAAGTTCCTTCCGAGTCGACTCCAACGCAGGCTCCTCCGCAAGGTTGTTCAAACACGCGGGGTCGCTGCGAATATCGTAAAGTTCCTCTGCCGGCCGAAGAGCCACCGCGGCGTCCAACAGTGTCCCGACTGGCCCACGGGACTTGTTTTTGATCATCCACGTCAGTGTCGGGCAAGCATCGATATCGTGGTAGCCGCCATCGTTCGCCCCCAACATCGACAGCGTCAATCGTCCCGTCTTGTCGTATTCCGCCTTGTCGAACTTCCGAGGTGTCCCCGCCGGCCAGCGCTCCGGGCGAAAGTTGCGGATGTAGAGATGGGATTTTGTCCGAATGCATCGACACGGATAACCCAGCGAATTGAAACGTGACGAGGAGTGCCGTTCGCGCCCACTGAAAACAGCCTCACGTTTCGGTGGCGTCTTGTCCGCGGGCCCGTAGTGTGGCAACAGGTTGGTGCCGAACAATTCGTCGGACCGCTGCGGCGTGACTTCACCCGCTGCAAGGATCGTCCGCGTCACGTCGATCAAACTCACAAGGTCGTCGGTTTCCTGGCCGCCGGGGATGCGATCGGGCCAAGCAATGGCGAGCGGCATGTGGATGCCATACTCGTAACAGTTCGCCTTGGCCCTCGGGAATGACATGCCGTTGTCACTGGTGACAACGATGAGCGTGTTGTCCAACTCGCCGAGCGCACGCAGTCGGTCGAGCATCCGAACCAGATGCGAATCGAACCACTGGATTTCGTAGAAATAGTCCGCCAGATCGTTGCGGACCTCCTGGGAGTCAGGCAAGAACTTGGGCACGGATAATTTCGAGGGGTCGATCCCATTCTCCTTGCCGAGTCCCTTCCCGAAGACACGGTGCGGTTCGTGCGCTCCGAACCAAAAACAAAACGGTTTGCCATCCTCGCGTTGCTTCAAAAAGGAATCGAAGTTTGCGGCGTAGTCGGTCGCCGAGATTCCTGGCGGCGACTTCGTTTTGATCGATGAGTAAGCTTTGCCAGCTGGGTTGTGCGGCCACCCTTTATTCCGCCCAGGGCCCCACCCTTTGCCGGTCATACCGACGTGGTAACCAGCCATCTCTAGTTGTTCTGTGAACACCGGCAGGTCACGCGGAAAGTAACTCGCGTGCGTCCCTGCTTCGCGGTTCTGCCAAATCTCGCGGCCGGTCAGAAATGCGGCTCGCATCGGGCTGCATCCGGGAGCGGGCGTAAACGCGTTGTGGAACAGCACACCTGCTTTGGCGACCGCATCGAACCCGGGCGTTTTGATTTCCGCGGCCCCGTAGGCGGAGGCGTGCGGGAACGATTGATCATCCGAAACGGCAATCAGAATGTTCGGTCGCTCGGCTTCGGCGTTCGACAGGAGAACGACGATCAAAAAGGCGATGAATGTGAATCGTTGCACGTTTTCTCTCTCGTGGGGTGGATGGGCAGATCATTATGGTAGGCCGCGTGTTCTCGCGGTGTGGTTCGGTTACACTTTCGACTTCTTGCCACACACCCGCCGAGTCTTTGCGATGCGAATCGTTCCTGCCACCCTTGCCGTATGTTGCCTGCTGATTGTCGGTCTGAAAGATCAGGACCCGCCGGGAAAACGCGTCGCCATGTACGCCGACGTCTTCCTGTCACAGCTTGATGATGAACAGAAAGCGATCGCGGTAATGGACTACGACTCGGACAAACGGGTCGATTGGCATTTTATCCCCAAAGATGAACGCAAAGGTCTACAGCTGGCCGACATGACGCTGCCGCAACGCGTCGCGGGGCTGCGGACACTGCGTTCGGCGCTGAGCGAGGCCGGCTACGAGAAGGCGAGCAAGATCATGCTCATGGAGGGCGTTCTTCGCGCCTTGGAAGGTGATGACCGTCGATGGGCTCGGGACCCCCACAAATAC
>JBCBOT010000446.1:0-5702 GCA_039821165.1 Planctomycetota bacterium | reverse complement strand
TTGGCTTGCGAATGAGAGTTTTCAAAGTGCGAAGGCACTGACCTTCAAGCCACACTGATTCGTTCCCGCGGCACTAGACGAACCATACCGCCTCAACCATCCAAAAGACCATCAGTTGCTTCCCAGCACTTTTTCCGCATTCGTCTGGCAAGAAACAAGAGTGCATTCGCAATTAGAAGTGATCCGAATGCGCAGATTACTGGGGCAAGACAGTCAACTGTCGTGAAGGAGATGCTTGTTTGGGTGGTGACCGAATCGCCTTGGAACGGCACTGAGACATTCGTCCGCGTGATACTCGATGGCAAAACAAGCGTGAATATCAGGGAGAGAGGGAAAAGGACTGCGTTGAGAACAAGATATGGGCGCAACCATTCTTTTGCCAGGCGAATGTTGCTCGAAGCTCCTGTTGGGCGATATGGATTGGACGAGTTCACGATGTGCGACGATCGATATGAATCATTGGCCGGCCTCAGCACAGCGAGCCGAACCGATGCAAATAGCGAGTTGCCAACAAGGTAGCCGGATGCAAGCACGACATACACCATCGCCGACCAAAGCGGAGCAAGTAAGATGCCAGTAAGGGGAGCAAGGTTTCGACCAACGTCCGACGACCAACGCCGCATCGCAGCATCTGCTTCTGGTGTCATTTCTGCGTCATCGAATACCCCGTCGTCATTCAGGTCGAATGAGTACATTTCCGCTTCGATTTCGGCCTCCCGGAATGGAAGCGACAAGAGCAGCAAGCCATAGCATGCAACACAACCGAGAAGGAATGCTAGAGGCTCCGCTCCCGACCTCAAGAGGTGGCGTCGGATGAGATATGCGATGCCAGGTGACGCAACAGACAGGTACGCCAAGACAATTCCAGTTGTCGGCATTATCGCTCAGTTAGTTCGGATAGTAGGGATCACACGACACAGTTGCAGTTGTTTGAATTCGCCTGTGGCCTCGAACGGTTTGACGGTTCATCTCGGCTATCTCGCTCGTTCCACCGTTAGCCCGGCGGCCTAGATGACGATAAAGATTACTACAAAAACGAACATCGCTATCCCCACAAGCACGGCTAGCGAAATCGCAAATCCTCGCCATGAAAACTCCGACTCGCCAGTCGATGTCTCGTTGATCGCGTTCTTGCCGGAAATCCGCGCGCGTGCTGCATCCATCATCTCCTGCTCTTCGGGAGTCGGCATTATCGGTTCGTACCAGATGCCGTCGTATCCCATTTTGTGGTGTTTGCAACAGGCTTGCGACTCGAGATTACCAGGCGAATACGGCGAAGTAAACGTACCCTTCATGCCATGACGCCATAGCGAAGCAGCTCTCTCCATTTGCTCGCTGGAATCGCACGCCGTCGAGGGAATCAGGGGGGGTCCACCAAGGTTCGTCGCACAGACCCCAATTCATTCCGAGATCGGAATGCAGGGTAGCGTCATACATCTCAGTGAGTTTGAGAGTGGTCGCGAATTCGTCGAAGTCATTCCTCTCGATTTTGGCTTTAAGGCAACGAACGAAATTGGAACCAAATCGAGCGTCCTCGTAATGCTCATGTACATCGGTAGCGTTGCTCGGCAGCGAGCGTCTTGCCAACGAAGGTCTAAAAGCGATGCCCGAGCAGACCAAGACGACTAGACCAATCGTCGTAAAGCATCCAATGGCGATTCGCTTCATGTGCGTCTACGACGGACGGTAAGGATCACGTGGTCGCCGCTAGCGACATACCACTTCAGACAACTTTACTCGGCGACTCACATGCATCCGATGGTTCCGCCATTCTACTAAAACACCATGCCTTGAATTGCACCATCTGAATCAACAATGATGACCTTACCGGACTTGTATTCGATTCTGTACGAGCCCTCGCTCGGGTCGTCTCCGTAACACTCAACCGATACGTCTTGTGGAAGATTGAGCTTGGCTCGCAATGTGTCAGGCATCTGATCCTGCGAAATGGGAGTCCCGCGCGGAATTTCAAATCCGGGTTCGTCGAGCGATGCACATCCCGGCAATAAAGCTGCAGTCAAGGCGATGGCCATGCATACCTGTGGAGTTTTCATCGAGCCGAGCAGTGATGGAGTAATGCCCATGAATTGGCGGAACGTCACCCGTCACCGGGCCGGAAAGGTTGATTCTCCATTCGGAAAACTCGCAAGCCCGGTTCCGATGCACGGGATGGTCCCCCGTTTCATCATGGCTCGAGATAGCGCATCTTCAGGACATGTCATCGTTTGGCTCTCCCGTGTCGCAACATATGGACAACGCCAGCAGAACAAGCCCAAGGAATCACGATCACCGCCAGCACCGAAACAGCGGTTGCTGCGAGACAGTACACAGCATCCGTGGACGAAAGCTCAGAACGGATCGAGGTTTGCGTGACGGTGTCGTACTCGCTTGTTATGCCAATGGTGAACTCGTTGAAAATCCCAATGCCTCCAAACAAAGCGACGGGAGAGGACCAGAGTAGCCCACGAACAACTCCCTCTCGAAAGGCGGACAACCGATTTGCGGGCTCAGACTGTCCGTTGCTGTTGGCATCACGCGCAACCGGCGGAGAGCTGTAGGGGTTGAGGACCAAGTCCTTCCTCTTGATTCAGTGCGGATACGTTTACGCGAGCGCTATATCAGAAGCCGTCTCGACGCGTGGCGAATCGGGTCATCAAACGTCATGACCTGAAGGGTTTCAAAGCACGTCATCGTCGAATATGGATTCCGTCCTTGTTCCGAAAGTCGCGGCCAACAACGGGAAGTCCCCGAGGTTTGGATCTTAATCCCATTCGCGACGGGGTGCCAAGGAGGTACCGCGTCAGCTTGCGGCGCTTGTCGCAGTCGGGCATCTGGTCGGCTTGAGCGCCAAGTTCAGCGGCGTTTTAGGCGGATTTTCGCATTTGGTCACGACGGGTCGCTTCCCGCTTGCGTCTCGATTTGCCGTAGAATGTCGAAAGCGCTCTCGGCCTTGGTGACTTGAGGATCGATTCAACAGGCTCGCCGGCTCGTTCATGAACCTCGGGCACCACGGCATCGATAAGCCTATGAGCGCTCACATTGCCAGCCGCGTAGCTGGGATGGTTGAGTTGCAGATGGTCAGCCGCAACGTTGAAGCCAAGCAGGCGGGCCCGCTCGTATGCGTGGACGGTAGCACGGACCCAGCGTGACCCGTGATGGGCGCGGAGCTTAACCCGTGCTCGCTTCGCCTTTCGTTCGTTGGGTTCATCGCGTGACGGGAACCGAGAGTAATCGAAGTAGTGGCCCGCCTCGTGACAGACGACGCTGAGCACTTGCTGCTCCGTCAACTCGTGGGCGGATTGCTTCCAGATAACGCAGAAACCGCGACCATTCCAGGAATACCGAAGTGCACCATCACGGAGCATCAGATCAGCACACAACCCGGTAACTGCCGTCGTTGAACCAAGCGACTGAATGAACGCCATTTCAGCGGGCGTCAGATACTGGCTGTGAACATCCACAAAATAGATGGGGCGAGCGATGCCGATCGCACGGCAAAGATCACGGGCGGTCGTGTAGCTGGGGTGCTCGTTCACTTGACTTGCGGCCGATCCTCACAGGAAGTGAGAGCCTAGCCTTGCGTGCGATTTGTTTCCCTAGCCAACCAATTCCGCCTTGCGAGCTAAATCGAGACTTTCCTTCTGTGCCACCAACTCGGCGATCTGCTCGCGAACACGTCGAACTTGTGCCCCGCGTTGCATGCCCCGCTCTTCGAGCTTCGCCTGTTTAGTCAGTTCATCTCTTTCACGGCGCAGCTTTGTCAGTTGGATCCGCAAGCCGTGCTGCTTTGCCGCCGACTGGTCGCTGAAGCCGCTCTCCATCCGTTCGATTTCAGCGTTGACACTCTCTAGTGATTTCGTTGCCGTGAGCTTCGCGGCACCTGTGATGTATTTTTCTGGGACAACACCGTAACGCGCGTGTAGCTCTGCCTCTTGGTATCGAAGCGTTGAAATGCGTTCGGTGAGCTCGGCAGACTCGTCACATTGGCTTGCGGTGAGTGCCTCGAGTCGTTGCACCTTGTGCCCTCGGCGTCGGACCTCATCCTCAAGTCGCTTCTGTTCGGCGTTGAGCTGGTCGCCTTGTGCCTGCATCGTCGCGACAACCTTTTCGAACTCGGCTTGATGTTCACGAAACTGAAGGCGAACGGACCCAAGTTGCTCTTCGAGATCGGAGCTGATCGCCAGCTCAGCACGAAGCCGAATCACTTCAACAGCGCGGGCGACATCGGTTTCAAGTTCCGCGGTTGACTTAGAGGCTTCCGAGCAGATGGAGTGAACATCCCCCGCCTCGGGCATCGTGGCTTTGTCGTCGACTTCACAGGCGGCTAGCTGTTGAACCAGTTCGGAATAGGTCGCAACGCGTTGCTGCTCCTGTTGCCTCGCGAGCTGGGTCATCGAGTTGAATAGGCTGCCGAGCCTGTCGCTAATGCTTCGTCGTGGCGTGCCACGTTTCGGCTGCGGAACAAGTGTGCGAGTCATCCTTGAGAGTCCTCCAATTCGGCTGAGTCGGGTAACGGCGTGAGTGGTCGGTCTCACTGGATTTGAGTTCGGTCGGAAAGAGACGAACGCTGCCGATCCATCTCACGAACGTGAGCCGCGATGTACTCGCGATCGGCTCGAGCAAAGTGCGGGACGTTGTTCAGAATCACAGCCGGAACGATGTTCAATTGGCGAGCCAAGTCGTGCACCCGTGAGACGGGCAACCTCAACTCGGAAGCGATGACACCAACGGCAGCCACGTCGAGCGGTTTGTTTGATGGAGCGTTCATGCCCGAAATCTACCGGCTTCAAAATCACGCCATCCAAAATCTGGATAACGTCACATCACACACACGTCGAAATTGCATCCGCAGGTCTTGCAAGACGTGATTCGCGTGCGTGTTGAATCACCGTTGTCGATGCTGCGCTGAGTCTTCAAGTCGCGCGAGCCACACTCGGGGCATCTCGGGAGATGCAAATCGACAACGTGGCGACATGCCCTGAGAGCCCCTGAGCCGCCGTCTAACGCAGGTTTGGCTGCCTGGCCGCGATTGCCCGTGCTCATGCCTTAACCCACCAACGGTCATCTCTGAGGGCCTCTGTGCGACTTGCTGTGTGCAGCCCTTGGAATTGCTGGACTTTGTGTCGATATTTCGGTGCTTTGCACCGCATAGGTAAGATGCAAAGCATGGGAAGGACCCAAGAGGGGCGCTGTAGGGTCCTCCGTGGCTTTTGAAGCGTCTTCATGCGGTCGAAAATTCCATTTCCTAGCGACATAGTCCGTCCGTTTCTTTGGAGTGCCATGTTC
The DNA here is from genome assembly GCA_039821165.1 of Planctomycetota bacterium. GTDB lineage: Bacteria > Planctomycetota > Planctomycetia > Pirellulales > Pirellulaceae > Stieleria. Next base: position 416 of record JBCBOT010000446.1, on the reverse strand, counting down.
GGTCGTGAGGTAACATCGCTGGTATGGCGAATCCGTATGAACCAAGTGATGCTGAAGGTCCGGCCAGTCGGTCGTCATTGACCGTTCGGCTGCTAGTCTTTCTGGCGTTAATGGGCATCGGTTTCGCTGCCGCTTGTGCTATCGCCGTGATGCCGTCGGAAAGCATCCGAATCGCCGTTGCGCTTCTCGCGGTTGTTGCGTCGTTGGCATTGCTTTGGTTTTTGCAAAAGCAGAAGTCGTGATGACGAATCCGTATGAGCCGCCGACCGAAACAACCGACGAAGGCAGCAACCTGCTGGGTGCTCGGCCGAGACATCGTTTTCGGTGGCGGTGGTTTCATGCGTTGCTCTGGGTGTTGGGGTGCGGCATTCACGCCATTTGGGAGCCACTGGAATCGGCTTTAACTTTCGTGGCCG
>JBCBOT010000445.1:0-5728 GCA_039821165.1 Planctomycetota bacterium | reverse complement strand
CAGCGCCGCATCATGCGTCCCCAACTCGACCGCACGCTCGATGTCGGCCAAATCAATGTCGGTTTCTGAGCGGAACGATGGCCACAACAAACGACTCGCCAGTACGTTCGCCGTTTTGACGGTACCAAGAAGAGGACTGACCAAACGCACAAACACATCGAGTGGAATCGCGACCAGTACGGAAGTCCGCGTGGGTGAAAGGACAGCGATACTCTTGGGCAACATTTCGCTGAGAAAAATGATCGCGAGCAGACTCACCGCGGTGAAGCCAAACGCCACCGTCGTGCCGCTCGTTTCCGAGGCCTCCAAACGACCTGCAACGATCGAAGCGATCGCAAAGTAAGTCATATTGATCAGCAAGTTCCAGAACAGAATTGCTGACAGCAAACGCTCCGAATCGCCGAGAAGACCACTGGCGACCCGGCCACCACGCCCGCCACGCGATAGATGTCGGCGTTGGCGGGTGGAAAGCGAAAAGAGCGCAGCTTCACTCCCGCTGAATAACGCACTCAGCAGGATGAGGACGACCATCGGCACCAACCATCCGGCGTAGTCCGATATCCAGCTCAATCAGCTATCTCCTTCAGCGCCCCGATCACGCTCCAGCGATACGTCAAACTCGCTAAGCGCGGGAATCATCAATGCGGCAATTGTGAATCCATATCCTACCGCCATCGAAAAGAAGACGAAAAGATGATCCGTCTGAAGCAAAAATTGGGTGATCGCGTAAAAGGTGATCAATGGCAACGTGAACGACGCCAGGAAGATCGCCGAAGACGGGTTACGCCACCCCAACGACGCGAAGAGAGCGGCCCCGCCACCCAGGATCATCACCAAGAACGGCGCGAGTTGGAGTTGGAACGCCCCGCGAAAACTGACCATGATCGTCATGCAAATCGCGATCCCGACGCAAAGAAAAAAGACGGTGCCCAAACTCGCCAGCGTCGCCGTACGACCCGCCACGTAATTCAGCCCCGAATGTATCCCCAGCATCGACACGAACAGGTACAGCACAAGCGCACCGAGAATCGCGTACACCGTATTCTCGACAGACATTACCCCAAAGACCGCCATGGCGATCAATAAAGCGATCGGCAACAGAATCATCTCTTTGCCGACATAAAAGACGCCGAGCAACTTGCCGAACACAAACTCTTTCGGACTCAAGTCCGTGACCAGTAGCAGGTCGAGTGCGAGCCCGTCGCGCTCCCCCGTGACCGCGTTGACCGCCAACGCGTTGATCAGAACCAAACTCACGACGCCGATCGCAGCGACAGGCAACGTCGCTGCAGGCAAGGCACGACCGATGCGAGCCGCAGGCTCGAACGCTGATCCGTCCCGAATCTGCCCGTAGATCACCGCCGCGCCGAGTAAAAACAGAACCGTGAACGCCATGCGGATCACGACGACTTTGCGACCATAGGCCCATGTTCGCACTTCTCGCCACAGAATCGGATTCTTCCACACGTGACGCGGCGCGCGGACTTTCCAGCTCGACGGCAAATCCGCCTCCTCCTCGGCTTCTTCGCTGGTCTCCGGTTCCGGGGCTTTGAGACGCACTTCACGCGAAGGATTCCAAACACGAACCTTTGCGACACCGACGCCCAAGACGATTACGGATGCGGCGACCGCGAGGCCGGTGAAGAGCATGATCCCGAGCGAAGTTTCTGCCGACAAGCTCGCGAGCGGTGACGCAGCGGCGAGCAGCGCCCGAAAAGGGCTCACCGCCAGTCGAAAAGAATCACCGCCGGGGATCAAAGCGACCAGGATTTCGCCGACGATCAACAGCATCAAGATCAACAGCACGGTCAAGGCGATCGCCTGAAACGTTTTTTCGCGCCAGAGGCCGACCACGGTGCCGATAGAGCCAGCCAGCACCACCGAGGCGGCGGTGACGGTGAAAACGAGAAAGACTTGCCGTGGCGAAACACCACCGAGCAATGGCAACACAAGAAAGAAGGGCAGGGCGGCCAGCAACATGGTTAGCGGCCCCAATAGCGTCGCCGTCAGTTTGCCCACCACCACCTCGAATCCACTCAGCCGCGTCATCAACAGCAAGATCAGGGTGCGTCGATCTTTTTCCTGAGCAACGCTACTCGCCGAACCCACGGCCGCCAAACTCCCCAGCACCAAGAGCTGCAGCGGAGCGAGCATGAGAAACATCCAACCGCCGAAACGCGCCGCGTCCGACGCTGTCGCCAAAGAACGCGATCCGTCGAGGACGAGATAGCCGGTACAAAGCAGCCCGAACAGGGCAACCAGATACATCCCCCGAGCCAGGTATGTCTTCGACCGCTTGGGAACAACGGTAGCCTCGCGGTTGAAAACTGGACCGAACATCAGATTGGTGGAGAGGAGGACTTCGAAGAATCAGGATTGGCCCGTCGCACCAAGCTCCGAATCCCGATTCGGCTTTCTCTGCGAAACCGAAATCCGGGGCAATCCCGAGAGGCAAACGGACAGGGTAGAAGGGGGCGTCTGCCTCCGCAACCGATTCCCCGTCGGCTGAGGGGATCGCGACCGACAGAACCGTCCCGAGCGAAACTCTACGCAGCCAAACGGGCGTGGTTCGGTCGCTTCACCGGAACAAACCGCACACGCAGCGGGCGGCACAAAATGGAGTGTCTCAAAAATGATGCAGAAGGTCCGCCGTTTAGCGACCTTTCTGACCTATGGTTGAACATCTGGACAAGATATCCGCCAATCAACCTATCTATAATGAATACCGAAGAGACTACGCAGCAGGAGCGTTCGTCCTTTTGGAACGACGAAGACGGGACAACCGCCGTTGAATACGCGGTGATGCTCGCTTTGATTATCGCTGTTTGCATTGGATCGGTCGCCACACTGACCACCGAAACGAAAAAGAGTTTTGACGAATCGGGCGATGCAATCGCCGGTGCGATGGGCAACTAGCTTTCTCGCTGCCCCGTCGCCCCCCGAAAGAAGCTTTGACGTTGCAACTCATGGTTGTGGTGTCCATGGCGATCTGTTGAGATCCGTTCCTCGACTCAGGGGGAACATCTCGTGCAAATCGCAATCACCGGCGGCACCGGCTTTCTAGGCCGCCACCTTCTCGCCCAACTCGCGGCCTGCCAACACGACCTCGTGGTGCTTTCCCGGCGATCCCCGGAGTCACTACCGACACTCGATCATGTCCGCTGGCTCCAAGGCGAACTCGGCAATCAAGAATCAGCCGCTCGCTTAGTCACCGACTGTGATGTCGTCATCCACAGTGCCCTGTCGCGAACGCGCCTCTCTTTCCTTGAGGCGGAGGATAAACCGCTTCAGTATTGGCACCAAAACGCCACCAGTTCGCTTCAGCTGCTTGAAGCCGCCGCGAATGCCGCGGTTTCACGATTCGTGTTTGTCTCTTCCGGGGCCGTGCACGATCAAGTCGTGGGCCCGCTAAACGAAGATCATCCGCTTCGTCCAAGCACTCTCTACGGCGCTTGTAAAGCATCCGTCGAAACCCTCGTTCACCACTACGGACAAAGCGGACGACTCGTCGCGACGACACTCCGTCCCACCGCCATCTACGGCGAAGCAGAACCGATGAGAGCTTCGAAATGGTTTGACCTTGTGAAGAGAGTCGCCGCAGGCCAAACCGTCAACGTGAGCGGCGGCGCCAAATCCGTTCACGCCGCCGATGTGGCGAAGGCGATCGTGCTGCTGATGCAAACGAACGAACAGGCCGTCGCTGGCGAAACGTTCAACTGCTGCGATCGAATGATCAGCGACTACGAAGTCGCTGATCTGGCGAAATCACTCAGCGGCAGCGAAGCAGTGATTCAAGGCGTCCCGAAACAAGCGAAACACCAAATCGACAGCTCCAAACTCATGGCAATGGGAATGCGCTTCGGAGGCGACGCGTTGCTTCGGAAAACCGTCGAGAACTTCATTCGCTATTCGGACGACGCCTAATACTTCACTTCGAACGACGTCGACGGTGAACGCAAGCCGCTCCGGCAAACAGGAGCGCTGCAAACGAACTCGGTTCGGGGATCGCCGTCACAAAGGTCAAGTTGTCAATCGCGGCATAGGCGGGCACATCGTGAAAGAAGAGGCCGAAGTCGGAGATCTGGCTTGAGGTCGTTGAGAAGGTGAGCGAACGCGTGTCCCCAAATCCGCTGAGGTCAATCGTGTCCCAACCTTCCAAACGAAAATCATCTCCCGTGCCAGAACCGAGCGGTCCGTAGTCCGCGAGCGAGTAGTCGAGCGTTCCTGTGGTGCTGCCGGTCCCGTTCTCGCCGTCGAAACCAGTGATCGTCAGCCGGAAAAAGTCACCGTCGGTGAACTGGTTGTCGGCATCGAACTGCGGGTTGCCAAAAAAATCAGTGTCGACACCATCACGCAGATACAACATCGCATACGTCGTGTTGGCAACATCGATGGAGGAAAGACGGCTGAGCGAACCAAAGGTCAAGCTCGCGCCATTGGTCGGTGTGCCATCGGCCAGAACACTCGAACCCGTGTTGACCAACGCGTAGTTCGATCCGATCACGGTGCTACCATCGGTTGCCGATGCGCCGCCACCCGGAAACGCAGCGAATTGATTCACAAATCCAGGCGAAGTCGTGTCAACGGCATTGGAATAGGAAAATCCCGGACCAAACTCTTGCGTCTGGAACGCGACCCCCTGACTCGTAAACCCGTCGCTATTCGCTCCCGCGCCGTATCCATTGAAATACTCACCGACACCACTCGGCGGAGCCCCATTGAAGATACTCAACTCCTCAAAATCCACCACCGTTTCCGCGGATGCGAACGAGGCGGCCAACAACAAAGATGAAAACAAAAAGAAACGTGACATCACAAACGACCTATGACTGAAAAACTAAGTTGCTCAAACTACCAGGACTCATTCGGAATGACTTCACCACCGGCGCGGGTGATCAATTGACCAAGCACGATCTTGTCGATCGACTCGTTCAAGAGGTGCACCGAACCATCAACGAACAGCACCATTGCGCCGGCCGGATGCAGCGAACGAATCTCGTTGTCTCCGACCCAAACGCGATCATCATTGATCGGATGAGCCTGAACCAAAACGTTGCCGCCGTTGATCCACTCACTTTCGGGCCCGATCATGTCTTCGCCAGTCGCGATCGTATTGGACAGCCCGTCCAAACAATCGCGAAAACGAATGACTCGATCGTAAAGAAAGACGCCGTCATCAGGCCGACGATCGACGAGTCGCTCGCCGAAGATTCCCGCGTAGCTGATCTCGGCACGACGTGATCCGCTCGGGACTTCAGTCGGGCACAGATATGTCTCGACCACGACTGACGCAGCCTCGGCGTTGACAGGATGATCGAACGCGTAGTTGAAATCCACGGCCTCGTAGAGCGGTTGCTCACCGAGGTGAGGCAACAACATCGCGGACCACGCAAGGTGCTTGCGCGTCTCGGGTGCCCCCCACGGACGCCATTCCACGCAGCCGATCGGAAGCGATCGCTGAACGTTGTGGTATGACGCGAGTGCGATACCGATCTGGTGCTGGTGGTTTCGGCAATTCGTTTGGCGAGCCGCCTCGCGAGCGAATTGAATCGCCGGAAGCAACAACGCGATCATCAAGCCGATGATCGCGAGCACCACCAACAACTCCACGAGCGTGAACCCGCAGCGACCGACTGATCGTCGCGCAAGACCGGCGCGCAACAGCGATGTGCGACGCATGCATCCGCTCCGAAGTGCAATTCGATTCAAACAGAATCCACACGCATCT
>JBCBOT010000444.1:0-5733 GCA_039821165.1 Planctomycetota bacterium | reverse complement strand
CCTCCGCCATCAAGCGTTTGGGATAGTACCGACTGTGGTACTTTTGCTCCGCGCGGTTTGCTTCGAGAGGTTCGCTGCTGCGCTGATACGTCTCGCTCTGAAGAATCGTCCGCATCAACTGTTTGAGATCGAAACCAACGTCGACGACGTGTCGACTGACGGCATCAAGAAGCGGCTCGTTGGAAGCCGGATTACTGAGCCGTAGATCGTCGACCTGCTCAACCAAGCCCCGCCCGAAAAAGTTGGCCCATACGCGGTTGGCGATCGCGCGAGAGAAATACGGATTTTCGGAACTGGTCATCCACTCGGCCAGGACTTCGCGGCGATCAACGGGATCATCGAATGAAATGGATTCGGCATCGAGCGGCGCAGGCGGCTGAGGTTTGCCGCGGCCCGGCTGGATCAACTCGCCCGAAGTCGACACGTAGAGTGTTCGAAGTCCGTCGCCGTTTCGACCATCACCGCCCCAGCCTTTGGCTCGCACCCGGGCGAAGAGATTTGCCATCGAGTAGTACTGGTCGTTGGTCCATTTTTCCAGCGGATGGTTGTGGCATTTCGCACACCCGATCGACAGTCCCATGAATGCCTGACAAGCATTCTCAGTCATCTCTTCAGGAGACTGGTGCAGTGCGTAAAAGTTGGTCGCGCCGTTTTCATCGCTGCGTCCGGTCGCGACGAGAATCTCGCGAACGAACTGGTCCCACGGTTGGTTCGACTTCACGCGGTCACGAACCCATTTGTAGTAACTCTTCACCGCGATCGGACGGAGCCGCGTGCCGTTGATCAACAGCATGTCGGACCATTTGTACGCCCAGTACGAAACGTAATCGTCGCTTGCCAACAAACGTTCGATCAATCGGTCCCGACGCTGCGAGTTGTCATCCGAAAAGAACTGCTCACGTTCTTCGCTCGTCGGCAGCCGTCCGATGGTGTCTAGCGTCGCACGCCGCAGGAAAGCTTCGTCATCGGAGCGAGGTGAAGGTGCGAGACGAAGCGTTTGAAGCTGAGTGAGATTGAGATGATCGATAAAATTCCGCCGCGGTGCCTGCTCGTAGACGATGCTTTGAACGGCATTGGCGTAGGGGACCGTCATCCTCGCGAGTGCGACTTTGCTCCCGAACCAAACCAGCACGGCGCCTTCACCGCTTCCGTTGATCGTCGCGAGCCCTTGGTCATCGACGCTGGCAACGGATTCATCGGTGGTCGAGAACTGAGACCAGTGCGTGACATCGACCACACTGCCGTCGTCGTAGTGTGCGTTGACGAGAATCTGCGATTGATCGCCGGGAGCAAGGGTGGCGGCTTCGGGGGAAACGCTGATGGTTTCGAGTTTGGCATCGGTCTCCTGCGGCCCCGCTGCACCGCCCGCGATCCATTCGGCGAGAATCCGATAATCCCGGGAGTCGGTGTGGAGTCGAAGGCCACCTTTGTGTGGCAACGCTCCGGTCGGTTTGGCAATCAGAAGGCTGCGGCCAGGATCCCCGAGTTCGATCCTCCGTCCACGTGCTTGTCGCGTGATTGAAAGGAAGTCGCTGTCGCTGTCGTAACCCCGCAGCGAAAGGCGGAACCCGCCCTTGCCAGCGAGCGCGCCATGGCATGCCCCCATGTTGCAGCCGGCCTTAGCAAGGATCGACTGAACATCGTTTCGAAAACTCCACACCGGTGCGTCGCCGGTACCCGAGACCTTTACGGGAACGCGTTGCGTCTGGTCACCGACCGTGACGATCAACTCCGTCTCGCCATCGGCAATCGGATGAACGAGGTTGTCCTCGATCACCGCGATCGTCGGGTCTTCCAACTCCCAAGTGACATCTTCCTCCGCGAGGATCGCGGAGGGTGTCTGGTCTCGAAGTGCGATCGCGGTGACGCGTTGGCGACTCTCGCGGCCTGAGAGTTCAATCGCCTTGGGCAAGACGGCAAAGTCGGCCGCGGAAAGCGAATGACAACAGACCAAGACGAAAATACTTAGCAAGCGAATCATCAAAGCGGGTCGGATCATGGCTCAAACAAACAGTTCCTTGACTTCTCGCATTCCGAAGTCCACGAGCGGGAAGGGACGGCCGCCGGGACCGGGGATTTCGGCGTGCAGATCAAGCCCAAGCGAATGAAAGATCGTCGCGACCAGTTCACCAGGTTGTGTCGGACGATCCGCCGGGACGGCACCGATGGGATCGCTCGCTCCGATCGCGCGTCCGCCCTGAACGCCGCCACCGGCAAAGGTTGTGGAGAAGCACTGCGGCCAGTGGTCGCGTCCGCCGGCCGGATTGACCTTGGGTGTGCGACCGAATTCCGCGAGTCCGCAAACCAGAGTGTCGTCGAGCATTCCGCGGTCCGCCAAATCGGTGAGCAAGGCCGCATAACCCTGGTCGTACATTGGGGCCACGATGTTTTTCATGCCCTCAATCGTGGTGAAGGGCTTGCTACCGTGAATGTCCCAGGTGACTTCGTTGAAGACGGTCAAGAACGTGTTGATCGTGACGAATCGCACACCGGCTTCGATCAATCGTCTCGCGAGCAGGCAACACTGCCCGAATCGATTCATGCCGTAGCGTTCGCGGACCGACTGAGGCTCCTTTGTCAGGTCAAATGCCGACCTCGCTTGGTTACTATTCATCAACCGATACGCGGCTTCGAAATTCTTGTCGAGCATCTTCGCGGATTCGGTCGCCTCCAGTTCTTTCATGCGTCCTTCGATGGCCGCCCGCATTCGTCGGCGACGGTCGATTCGCACGTCACCCAACTCCTGGGGTGGCAGCAAGTCGGGAACTTTGAAGTTGGGTTTGCTTGGATCCGCCATCAACGCGAACGGATCGAGAGCCTTACCGAGAAAGCCACCGGCTTGACCGTTTGGCAGATTGCCACCGCCACGTCCCATCGTTTCAGGCAACACGACGTGGGCGGGCAAATCGCTTCGTCTGCCGCGCATGTACTGCAGCACAGCACCGGCATGTGGATAGTTGACGCCGCCGGTGAACTGCCGTCCGGTTTGCAACATTTGCCAACCCGCGTCATGCACGGCAGCGGCGGTGTGATAACACGAGCGAATCACCGAGAACTTATCGGCGACTTCGGCGTGCTTGGGCAAAATCTCGGAGAGGTGAAAATCGCCTTTGGTCGGGATGGCCTTGAACGGACCACGAACTTCGGCCGGCGCGTTCGGTTTCATGTCGAACGTGTCCAGCTGACTCGGGGCACCAAGATTAAAAATCATGATGCAGGAGCGTTTGTCCTTGTGCGGATCAACACCGCCTTCTTCCGCAGCGGCAAGGTACTGTGGAAGCCCCAGTCCGATGGCGCCGAGCGCGCCGACCTGGAGAAAATCACGGCGGCGAGTTCCGTTGCAGGTGTGCGACGAACCGCGCGAGGTCAGATTCAACATGTGACTGCCTGGGAGGGAAAATGTCCGCGTCAGCAAACGCGAGTTGGCGGGACCCTTATTCTATTAGATTCCACACCGGGGCGCGAACCGAAACTTTGTCACTTCTCGCTTTGACAACAAACCGTTGGACACCACGCAGTTTAATCGGCAAGCCTGGGACAACATCGCGACCAGCCGTCACCGCTGGTTCACCCCCTGCACGCCAGAAGAAATCGAATCCGCTCGCCGAGGGACGCTTTCTTTTCGGGTGACGGCATGCAAAACCGTGCCGCCCGACTGGATCGGGGAGGTGCGTGATGCACGTGTCTTGGTGCTCGCGGGAGGCGGAGGTCACCAGGGGCCGCTGCTCGCCGCAGCCGGCGCTCGCGTTATGGTTGTCGATTTCAGTGGTGAGCAATTGGCGATCGACCGACGAGTCGCGGACGAACACGGACTAACGATTGAAACGCTTCAAGCCGACATGGCGGATCTCTCCGAGATTCAGGACGACGAATTCGATCTGATCATCAACCCCTCGAGCGTGAACTTTGTTGCCCGGGTCTTGCCCGTCTGGAAAGAGGCCGCGCGCGTGCTCAAGCCTCGCGGTGTCCTTATCGCCGGACTCATGCAGCCCGTTAACTTCCTTTTCGATGCGGTTCAACGTGATCGCGGAACACTCGAGGTGCGATTCGGTATTCCCTACAGCGACCTCGACTTACCCGATGAAGAACGCGACCAAACGATTGGTCCAGAAAGGCCCATCGACTTCGGGCATTCATTGACTGATCTTGTGGGCGGGCAATTGGCTGCCGGATTGCAACTCACCGATCTGTTCGAAGACGGTTGGGGTGGCGACGACGCTCTGTCGGATCGGATCGCGACGTTCATGGCGACGCGTGCCGTCAAACCATGAGAGACGAAGGACAATTCGAATGATTCGAAAGTGCATCTGTTTGGTCGTCCTGTTCTGCGGCGGAGTGATTCGTGCCGAAACGATCGAAATCGGACCAAACGAAAATTGGTTTGAGGTCCTCAACGGGAGCGACCTCAGGCCGGGAACACGCGTTGAGTTGCGATCGGGGATCTACTCCGATCCACGTCGACTGTCGATCGGTCACGCGGGAACCGCAGACGAAGCGATCGTGATTCGGGCCAAGCCCGGGCACCAAGTGTTATTGCGGCGACCCGACAATCGACAAAATACCGTCAATCTCGAAGGCGCGCAGTACTTGTCGATCGAGGGCATTGAAATCACCGGCGGCGCGGCCGCCATCCGGATTCAACGTGGTCACAATCGCATGCCGCGCAACGTCTCACTGATCGGTCTGCATATCCATCATATCGGCGGTGTCGCGGTTACCTGCAATGAACCGGGCACGACGTACCGGGAGATGCTTTTCCGCGGAAATCACATTCACCACACATCGGGTCACGGCGAAGGATTTTATCTTGGCGCCAACAATGATCGCGAAGGCAAAACAACCGCCGTCTTCCGTGATTCGATCGTCGAGCAAAACCACATTCACGACCTAAATGACAAAACGGTCAGCCAAGGTGATGGGATCGAAATCAAGGATGGCAGTTTTGGAAACATCATCCGAGACAACCGCATTCACGACACGAAGTACCCCGGGATTATTGTCTACGGGACCGACGGGAATGCACCGAATCGCATCGAACGCAATGCGATCTGGAATTCGGGTGACCATGGTATCCAAGCCGCGTCCGATGCCATTATTCAAAACAACATCGTGTTCAACGTTCGCAACGACGGGATTCGGTCACGTGAACATCAAAGCGCCCGTGTGGGAGGGCTCCGCATCGTCAACAACACGATCGTCAACCTGAAAGGGACGGGGATTCGCATTGACGCAATTGACTTCGCGAGCGAACGCGTGCTCATCGCAAACAACGCGGTCTTTGCCACAACACCGCTCCGCGCACCCTCGAAAACGGACAAAATCCGATCGCTCGGAAACGAGTTTTCGACAAGAGCCCCTTCGACGCTGCGTGAGTTCTATCCCGTCGCGGACTCAAGCTTGATCGGAGGTGCGAACTCCGAATTGCAACCCACCGATGATTTTGATGGGGAGCCACGAGAGGGCAGTAGCGACATTGGGGCCTACCGTTTTTCGCCTCACGGCCCCAAGGCTCGCTACGACGCTTACTCTTTCGAAGTGGACCGCAAGTAAGCCATCAGTTCGAGGATTTCGTCCTTCGTGTACTGATCCATTAGTGCCTTGGGCATCATGGATGTGGTTGAACGAACCATTTCTTCGATATCGTCCTGCAGCACCACCACCGGCTCTTTCGACTCTGGATTGCTGACGAGCGTGACCTTGTTGTCGTCTTCGTCGATCACGATCCCAGAAACC
>JBCBOT010000443.1:0-5738 GCA_039821165.1 Planctomycetota bacterium | reverse complement strand
CCTTACGGGTGTTGACCGAGTGTGTGCGAACCACTGGGTCACTCGGTCAACCACCCAAGTTGACCGAGTTGACCGGCTGAGTATTTGTCCACGTAAATCCCGCGTACTTTCTGCCGTTGTCTCTCAGGATCAAATTGGCCTGTTCCTCAATCAGTCCGTTCGCAAGCCAACATTGGATGACTGCCTTTGCCCTCTCATCATTCAGTTTGGTCTTCTCGCGAAGAACACTTTTGTTGAAGGACACGCCGGCCAGAATTGGCAACGCCGCGTCTGCGTCGCGTTGAGCGCGGTTTTGCCTTTCGGTCTGTCGCTGTTCTTCACGCCGGCTCTGCTTGTCTGCAATCGCCTCGCTCGCTGACATCACCTGAGTCCCCCAGCCGCGCTCCCCAGACAGTCCGCGGGACTCGTCAATCTCCAGCGACTTCGTGCCATGCCAGCCGTGGTTGCCCCCGTAGCTCATCCATAAACGGTGAATGGGGAAGTCGGGGTTGAACTTCTCCTGTCGACTGAGAAGAACCCACTGGCGGAAGAACGCGGACTTAGCGGCGCCGCTTACGTCCGAGAGTTCGAGCGGTTTGTGCTCCGCAGCATTGGCGCTGGAGAGTTTGACATGGTCGACGAAAATTGGCGTCGCGCCAGCGTCGATTACTCCTTGTGACAAAGAACGCAACTCCTGACCCTGCTTTGCCTGGTTCGATTGGTTCTCGCCATCGATCATGAAGTAAGTCGGATCGAATATCACAACATCGACGCCCCACTCTCGAATCATCCGACCGAGAAGCTTCAAGTCGGCTTGATTCGAGGTGCTGGGAATCCACGTTGGCAAGAATCTGGCCTGGTCCTCGCATGTTCGAGGGTCGATGCCTTTCGACGAAAGAACGCGCCGGATTGTCTCTTTGATCGAGACTTTGCCCGATTCAACGCTGAACATCAGAACGCGGTGCGTCCGAGGAACGGAGAACTCTCCAAGAAAAGGGATTCCAAGAATCAGTGAAACGCAGAAGTCGATCGAGATGGATGTTTTGAGGGTCTTGGACTGCCCAAACAGACCGCCAGTCATACCCTTCACGATCATCTTGTCGACAAGGAACTCGTGTTTCAGTTCGGCATCGAGCAATTGGCGAATCGTCCAAGTCTCGATGCCACGCGAGGCGAGTTCATCTGATAACGTCCCAGGAGAGCTGATGCTCTCGCAATCATCTTTTACATCATCGAAGTCGCGCCAAACTGCGTCACACCCAGATGCATTACTCTCTCTGGCTTGGCGAATTCTGTTTTCGGTGAAGTTATCATGCGGGTCTTTGTCGAAGCAGTGGACGCTATCAATCGCGTCGAGCGCTTCCGAATCGGACAGCCCGCACCGCACAGCTACGCGGGCCATGCGGAAACACGCCATCGATCCATCGTTTCGGATAGGGTGTGCCAAAAACTCCTCACGCATCCGTTCACGGGCGATCCGATTGCGGATCTGCTCGTCACCGGTGTAGTCCCAGAACTCATGCCGAGTTGCCTTTTTGCGCTGCTGTTTGGTGAATCCGAACTCTTGGGCAAGCCAATCAAGACTGTCAGTGATATCCGCAATCTCAACTTTTGAGTCTGGTAGAACGTCCCTGGTGAATGCGTAAAACTTGCCGCGGTCGTCAGGCTCTATGGCTGGGCCCTTGTCACCATAGCTTTCGACTCCATCGAGTTTCTGCACTCTCCCATATGACCAAGGCTTCGTTGCTTTTCCGTAGAGCTTGACACCAGTCCCGCTGGGAGACACTTCCGTGTAAGCGTCCAGCTTCTTGATGATCCTTTGAGCCCAATCGGTCAACACTCCGGTTTCAGGATCACGACAGCCATCGAGATCGATCCCAATGAAATCGTCGTCTTCCGTAAATACGAAGCCAATTCGTTTCTCGTCTCGTACAGACGCGAAGTCGGTCCATGTTTCCGGATCGTTTGAGGGCGATGGCTTGCCGTTTAGTTGGTGCGGAAACTTCCTGTTGTCTTTGATGTATTTCCAGAGCACCCACTGTGCTACGCGGGTGATATCCAGATCAGAGATAGCGTTTGATTTTTTGCTTGCCGAAGGTGCCAACTCTGGCATAATGCTGATACTCCTTTGAGTTGCTGGTCAGCCGCTGCGAAACAACAGACCAGTGAAGCCCGTCTCAGATTGTCCGCTGAGGCGGGCTCTTTTCGTTTGGGGTGGTGACAGTCTCGAAACGTTCTTCAGTGGCCTTTGCTGAGCTCCGAGTCGAGCCACCGTGCAAGTTCTTCGCGCGGGTAACGATGCTCTCGGCCAATCTTCACGCTTCGGATCGGGCCCTTCGGGGCGGTCAAGTCCTGCAACTTCCGAACGCTGATTGCGAGTGCGTTCGCGGTCTGCCGTCGATTAAGCAAGATAGGTTCGATGGTTTGTGCCATGCCGTGCCTTAATTCGTGTCACGTGTGCCTGTTGGTGTTCAGACCTCATCAGAGCGAAACCGGAATCCGTGTCAATCAAATTTGTGTTGACCACTATTTGGCACGAAACAGGGCACCCTGGGGTTGGACTGAGACGCGGCCAATTCGACGAAGTGTGTCCAACGGGACACCCTGGTTGGAACCAGAGCAAAGGCGAGGTGGTCGACATTGAGACCGATCACTACGGTCATGGCCGAAGGGTAATCCTGAAAATTGTCAGGATTCTACAGGTGTAACTCTGAAGGACTTGGCGATTGAAAGGCAAAGCATCGCACCGAAAGGTAAACCTAATTCCGGAAATTCCCGGAATATGACACCCAGCCTCGCCGAAATGTCAAAGCACGAATCCGGCGAGCGGCGGCAAGCCAGCACTGCGGTGCGACGAGCTGGAGGCTGAACAGCGAATCTCATGATGGCGGACGGAAGAAAGTCCACTATGGTGGACACTCTTCGCTGATCGTGGATATCCAACCGCTTCTGATGCGGGGCTTTCTGTCCGCCCTGTTTGAAGATTCGGGAATCTACTTTTCCACCATTTGTCACAAAGGCTACAACGGCAGACCAAGGTGGAAATTTCGACCTTGAAACCTTAGGCATCTCCAAAGACCAAAGTCGTTACGCTCAGAAGCCCGCCGGCGTGGCGAAACCCAAGCCAGTGTCCACAATTGTGGACATCCAACCGTTTGTGATGCCGGGTCTTCTGTCCGCCCTGCCTTCAAATGGTCGGAATTTCGACCATTTGATTTCCCGACGTGCAGGGTTGACCGTACACACGAAATGCGCAACAATGGGATTGCGTGGTTGAGTGGTACTCCAAGCGTCTCTCCTACCAACTGCGCGTTGAGGTCACGGGAAACTGACAACTTGTTTCATTTCATTCGTACGGAACCGCCAAAGCTATTCAGCCGGGGAGCGGGAGGGACGCGACGAACAGAAATGGAGCACAACGGGAGATTGATCCATGACTAATGGACTTTCGCCGGCGTTGTGTTTCATTCGCCGCCCGAAAGGGGTGGCGAATGACGCAACAATCGAAAGACTCTGAGGGCCCAGATTTCGAGTTCTACGCGCGTGGAATGTGGAAGAGCGAAGACCTGAAGGAGTCAATCCGAAAGGTTCCGCACTCTCACCTCACGAGCTTGGTTTGTGGCGGTGTAGCGATCTTCGCATTGTCGAAGTGGTCGTTGCTCGCTGGGGAACCAGTGACTGCGGCTTCAGTTGCAGTCGGACTCATGATCTTGGCAGTCATCCATTCGTTATTGGTCCGCAAAGGCCATGGCAAGACTAGCAACAAAGCGCGAGATGGCCCGGTTGAATCTGGCAGTCTCACGCCAAGTGAAGGATCGGCTTGAATCAATCCGAGATGAGACGCACGCCGAGTCCGTCACTGAGGTGATTCGGCGTGCCGTCGCGGTTTATGACTTCCTGCTTGAGAAGCAACGCTCAGGCGGTGAGGTCATTGTCCGCAATGACGACAAAGAACGCGAAGTGGTGTTGGTCCCATGAAACGAGGAGGTCGTGCGAGGAGCAAGCGACCACGGTCTCGCGGTTTCAAGAGGATGCATTCGCTTTCCGTATCCGAAGGGCTTAGTGGTGCCATTCGACTTATGCGTACAAAAAACCGACTCACTCAAGCAGAATTCGCGGGTGCGATAACGGACTATTTGAAACGCAAGGTACCGCAAGTATACGTCAGCAAGGTTGAGAGAGGCGCTATAGTTCCCGAGGAATCAGAGTTGCGCGCCATTAGTTTTGTCTTGGGGTGCAGCCTCAGCGAAATTTGGCGGCTTGCTGAGAACCTCTCGGATGTACTAACGGCATTTTGCGGAAATGGCCCAATTGAGGAATTCTCCGAAATGATAGATCGCAAGGATCTCATGGACCACTTCGAGATTGTGACTGATTGGGTTCTTGAGACCGCCTAGTCAGAGACACGGCGGTCGCGTTTCATGCTGGCGGTAAGTGAGATGCCGACCCCCTCGATTTGGCCGAACGACCTTTGGCGATAACAAAAAAAGGTCCATCCGGGTTTCTTGTGGCTCCGGCTCGGCAAAGGGGCCGTCCCCGTTCGCATCGCCATCGCACCGACCCACTTCGCACCAGTGCTGGGCCAATGCGAAGGGGACTCGGGGAAAAACGTTGTCAAAACGGTTGATTGCTGCCTTCGTCGGAGCCGGCCATCGGTCGCTCGCCCTGTCGAGCGAAGCGAGTGGGCGACCGATGGCTGATGTAGACGAAGGCAGCAGTTGCCTTTGTTGGAGAGGCCTGAGAGATCGGAAACCTCCAACCCCAGCCATTCACCCACAGAAAGCCCGGATGGACCCAAAAAAAAGATGGTCCAGGCGGCAGTCTGAGCACCTCAAAAAAGGGAAACTCAACCACTATTCCGATTGTGTCCCGCTCACTTCATCTTGTACACGCCGACTGGAATCTCGCCAGAGTTGTCGCCATGGAAGGTATCTACCACGACGAAATGCATACTGCCTCCGTAAGGGCCTACACTGAAAACGTGGCTCGCTTTGCCTCGCGGGAAGTCGACAATAACAGGCCGGTGGTTGCCATCAGGCTCGTGATCCCACACGAGGACTGCCAGGCCGGCCAATCTCAGATCAGACTTCGGAATTCCAAGTTGAGCTCCATCTATTGAAGAGATGCCTGACACGCTGCTGATCGCACTTTTCTCGCTGGAGTATTTGATGGTTGCGTCCTGGTCAGGAATAACCACGTACTTTGAGTTTGGCTCTAAGGTGAAAGGTGAATTCCATTCGGGAGTCGTCGCTTCGACTAGTTTAATATTCCCTGAGAGCTTGCCCGGAAGCCCACTTGGCAATGCTAAATCACTGAAGGCGCCGACGCGGCCTGCTGAACCCTTCCCGAAACCGTCAATGACACGTTGACTCGACATCGCATATGTCGATGCTAGAAGATTTAGTTTGGAAGGCGGAAATGCACTTCCGTAAGGTATGGCCGGTTTCACGAATGTCGCTTTGAGCGTCCCTTCATAATTCCCCGATGCCCCGCCGCTGTTCGTCTGAGTTTTGCCCGTGATTCTTACACGGTAGTTGTCTTTGGCGACGTTGATGTCAGCGTTACGACTTGAGGTTACATTTAGAGACCAAGCCACAAGAACGCCTCCGGGTGACTCGGCAACCAAATCAACGCTCTTTGAGTTGCCCATATTGACAAGGCCCGATTTCGTTCGGTGGCTGAACAGCAACTCTACCTCTTCCGCAACGAGAACAACTGGGACATCAGCGGTCTGTCCATGAACGACAGGTAGCGGCGCG
>JBCBOT010000442.1:0-5749 GCA_039821165.1 Planctomycetota bacterium | reverse complement strand
CGATGTTGGGCTTCCGAAAGTGCTTGGCCGATCTCTTTGGGTGGAAGAACCAGATCGACAACGCCCGTTTCGATCGCACGTCGTGGCATGCCCCCGAACTTCGCCGATGCTTCGTCCTGCGCGATCACAAACCCGCCGGCGGCGTGAATGTCGAGGATGCCTCGCGAGCCATCGGAGCCGGTGCCGGAGAGGATAATCCCGACGGTATTGCGCCCGGCGTCCTGCGCGAGGGACCGGAAAAAATGGTCGATCGGGAAATTCAGGTGCTCGTCGGAAGTGCGCTCGGTGAGCAGCAAGCGCCCGTTGGAAACGATGACTTCCTTTTTGGGCGGCAGCAAATAGATGCGGTGAGGAAGTAGCTCTTGATCGTTCTCGATGATCTCGATCGGAATCTTGGTACGTCGCTCCAGCAACTGCTCCATCAGACTCTCGAAGTCCGGGGAGAGGTGTTGAACGATCACGAATGCCATGGGCGAATCGGGAGACACGTGGTCGAACATCGACTCGATGGCTTCGAGTCCTCCCGCCGACGCGCCGATTCCGACGATCACCGTGGATGTCATATCGAATTTCCTCTTGAGACCTCGCCCTCCGGGTCTCGCCAATCAATCGAAATAGCGCTGTCTGTCCTTGGGGCCAAGGACAGAACGTCGTGCGGTCGTGTTTTTAGCGGTGGTTGCAAATGGGGAGCCGTTTTCGCCTACGCGGACTCGAATTCGACGGAGAAGGTCGAGCCGTGTCCGGCGTTGCTGTCGACTGAAATGCGGCCGTTATGTCGATCGAGGATTCGGCTGCAAAGCGATAGACCGAATCCGTCTCCGTCGACTTCCTCCATGAATTCAAGTCGTTTGAAGATGATAAAGATCTCGTGTCGGTGTTGCGGTTGAATCCCGATCCCGTTGTCCTGAACATGAATTCGTACCATCTGGCCGACGTGTTCGACGGTCATCTGAATGTCGGGCGTTCGGGCACGTGTGTATTTGATCGCGTTATCAATCAGGTGCCAGAACACACGTTCCAGTTGTTCGGCATCCCCGATAACGCTGGGCAACGTTTCGGCCCGGATCCTCGCGCCGGTCTTTTCGATCAGCGGTCTGTGACGCTCAAGAACGTTTTGGAATACCTCATTCAGGTCCGTTTCAACACGTGGCTTTCCCCGCGATTCGACACGGGAGTGTTCGAGCAAGCAACGTAGGACCGTTTCCATATTGGCGACGCGGTGAGCGACGGGGCCCGCCGCCTGCGCGCAAAGCCCTGCCAATTCCTCGGGAGCATTCTCGACAAAACCGGTGAGCGCTGATTGGACTTGTCGCAGCGGCGCCTGAAGATCGTGGGAAACGGCGTAGATAAAGTCTTGGAGGTCGCGGGTGACGCGTTCGAGGTGTTCCCGACGCTCCAGGGACTGTTGCCGCGCCTGAACAACTTTTGAAATATCCGTGAACGTGATCACGACGCCATCGATTCCACCATCTGCGGCCTGGTAAGGCAGCATTCGCTTGAGGTAGACCTGGTTGCCGTCGCGAATCCGAATTTCTTCTTCAAAAGGATCCCCGGTCTCGATCACGCGTTTGGCCTGGTCGATTAGATCCGGGTTGTCGAATCGATAGGCGAACTGGTCGATCGGTCGGCCGATGTCTTGTTCGAGGATGTCGAATGCTGACGAAATGGCTGGTGTGAATCGTCGGATTCGCAGCGCTCGGTCGAGAAACACCGTGCCGATGTCGGTACTGCGGATCAGGTTGTTCATGTCCGCGGTGAGGTGTGTCAGCTCATCAATCTTGCGTTGATGCTCTGCGTTGACGGTGTAGAGCTCCTCGTTGACACTGTGCAACTCTTCGTTCGTCGACTGGAGTTCTTCGTTGGCGGCGACCAACTCTTCGTTCGTCGACTGCAACTCTTCGTTGCTGCTTTCCAACTCTTCGACGGTTGTCTGAAGCGACTCCTTTTTGAATTCAAGTTCCCGTTCCAGATCGACGATTCTTTGAGCGGCGTGATCGTCGGCTCGGAATTGCTCACCCGGGGTGAGCGGTTCCGGCGAGGTCTCCATCGGCTCGATGCAGATTAGATAGAGCCCGTCTTCCGTTGTGCCGTGTGGTTCGACGCTGACTTGAGCGATTTCGCTGCCTTCGGAGGCCATCCTCACGCCTTCCAGGACCACCTTCGTGCCCTCTCGGGCGCAGCGGTGCAGTGCGGTGCTAATCGCCATGCGAAGGTCGCCTTCGACCAATTTAAGCAATTCGAGCGATGGACGCCCCTTGGGCTGCATCAAGATTCGCCGTGCATCGCCGAAGGAATGCACTAACTCATAGTGCCGATTGACGAGGAAACTCGGTGGGACGTAACGGTCCAGCAGATCTTCCATCACCCGCGT
This sequence comes from Planctomycetota bacterium, assembly GCA_039821165.1. Taxonomy (GTDB): domain Bacteria; phylum Planctomycetota; class Planctomycetia; order Pirellulales; family Pirellulaceae; genus Stieleria. Next base: position 3,378 of record JBCBOT010000442.1, on the reverse strand, counting down.
CTCGGTCTCGGCGGCACCGGGAGCGATCAGAGGTTGAATATTTGAGGCCCGAATGCTGGTGAGCATCGGAGCGGCGAGCGGTACGCTCTGACCCGGGGCACGAATTCGTACGTCGCGAACCTTTTGGTAAATCCGCCAGTGCTGATCAACGGTTTCGAGTTCTCGTGACAAATCGCCGACCGATTCGCTAGAGCCTAAAAACAGGAACCCCTTGGCATGGAGGCCGAAGTGGAACAGCGACAGCACGCGTTTCTGAACCTCGGGCTTCAAGTAGATCAGCACATTCCGGCAGGTGATCAGGTCGATGCGAGTGAACGGCGGATCGTTGACCATATTTTGCGGCGCAAAGATCACCAGCTTGCGAAGCTCGGGTGAAACTTGATGGACCGCGCCATGATTTAAGAAGTAACGCTGTCGACTCTGCTCGGGAACGCTTTCGATCGCGTCGCTTGGGTAGACACCGGCGCTCGCGATTTCGAGCGACGAGCGGTGCACGTCGGTGGCAAAGACTTTGATATACGGAAGAACGTTTCGGCGTGTCGCCTCTTCGTGAAAGAGAATGGCGATTGAATAAGCCTCTTCGCCGGTCGCGCATCCGGCAACCCAAATACGAATCTCGTCTTCAGGATTTCGTTCGGGGTGATCGAATATGGCCGGAACGACTTCGGAGCGGAGGCGATCGAAAGCTTGAGGGTCTCGAAAGAACTGAGTGACTTCGACCAAAAGATCTCGGTACAGAATCTCAAGTTCATTCGCGTCTATGCGAATCTTATCCACGTAGTCGATCATTCGGTTGCAACGAATCAGTTGCATCCGTCTCTCGATACGACGCCGGATGGTGCCTTCGCGATACTCGGAAAAGTCCAGTCCGAATCTGCCACGGAATAACGAGAAGATCGCGGAAAGTTCGCCGCCCGGCTTGACGGGCTCGTCGAGAGTAGCGTCCCGTGAAAGAACGGCGTTCGGGTCCTTGATGTATTCGTTGATGAATTCGGGCAGATGCGTCGAGTCCATGACCCGATGGCAGATCCCGGTTGCGATTGCGTTCTTCGGCATGCCGTCGAAACCGGCCGACTCGATGCTCTGTGCGAGCACCAATCCGCCCGCCGAATAGACGTCGCGGATGCCACGAGAACCGTCACTGCCGGTTCCCGAAAGGACGACTGCGATACCCTTGGGACCGAGGTCTTGCGCGAGCGATCGGAAGAAGAGATCGATCGGCAAGTTCAAACCGCCTGAGGTGTCCTGATCGGTGAGCATCAACCGGCCGTCGGACAGGGCCATGTTCTTCTTCGGCGGGATCAGATAGATGCCACCACGCTCCACCTCCATCCCGTCCTCGACACGATGAATCGGCATGGTGGTGTGCCGCGCGAGCAACTCATCCATCAGACTCTTAAAGTCCGGTGAAAGGTGTTGGACGACAACGAATGCCAAGTCCAACGTCTTCGGCATGTTGTCAAAAAACTGTTCGAGCGCCTCGAGGCCACCGGCGGACGCACCGATTCCAACAACGAAGAAATCATCTTTGACGCCATCGAGCGAGTTCGGCGATGCCGGCGCGACGGCGGTGTCTTCTTGGTCGTGCATCCCCTACTCATCCCTAGAATACATTTTGGGGCAACGCGACGGCTTGAAGAGACGAGCGATGACAGCGGAAGAATGGTCCGCAATAGCCCCCTTGCGACGACGCCGAGCATACCGCGTGAGGTAGGGAAAGTCTCCCCCCAAATCAGGATTCGGGATTCGTGGGAAGCGAATAGCGACGCGTCAGGTCCCGAAACGCATCCTGCTGGTCGTCGATCCACGCAGTTTTGAGGCCCAATTCCGCCGAGATCAGCTCGGCCACGCGCGGGGCGGCCTCCAGAGCCACCGAAGCGTTGAGGTAAAGTGCCCGGGTTCTGCGCGCCAGTACATCTTCCACTGTCCGCGCCATTTCGTTGCGGACAAAGAGCATGACATCGGAACCACGAAGATCCATCGAAGGGTGAATCGGTTCTGCCAACTCGGGACAATCCCGTTCAATGGACTCGCGTTCGTCGGGCGGCAACTCCAACGGCAGTGTTTGGGTGCGGCAGTCCATTACGTCCCCGCCAAGCCTCGTTGCGATGCGGTCGACGCAGTCCTCGGCCATCTTTCGGACTGTCGTCCATTTCCCTCCCGTGATCGTCATCAGCCCGGCGTCGGAGACGCGAATCACATGATCACGAGACAGTGATGCGGTTCGCGCCGAGGGGTCGCCTTTGACAAGCGGACGTATTCCGGTGAAGACGCTGAGCACATCGCCGCGGGTCGGTGCCTCGGTCAGATACTCACTGGCGGTTTGCAGTAGGAACTCGATCTCATGTTCCTGCGCTTGCGGTTCGACTTCCGCGTGCGGGATCGGGGTGTCGGTGGTGCCGACCACGACGTGCTGTTTCCACGGGATCAGAAAGATCACACGACCATCGGTTGTCTTCGGAACAATGATCGCCGCGTCACCAGGTAGGAACGAACGTCGAAGTACGATGTGAACACCCTGGCTGGCCGAAAGCATCGGCTCGCAATGACTTTCGTCCAAACGACGGACCTCGTCACAAAACGGACCCGCCGCGTTGACGACTTGTCGCGCATCGATTTCAAAGACTTCTTCGGTCTCCGCATCTTTCGCCACGACTCCGGTCACCGCGCCTTGTTCGTCTTTCAGTAGCCCCGTGACACCGACGTAGTTCAGCAGGCAAGCCCCGTGACGGTCGGCGGTTCGCGCCATCGCGATCAACAACCGTGCGTCGTCGAATTGGCCGTCTTGGTAAAGCACTCCTCCTCGCAAGTTCTGTGGTGAAAGTGTGGGCGCCATCTCGAGGGCCCGCTTTGACGACACCATTCTCGATCGCTCGAAGCCGTTTCCCGTTGCGAGCAGGTCGTACACCTTCAAGCCGATGCCGTAGAACAGCCACCGCCACCAACTGCGGCATGGGATCACGAACCAACTCGCCGAAACCAGGTCCGGCGCGTTCTGTGCCAGCAACGCTCGTTCTTTCAAGGCATCACGGACGAGAGTGATGTTGCCTTGCGCGAGATAGCGAACGCCGCCATGAACCAGTTTGGTGCTCCGAGACGACGTGCCTTTTCCAAAGTCGAATCGTTCGAGCAACAGCACGTCCAAACCACGGCTTGCGGCATCCAAGGCGACTCCGATTCCGGTCGCTCCGCCACCGATGACCACCACGTCCCAAGGCTGGTCGCGGTCGCGAAGTCGCTGGAGGGAAGGTTCACGTTGCATGAGGGGCGAGAGGAGAGAGGAGAGAGGCGAGGGGCGAGTTGCGAGTTGCGAGTTGCGAGGGGCGAGTGGTGAGTGGTGAGTGGTGAGTGGTGAGTGGTGAGTGGTGAGTGGTGAGT
>JBCBOT010000441.1:0-5754 GCA_039821165.1 Planctomycetota bacterium | reverse complement strand
CTCCGTTTATCAACAATGCGGGTAAGGTGCTCGAAGTCGCAACACCGTTTCCGAATCGGCAGACCTGTTTTGTTGTTTTCAAATACGCCCTCAACGGCCAACAAAGCGAATCCTCGATGCGAGTCTACTCGCACGACCAAAACGTTGACGAGCGTGAGCCCACGGTTTGGACCGTCTACAACGTCCGGTCGACGCCCGTCACGGCCTTCCACTCGATTCGTGTCCACTCAGGTGAAGACGCTGTATGGCAGATTGATGAGCTAAAGATCGGTCGCTCTTGGTCCTCGGTGGTTCCTCGCGTGGAGTAGCAACCGCGCGAAGACCACTTTCTCGGCGCCCCACATGAGCCCGGTCGCAGAGTAAATTGTGGTCGTCTGTTACCTACACTTTGAAGCATCCCGCCATGAACCGCCTCACGCTTTTTGCGACCACACTCTGCGTATTCAGTCTCCCTGCGTTCGCCCAGGAGTCGAAGAACGACTCCACACAGTCAGGGACCCAAACCGCCCAATCATTCGAAGTCAAAATCGACCTCGACTACCTTCTATTCTTGCCCAAAGGGTACGACGCGAAGGCCGAAAAGAAGTGGCCGCTCTTGATCTTCCTGCACGGGGCCGGCGAGCGAGGATCGAATATCGAACGCGTCAAAGTGCACGGTCCACCGAAGCTGGTGGAAGACGATCCCGATTTTCCGTTTGTGCTCATTTCACCTCAGTGTCCAAAGGGCGGCTTCTGGAACACCGATCACGTATTGGCATTGATCAAGAGCACGATCAAAGACCACAACGTCGATCCCGACCGCGTCTATTTGACGGGACTCAGCATGGGCGGGTTTGGTAGTTGGGCGCTCGCGGCGCAAGCTCCCGAGATGTTCGCGGCGGTGGCCCCGATCTGTGGCGGTGGCGACCCTGGAACGGCGAAGAAACTACTCGATACTCCTATTTGGGTATTCCACGGTGACGCCGACCGAGTCGTCCCGATCAGCGGAAGTCAGAAGATGGTCGACGCGATCAAAGAGGCTGGTGGAACCAAGGTGAAGTTCACCATCTACGAAGGCGTCAATCACGATAGCTGGACGCAAACGTATGCCAACCAGGAACTCTACGACTGGTTCCTCAAACACCAGCGTTGAGTCGCCGGTGCATCGCATTTGGTTGGAGTGAGCACCGGCGCTTGCTCGAGGGAGCCAAGGGAAAGGTAGCCTTCCCAACAAAAGCCGAGAATCACAGTAAGCCGTCCAACGTTCTTGCTACTCGCTGGCCTTCTTGAACCGCGCCTGGAACCGTGGACGGGTTGTGGTGATTGGTTGCTTCGCCGGCAAAGAACACTTTATCCTCCACCGAGATACGGAGGTCCTTACGCTTGCTGCTTTCTACAGACGTGTAAGTTCTCTGCATCGGATATGAATAGCTTCCACGAACGTGTGGTTCCGCTGTCCAGTCCTGAACGACGCCGTCCAAATATGCTTGCGATGGAACCCCCGCGAACATTCGGTCGAGTTCTTCCACGCAGACACGGAGCAGCTTTTCGGGATCGGCCGCGGCGACTGTGTGCAATTGATCGGCATGGTGGCCCATGGGGTAACACATCAGGATGTGTGAATTGCTTCCTCGCTTGTATCGCGATGGGCTCCAGCAATTTGATGACAAACCCTCATGGGTGAGGTACGACATCTCATCAGGCCAAAACTGCTCTCGAAACCGCAACGCGATCTTCATTCCGTGCCCCATACCGATGTTGCGGTATGCGTCGACAGTCTTCCCGGGAAGCTCCGGAGTGAACCGAATCGAGCCGGCTTGCAACACGCCGATCGAAGCCGTCACGACGACTTTTCGCGCCCGATGGAGGACTCCGCTTGCTTCTTTCACGATCACGAATTGGCCACGGCGATCGATTTCCGTGACGGGCGCGTTCAACTTCACATGCCGAAGCGCGTTGGTCCACCACGCTTTGTCGAGGAGGTCCAAGTATCCGATTTCGCGGTGTCCGATACCCCGTACAGAATCGGATAGTGCCCAGCAGGTGTCTTGAATGGCCAATCCAGCGGCCCCGAGTTGATCGAGCGAAGCCCCAAAGACGGCTCCCGCGAATCCGTTCTCGTAAAGGTGGTACGCACGGTGCTCTCTATCGACGTTGTAACGTGACAGAACGTCATCGGCCGCGGTGATCGAAAAATCACGGTGTTGTTTCAGATTGCCGTAGAGCCCCAAGTACTCCTGGTAATTCCGAACGTCGCGGTCACGCCCAATCGCCTTCGAGTCTTCAGATCGTGGAGCCTTGCCATCCAACGAAAAAAACGTGCTGCCAACGTAGGCATCCACGAGGCCATTGCGGCCCAGTTCGCTAAGAAGCGGCTGATAGAGCGGGTTGTCTCGGCGAAGGTAGAGTTCCTCGGCGCCGAGTTCGATGCGAGTATCTCCGAGCGTGTGACTGCGGATACGTCCTCCATGTCGACGACTGGCTTCGAGAACCAAGACGCTGTGACCGAGGTCAAGAAGTTCCTTGGCGGCAGTGAGTCCGCATGCTCCCGCCCCCACCACAATGACGTCGTGAACCTCGCTCTCGTCCATGAACTTGCTTGCCTGGGAAACCGAACTGCTTAGACCAAACATCGACCCACCAAGCCCGGCGGCGAATAGCTTGCGGCGTTGAATTTTCTGGCGATGTTGCATCGCTCTTCCCTCAATCTGGACGTTCTTGCGAGTGGTGTGATGCTCACTCACTCGCGTTGTTCCTGAGTTTGTCCAGCAACACCGCAACCACAATCACGGCGCCCGTGATGATTTGCTTATTCGCATCGGAAATCCCAAGCTGTGCAAGGCCGGTTTGAAGCACGGAGATGATGAGCACACCGACAAACGAACTGAAAACACTTCCGCGACCACCCATCAAGCTGGTGCCGCCAATCACGCAGGCCGCAATTGCGGAAAGTTCGATTCCAGTGGCGGCATTGGGGTCCGATGAAGATAGCCGGGACGTGTGAGCAAGCCCCGCCAATCCGCACATCAAACCACTGATTGTGAACACCGCGATCGAATACGGAGCGGTACGGATTCCCGACATCCGGACCGCTTCTTCGTTCGTGCCGATCGCGATGCAATATCGCCCAAAGACCGTTCGTGTCAGCAAGAATTGACCTGCCACGACGCACATGAGCGCGAGCAAAAACGCCGGGGAAAGCAAAATGCCGGGAAGCGGTTCACCGAGTCCTTCGACGGCCGAGCCGATGTACTTGGTTTTTGATTCGGTGACCACTTTAGTCGTACCGCGCGCGATCTCGAGCATCCCCAAAGTCACGATGAAAGACGGGATCCCGAATCGAATGGCGACCATTCCGTTGAACAGTCCGCACAGTGTTCCTGTCAGGAGGCAAGGCACAATCGCCGCCCACAACGGCCAATCGTGATCCACCATCAACACGCCGAGCACGGCCGACGAAAGTGCGAGAACGGAGCCTACTGAGAGATCGATTCCCGCGACGACCAACACCAACGTCATTCCGACGGCGATGAAGGTCAGGTCGGGTATCTGGTTCGCGATCGAAACCAGCGTCGCGGTTTGGAAGAAGTTCTTGCTGCTCAGACCGAACACGGCGATCAGCACACCCAACACGACCAACAAACCTGCGTACTGGATGAAGGAACCCATTAGATGCTTCGTCATGCCACGTCTTCCTGATCCAGGTAGCCGGAAAAACACGCCTGTGTGATTCGTTCGGCGGACCACTCACCGCGTGCAAACGTTTCGACCAGCCGACCATTGGACATCACCGCAATGCGATCGCAGATCTCCATCAATTCATCCGTATCGCTGCTGACAACCACCATGCCCTTTCCTTGCTCGGCCAGCGTTCGCAATAACCCGTAGATTCGTCGCCTCGCCGCGATATCGATTCCACGTGTCGGCTCGTCAAAGAGGAAAAGCTCCGCATCGCGGACAAGCCATTTCGCGATGGCCACCTTCTGTTGATTGCCGCCGCTCAGTGTGGCAACGATTTGTTCGTCGTCGTTGCATCGCACCTCCATCGAATGGCACTGAGCCTGCGTTTCCGCTTTCTCGTTCGAAGCGCGTGTGATCCCCCATTGAGAGAAACGACGCCACATCGACGCCAACGTCGTGTTCACGCGAATCGACTTGCTCAGCAGCAGCCCGTTGACTTTCCGATCCTCGGTCACCATTGCGAGACCCGCCTGCACCGCTTCACGCGGATGCTGAAATCGACACCGCTTTTCGCCGATCGCGACTTCGCCGCTGCTCGCCCTGTCCGCACCGAAAATCAACCGCAACAGCTCCGTTCGTCCTGAGCCGACGAGTCCGGCGATCCCGAGACACTCGCCCCGATGCACTTCGAAGGAAACATCATGGACGGGCCCGCCCACAATCGAGAACACCTGGAACAATGCCTCATCGAGAGGCCGGACGTCTGGCTCCTGCGCCTGCGAAGAATCAACGCCTCCACTCATCAATTCGACCATCCGCTCGGTCGTGAATCCGCTTGCATCGTAGGTCCCGACCAATCGGCCATCACGAAGCACCGAAACTCGATCGGCGAGACGTTTCACTTCATCGAGTCGATGACTGATATAGAGAATCGCGACGCCTTGTTTACGCAGTCGTTCGAGCCAGCCAAAAAGTGTTTCCGACTCGGAAGGACTCAGGGCCGCTGTCGGTTCATCGAGTATGAGCACACGGCAATCCCGGTCCAGGGCGGCCGCGATCTCGACCATTTGTTGCGTTCCGACCCCCAGTTCGCCGAGACGCTTACTCGGTGACAACTCCGTCAAACCGACGCGTGCTAACGCCTTACCGGCCCGTTCGTAAAGCTCGTGCCAATCGATCACGCCCAAGTTGGCCGGCAACCGAGTCAGCAGCAGGTTTTCGGCGACCGACAGGGTGGGAATCAGATTCAATTCTTGTTGAATGATCTCCACACCGGCGCGCTCGGCAGCTCGCTTGTTTGCCGGTGCATAAGCGCGCTCGGCAAATCGCATCTCGCCATTCGATGGAGTCACCAGACCGGCGAGCATTCGAACCAGGGTGCTCTTGCCCGCACCATTCGCGCCGAGCAACGCATGGATCGAACCCGCTTCGAACGAGATCGAGCAGTCCTGAAGAACGGACACCTCGCCGTAGCATTTCGTGAGCCCTCGAGTCTCGATCACGGGCGGACCAGAGGAAGTCACTGCGACAAGGACTCCCGTGTGACCAAATCCACCGGTGTCTCGATGTCGTCGGGCGCGGCATCCGGATCGGCAAGCATCTTCAGTGCCGCTTCGATTCCGAAAACGGCCAACTCGTCCCCGTGTTGATCCGCGGTTGCCAGAACTTTCCCATCTCGAATCGCGTCCTGAATAGCAGTGATGTTGTCAAATCCGACGATCATCACTTCATCGCCTTTTCCCGCGCTCTTGGCTGCCGCGATCGCACCCAAGGCCATACTATCATTGGCTGCAAGAATTGCCTTGGCTGTCGGATGTTCGCTCAGCATTGACGACGCGATTGTGTTGGCCGTACTCATCTCCCATTCGGCGGACTGACTGTCCGCGATTTGAACCCCGGCTTCCTTCATGGCCGCCTCGAATCCCTCGCGGCGTTGCTGGCCGTTAAAGGATGTGCGGATTCCCTCGAGCACCAGCACCGAATCTCCCTTGTTTAACTTGGCCGCCAAGTGCTCGCCGACTTTCTTAGCACCCGCCCTATTGTCGGGTCCAACGAAGGGAATCGTGATTCCTTCTTGATCCAGAACCTCCGCGT
>JBCBOT010000440.1:0-5819 GCA_039821165.1 Planctomycetota bacterium | reverse complement strand
CCGGCTTCGATTCAAGAATGAAGCTCGGCGATAGCGATGCGTCGGCATACTCGTGCCAAGTTTTCTTGACGTTGACCAAGCTTGCGACGACGCCGTCGAAGACGACTCGGCCAACTTTGTCTTCCGCAATCGGCTCGATCGCAACGCCAACTCGGCCCGTGGAACCATCTGCTCCCGGCTTACCGACTTTGATCGTGGCGTCGCGTACGAAACGTGCAAGTTCAACGGGTCCTTTGAGTGGATCGGTAAGCGGAGTCTGGAAACCCCCGACTCCACCGATCGGTATCGTTTCGTTGGTGATGTTGTGAACACGGACGGTCGCCGCGTTCTGCATGTGCGTCCGCGGACCACCGCCACCGGGTAGCCGGTTCTTATGGACCGCATCGGCGGCAGCGAGCAGTCGGTTGTACTCGGTGGCCGTGATATTCAGCTGGTCGCCGGGTCGGACCCGTCGTGTCATCAGTCGATCCCCAGCGCATTGAAGTTCCCCTCCGGATAGACGACTTCGACGTAGGCAGCGGCCGGCCGTCGCAACACGCGATCGCCAACTACCTCCTCGTCATGTTTGACCCACAAGTAATCCCAGCCTCGTTTGTTGATCCCAGTGATCGCTCCCACAGACAGCAAGGGTTGGTTCGGCCGCGCGGCGAAGTGATAGGTAATGTCGACCCAGTTCTGGTCGTCCTCACCACCTTCCGCACCGAGGAACAGAGCTTCGCCAGGCGAGAAGATGGACCAGTTGGTGGAGTTGGTCCGCCCCGTCATCGCGACGACGGCTAGCAAGTAAGCGGTGGAGATCCATTCAAACTTCTTGCGTATCGAAAACTCGAACGCGGGAACCGTAACGTCGACGCCTTCAACGCCCGAGTCGCTGACGCCGATCGCACCTTGGTACACCGGTGCGACTTTGCCTGGTGCCGGGTAGATCCCGCGTGTGGCCAGGGATTGGTTGAGGTGTGTTGTTGCTCCGGTCGTGTTGAACGAAACCGGATCGAGCTTCTTCTGAGTGATGTTGGCCGTGACCAACGCATACTTCTGGTTGATGTGCTCGGCATCAATGCGCAGATTGGGAATCGAATCCGGATCGATCTGCTTGATGTGGCTAAGCAGTGCGTCTGCTGCGGCAGCTGGGCTAACGAATCCGCCTCCGTTGTCCGCTACGTAGGACGTGAGATCTGCGGTTACGTTGCCGCGTGTTGCTCTGGGTGACAGCGCGGCGACTTCAAAGTTGTATCCTCCGGCAGTGAAACCCATTAGCCAAACACCAAGCCTCCGTCGCGGGCTTTGTCGGCCAACTTCTTCGTGTTCTCGGCAGTCTCCGCGATCGCTCGTTGAATACTCGCACTCAGGCCAGTGCCTTCGGAAGCGACGGTACGTTCGACTTGCTGCCCTCCAGATGAGAGCGAATCATCGAAAGCGGCAAGCTGCTCGTTGACTTTCGCAAGCGATTGGTTGATCGCATCGGTATCGACGATCGGAACGTTAGGAATCGCGTTTGAGTTGCCGTCCGTTGGAACACTGTCCTCCAAGTGCTCGCCTGTTTCTGCGGATGCTTGTTCGATGCCTTCAGCATCAGCGACGGGGACGTCAGCGATCTCGGGCAGTTTCGGCTCCGCTTCCGCAGCGGGTTTCTTTTCGCCGGGCTCCGGCACAGCTGCATTCAAAGCTGAAACTTCGTTTCCAAACCCCATGCCGACGGAAGCAAAACTGGCCGTCACACTTTCGGTATCGGAGCCAAACCCATTGATCGCATCGGCAGCGTTGGGATCGAGTCCAAGTTGAAGCCCCTTGCCGTCTGGGGCCTGTAGCTCTGGCGCATCCAGCTTGGGTAAGTCCACTTCAAGCTTGTTAGGATCGGGCAGCTGTGGTTGCGTCGATGCATTGGCTTCGTCAGCCCCAACCTCGTTTGCAGCCTTCACTGCTGCGTCGAATTGGTACTGAGCTTCGGCGATTCGCTGACGTCCCGCGTCGTCGACACCTCCTCCTTGTAGATTTGCGTTGATGCCCTCACGCATGGCCCGCCGCCGGCGAGCTGCCGCCTCTCGCTTCTGCATCCGCGCGGCGATTGCTTGATTGCGAGCATTTTCGTCGGCGCGATTTGCGGCTTGCGTTTCCTTGTCGATCTTTCGCATCTCGACTTCAACGTCGATGTCCGAGATCAGACTCTTCAGCTTGATCCAAGCTTTACGAATGAAGCCCGTCGCGTCGTTCCAACGCTGCTTGAGATAAGCGGAGAAGACCGACCAACCATCCGCCAAGTAGCCGATCGTTTCGTCCCAAGCGTTCGCGATGTACTCCAAGCTGATAACCAGACCGCGAGCGATCGTGAGCGTCAGCGTTCGCCACGCTCCCTTAAGCTGCTCAATTCCGCGAGTCCATTGCAGATTCAGATAAGCCCAAAGCACTCGCGATGCGGCGGTGATATCGCCAGCCGCCAGCGAGTTCGCGATGGCACCGAATGCAGCGAGTGTGTCTTTCTTCAGAACTTGGAAAACTGCTCCCAGGTACTCAACTGCCTTCCCGGCGATCCCGCTTGCATAGAGGAAGTACGCACCGAGTGCGGCCACGGCGACGAGGACCAATCCGATCGGTGAGAACAAAGACGCGATGGCACTACCGATGAAGCCGATCACTGTTCCCAAGACCGAGAACACGCTGGCCAGGCCTCCGATGGCAAAGCTGGCGATTCCCGCGAACGTCCCAACCGCAAATAGTGCCGCTCCAATGCCGATGATGGCGGCCACTTCGATGGCAGCAACCTGGACAGTGCGGCGGTTGTGGCTAATCCACTCGGACAATGCGGAAGCGGCTCGCGAGAACGCCTGAACCATCTTGGTGATTGGGCCGTTGAGTGATTCGCCGATTGCGATGGCGACTCCCTCAATCGAGCTCTTCAAAATCCGAAACGCTCCGCCAATCCCAGAGTCCATTTCTTTGGCAGTCTTGTCCGCCACGCCTCCTGCGTTTTTCAATTCGGCTAGCAGCGCACGTGTGTCCGTCACGGACTTTCCGATGGCGGACGCCGAAGTGATCCCTAGCAGGCCAAAGACTTCGTTGAACTTTGCGGCCTTCTCCGCAGAGCCAAGATTCTTTGTTGCTTCGGCGACTTCGCCCAGCACATCGACCAGCGGGCGTGCGTTGCCTGCGGCATCCATCGTTGCGACACCGAATACCTTTTGAAACTTCTCCGACTCAGCAGCGCTGAGCGTCAACAACCGCTTCAAAGCGTTACCAGCCGAACTGCCTTGGATACCGATATTTCCGAGCGTTCCCAGGATTGCAAGCGTCTCCTCCAAACTCATGTTGGCATCGGCAGCCACCGGACCGGCATAAGAAAGGGCTTCGCCGAGCGACTCCACACTGTTGAAGCTTTTATTGGCAGCGGCTGTCAGACCATCTGCAACGCGAGATGCGTCGGTCGCTTCCATGCCAAACTGACGAATCGCAGCAGCGAAGATCCCGGAGGCAACCGTCGCATCGGTACCTGTCGCTCGAGCCAAGTTCATCACGCTGCCAGTCATATCCTCGATCTGCTTCGGATTGAAACCTGCTCGCCCAAGCTCGGTCATCAACGATGCCACTTCGCTGGCAGAGAAACTGGTGGTGGCTCCGAGTTGTTTCGCTTTGTCACGAAGCATCTCAAACTCGGCCGCCGTCGCTCCAGTGATTGCTTTGACACCTCGCATCGCGTCGTCGAATGAAGAGAACACGGCGAGGCTACCGGCCAGAGGTGCGGCAGCAGCCGTTCCGATACTCATCAACCGAGTACCGATGAGCCGAGTTGAAGCCCCGAACCGTTCCAAACGCTTCTTGGCGGCTTCGAGCCCTTTGAGAAATTTCGAGTTCCGCGTGGTCAGTTCGACGTAGGCGGCGCCTGCTTTGACCTGCGACATAAGGTTCCGTTACGACTTCGGATTAAATGGAACGCCGAGAATGCCAGACAGCTTCTGAACCGATGTTGGGATCGCAGGCTGTTTGGCGATGATGAGCGGATTGAATTCGGCCGGACGATAGGGTTTGCGGCGGCGTTTTCGATCACGATTGACTTCCGCAAGCAACGCCATGTGACTGCTAGCGATCGCCCAATCGTGCTCGCGGCGAGCATCGGCCATGGTGACAAGCTGCCGAAGTGTCAGCGGTCCTGGGTCGACTCCGAGGATGCCGGCAAGTCGGAGGACAAGCCGTTCAATCCGGATGCCTGCAGGTTCTTTTCGAGATCCTGCACGACTCGATCGACCAGATTCGAATCGTCCAAGTGTTTCTCCACCGCTGCCAATCCGCGAGTCTCGATCTGCCGCTGTTTCTCCGCCGCCTTTTCCATCAGGCGGCGCTTCTGCTCCGGGAGATACGCCACAATCGCTTCGATAAGTGCATTGGTTGCTTCCGCGATTGAATCTCCGGCCAGCCCTTCGCCAAACTGTTCGTCCGTGACTTCTTCTTTGTCCGCCTGTGGCTTGCAAACTGCATAAAGAACATCGCCAAGCAACAGCGGATCGCTGGCTAGCTTTGCGACGAGCTCCCCATCAAGAGCGTCCATGAGCGAAACGCCAGTGATGGTTTTCACTCGACGAAGCGCGGTGTTGTCGAGATCAACTACCCACACGCGGCCCTTTCGATCAACGAACTTCTGCATCTTACGGAGTTCCTCCACCGCTACCGACGTTCAGTCCAGAACCGCTGGCGGCCTGAGTTGGTTTGAGAGTGACGTCCGCCGAGATGACTTCTTCAAGCTGCTGGTTGATGGTGAAGTTCATTACCTCACAAGTCAGCGTGAGAGTTCCACCGGCATCGCTGATCGCTACGTCGGTCGGATCGCCGGACATGAACAGTCCCTGCAGCAATGCAAACGCTGTGTCGCCGTCTTTATTCAGAACAGTGAATTCGATCGACGCGTCTTTCAGCGTGCCGACTGTCGCTCGCCAGCCGTTGTTGTCGCGAGTCGACGCGTCGGCCTCCGCCTTCTCAAGCGTGACCGTCAGGTCTTTGCAGTTCTTGATCTCGGCGCCATCGATGGAAAGCGTGGCGTCGAGACCGAGTCGCACTTCGGGCATGAGTTGTGTTTTCCTTCCGTGGGGATGACGCTACTTCACACTGTCACGCCAGAACTTGGGCAGCCGGCTTCGATTTGCATCGAGGGCCGGCCGCATGAATGGTCGCTTTGGGTAGCGTCTTGGCTTCGCAACCGATCGACGTTGGTTCTCTTCTTCAATCAAACGCGTGGCTCGACTTGCTTGAGCTGCAGTCTGCAGCCGGATTCGAGCGAACTTGGCCGCATTGCCGAGTGACTTCACTCGAATCGGGCCATGCTCGCCAACTCGGAATCGATGTCGTTTCAGCTTGCGACGGCGCTTGGCAATTCCACCAAACTCGTGCAGATTCCAAAGTCGTCCGGCGATCTCGTTGACCGGACCAACAACAACGTCGGGTTGTGATCGGTCGACCTCATAGCGAATCGAACGCTTGAGTCGGCCAGTTTGTGTATGGGGTGGACTTCCCGGGCTGGATGGCTTCTTACGACGTCGGATCGATCGTTTCGCAGTGAGACGGATCGCACCTCCGGCGTGACCAAGCGATCGAAATGAGGCTTGCTGTGTTTTCCTTTTGAGTTGCTCTGGGGTGAAGCGAACACGAGTGGTGATTCTCATTAGCGGGCCAGTTCAAAAGTCAGCGTCAATAGGCTCGTGAATTGACGCTGTTGTTCCCAATGCTCGACCGAATACAAAACACTGTTTTGCACTTTGACGCAGCGAGCTTGGGGGAAGTCCGTTAGTCGTTTGAGTCGAAACTCGTCGCCTACTTCTTCGACGAATTGAACCAGT
>JBCBOT010000439.1:0-5871 GCA_039821165.1 Planctomycetota bacterium | reverse complement strand
GTCTTTCTGGTCCAGCAGCAGGGCCACGCCCGCTTCGTGCAGCAGCGCAGAAAGACAAAAAGGCGAGGGCTCTGCTCGATGCAGTGGCCAAGGGTTCGTCGGACCGTTACGACGAATGGGAAGCGAGCAAAAAGGCTGCGATTCGGCGCGTGAAGAAACGTCGACGCGATGAAAAGGCCGCAGCCGCTGCCGAGGCAGAACAGCAAGCAATCGCCGCCAAAGAAAAGGCGGCTGGCAAGAAAGCGCCGGCCAAAGCGAAGCCGCCGGCGAAGGCCGAACCGGTCGCAAAAGCCGTCGAGAAACCAGCTCCCGTCGCAAAGAAACCGGTGAAGAAAGCCGCGCCCGAGAAGCCTGCTAAGAAGGCCCCCGCGAAGGCCGCGGAGAAAGTCGTCGAAAAGAAGGCGACCAAAAAGGCAACCAAGAAGCCCGCCAAGAAAGCATCCTCGCCGGCTAAAAAGCCAGCGAAGAAGGCTGAGCCAAAACCCACAAAGAAGAAGGCTTCTAAGAAAGCCAGCACCACAAAGCCGACGAAGAAGGTCGCCAAGAAGGCATCCAAGAAGTCGACGAATCGCAAACTATCCAAGCGCAAGCCGCGTTAATTTCACTCTGCGTAGATTCCGAGCACCGCCATGGCAGGACACTCGAAATGGGCCAACATCCAGCACCGTAAAGGTCGTGTGGATGCCGCCCGAGGAAAACTTTGGAGCAAGCTAAGTAAAGCCATTATCATCGCGGCCCAGTCCGGCGGAGGTGATCCCAGCTCCAACTTCAAGCTGCGCAAGGCGATTGATGATGCGAAAGCCGTCAGCATGCCGAAGGACAATATCGCGCGGGCGATCAAGCGCGGTACGGGAGAACTCGGCGGCGGCAAAGTCGAGGAAGTCATCTACGAAGGGTACGGTCCCGGAGGCGTCGCCATCATGTGCGAAAGCTTGACCGACAATCGAAACCGTACCGCTCCAGAGCTGCGTTCCCTGTTCTCGAAACTCGGCGGCGAACTGGGAAAAACCGGATGTGTTTCCTATCTCTTCGAGCGCAAAGGTCTCTTCGTGTTCGACGGCGAAGGGATCGATGAAGATCAGATCACCGAAGTCGCGCTGGAGAACGGCGGCGAAGATGTCGAAAACACGGACGGCAAACTCCAAGTGACTTCCGCACCGGATGACTACCAGGGGCTCGCTGAGGCATTCGATGCTGCGGAGCTCGTGCCGGAGGTGAAGCAAGTCACGCTGATCCCTCAAACGACGGTCGACGTGGATGCCGACACCGGCAAGAAAGCGATGCGTTTGCTTGAGCAGTTGGACGACCATGATGACGTCCAAGCGGTGAGCACGAATTTGAATATCACCGACGATATGATTGAGTGAGCCGGCGTCGACCGAATCACCAAATCCTTCGTTTGCGACGTCCTCGATAAACCGAACTTCGGACCCTCTTCAAGATCCGCCGAATCAGCCTCGCGGACTTAGGGGCCGTCGCGATCAACTCGCGAATCGCGACGAACAGACGCATCGACGATGGTGCGGACACGGCTCCCGTCATCACTTCGTCTTCTGACTTCCCAAGAAATCGGGCGAGGCGTCTTCGAAACGGAGTCGGCTGACGTAGTGAGCGTGCATCGGTGAATGCGGAAGTGATCGTGTTCTCCGCGACGATGGGGCTTGCTGAGCATCTCGATTGCAGCTGCATGGGCGTGCCGGGATCGCAAGGACGACGAGGCTCAGTGAGCCAGGTGACGACGAGAAGCAGAAGTGTCGCCACGGCGCTGCCCGCGGCAGCGCCGGCGTAGATCAGGTTGGGAGAATCCCAGGCGAGGGGAGCCGCGAAGATAGCACCGATCGCAATCCCGATCCCCGCCACGAACCATGACTTTGCAATGTCATCCGTGTAACACTCCCAGCTACTTTGTCCAAACATCACGAAGATCTGGGGAGGCTGAGCGAACGATACCGTTTTCCTCCATGATGTTCTCGTGCTCGCGTTCCAGTTGCTTGCGATCCAGCACGACTGTCGATCCCCGATTGTCGTCCAATTCGATCACAAGTTGATCGCCTTCCAAGTTCGCAAGGATCTCGGCCGCCTGACGGGTGCTACGAATTTGTTTTCCGTTGATGGATTTGACGACAGCCGGTGGAGCGAGAACCACATCGCGAGTCATCCGGTTTCGGATCAGCTTGTTGATGATGACGAGCTGCTCGTCTTCCATCACCCGATCGTGTCGCCGCATCAGATACGGGTTCTCTCTCACCGACATGGACGACATCATCGCGAGCACGCCGCGAGCATTGTTTCCCCCTTGCGTGAGGACAGAGTCCATCGCGGCCCAGTAATCCTGGTAACCGATACCGAAGACAAGCGGTCCGTAAACGAAATATGTCGGGGCTTGATCACGCAGATAACCGAGCAAATAGTGATCGTCGCGGAACGCAGGCACCTCGAGCTGCATTGGTTTGCCATCGCGAAAGACCTTGACCGGCACCACTCCATTGCTGGCCGACTGCTCCGCCGCATAGATAAATGAAACCTGCGTCTTTTCGTCGAGATCAACTCGTCCCAGATTGTTGACATCAAACTCGCCGATCTGCGTGATGACGTCTTTTGCTTGAAGCGGGTAGTCTTCCACTGGAATCGGCATTGCCGCGAATTGAATTCCGCTCTCGCCCTCGGGGAGCTTCAGCCAACGGCGCAGTTCGGCGGACGCGAGTGTGTGCGTGTTGATCCAGAGCTGGGGTTTGCCGTCGTAGACGCCGTCTTCCAAATCCTCCAAGGCGGTTTTGATTTCTTCGCAGGAGATGGCGTAGCCGATGTCATTGGAGGAACTCAAACCGCTGAACGCGATGCCGACGATCTTTCCGTTGGCGATCATCGGCCCACCACTGTTGCCGTTGTTGAGTGGGGCGTCGATTTGAGTTCGCAGTCCGAACGTGTTGTACCGGTAACGCACATGCTCCATTCGCGACACCACACCCTCGGTGATTGACAGAGAGTCTCCACCTTTGGGATAGCCGAAGACCTGGATCTTATCGCCTGCAGCGGGTGACTCTTTCGCCACTTCGAGGGGCACGATTTCGTCGCTTAACGGCTCCTCCAACTCAATCAACGCCAAGTCCAACCCAGGAGACGAAGCGAATACTCTCCCGGAGACGCGGTCCGATTGGCCATCCAGACTGATTGAAACGTCAGTCGTCGCCGCAACCACATGGTGGTTCGTGAGGACACGTGTCGGTGAGAGCACGACACCGGAACCCGTGACCGTTGTCGCGGTCAATCGTTTCCAGGGAGAGGAAAGACTGTAGGAGCGACGAATCGAATAAATCTTGACCACCGCTTTGCGGATCGTCTCATCGCTCGAAGCGGCGTCCTCTGCGGTGACATCGACGCAGAAAAATAAAAGCAGCAGACACGTGAGTGGTCGAATTCCAAACATCATGCTTCCGAGTGTGTGGCCTGGGACGTGATTCCCCAGTTTAGGCCTTTCTCGAATGCCACGTTGACCATCGCGGAACTGACGCCTGGCTCGCCGATCAAAAACTGATTTTGGGTCAGTCGCGGTCAGCTGGCGAAGAAACTCTCGTCAACTTGTGGCAGGTCTTCCAGCGACTCAAGATGGAACAAGGTCAAAAACCGCTCGGTTGGATAGTAGTGCGGCACTTTTCGGCTGCCGTCTTCGGGCTTTTTGCGTTTCATTTCGAGCAGCCTTCTTCGCACCAATTGGTTGAGTAGAGAGCCGCTTTCGCGGCCCCGTTGATCCTGTACCGTTTGCGCGGTGACGCCGGGTTGGTAGGCGACGAGTGCGAGGACTTCAATCGCGGCTTGGCTGAGCCGCGCCTCTCGTACCTTCCCGAGGAAGGACTGACGCACGTTCTCGACGGCGGGCGCAATGGTCAACCGAAACCCCGACTCGTCACCGGTGATGCGGAATGCCTGCTCCGCTTCGCGATAGGACTCGTTTAGCGCCTCGATCATTTCATCGACTTCGTCTTCGGTCACATCGCGCATCAACGCCGCCAGTTCCGCGAGCGTGAGCGGTTTATTCTCGGGGTGCCCGACAAAGAGTGCCGCCTCGATGATCCCCTCGGGATGGACCGCCACCGCGTCTTCGTCGTCTTGGACCGCTTCCTCGTCGTCTTGAGCCTCGGGTGCAACGGGTTCCGGTGTGACGTAGTTTTCGGGGTCGTGCGCGGCCGCCGCTCGAGCGTAGGCATCACCCAAATCATCAAGTGAAAGCCCTTCGGGCTCCGCATCGGGGTCGCGATCCTGTTCCATAGCGTTGCTACCTTCGATTCTTGACCCAGTCGACGAAACGGCGGATTTCGTCGTGCTCTAGAAGCGACTCAACGGTGTTGTGGTACCGACCAAGTTCCTTCTCCCGCGGAACAAAACGGTGGATGGCAGTGTGACAGTCGCGGCAAACCGAAATCGTCTGCTGCATTTCCTCACGCGAGTATCGCTTTTTGAACCACTTGTTGCGATGGCAAAGTCGTGGAATCAGGTGGTGCTCGGTGGTGCCTTTGCGAGTCACGCGGCCGCATAACACGCAGGGTTTTTCGGTGCTTGAGCGGCGTCGCATGACAAAAGGCACGGTCGGGGGGAGAGTGGAACAGGGAGCCCAGAGGTGGTTATGATGCGGCGTTCTGCAATCCTTCGTTCACGCCACTTTCCCGTCAAGACGACAGCGATGTCCAAAACAGTTCGCCTTAATGTGATGATGTTTCTCCAGTTTTTTGTCTGGGGAGTCTTCTTCGTTTCACTCGGAACATATTTGGGAAAGATCTTTGAAGGCGAAGAAAACCTGAATTCGATCATCGGCGACATCTACTCGACACAGCCGTGGGCCGCTTTGGCCGCGCCGTTGATCGTGGGTTTTGTCGCCGATCGGCTGTTCAACAAGGAGATCGTCAACGGCGTGCTCCATCTCGCCGGTGGCGGGCTGCTGTGGTACTGCGCGACGATCACGGACTCACCGAGTCAGTTTTACTGGGTGATGCTGACGTTTTTCATCTTTTATATGCCGACGTTGGCACTGGTGAACGCGATCACGTTCCAAAACGTTGAGTCGGTCGAGGGCGATTTCCCGAAGGTGCGGCTGTGGGGCACGATCGGTTGGATCGTGGCCGGGCTCGTCGTCTCGGAGTCCTTTTTCGGTTTGTTCGACCTGCCCGTGTTGCCTGGGGTTGAGGATGCCGCAAAAACGGCGGTGCCTCTGCAGTTGGGTGCGGTCGTCAGCTTGATTTACGGCGTCTACAGCTTCACGCTGCCGAAGTCACCGCCACAAGGAAAAGATCAGCCGGTTAGTCTTGGCAAAGTGATGGGACTGGAAGCGGTACAGCTATTTGCGAACCCGAGCTATTTGGTGTTTGCGATCTGCTCGTTCCTCATTTGCATTCCGTTGGCGTTTTACTACGCCAGAACCAATGAGTTCGTGACGTACATGGCGTTCGGGGATCGCGCGACGGCCATCATGGCGCTCGGTCAACTAAGCGAAATCTTCTTCATGGCAATGGTGCCGTTCTTCCTGAAGCGTCTTGGCGTGAAGATGATGCTGTTCGTCGGAATGATGGCCTGGGCGCTTCGATATGCCTTGTTCGGCCTGATGCCTTCGTCGGGAGCGATGCTTGTTCTCGGAATCGCGCTCCACGGCATCTGCTACGACTTCTTCTTCGTCACGGGCCAGCTCTACACAGACCGTCTCGCCCCCAAGGACATGCGAACGAGTGCCCAGGCTCTGATCGGTCTTTTGACCTACGGTGCAGGAATGTTGGTTGGCAACCTCGTGCTTGGTCGCTGGGGCGATTCGATCAAACTCGATCCGACCACCAAAGAGGGCTGGCTCGAAGGGGCAAAAATGTTCTGGCTGCTACCGGCGGGATT
>JBCBOT010000438.1:0-5874 GCA_039821165.1 Planctomycetota bacterium | reverse complement strand
GAGAAAGTGGAACCGACCGACGAAGAGCGCAACCGCGCGTTCCTTGCCGAGTACGGCGAAGCGGTCAAGTGCCGCATGATCATGGTTTCCGATCCCCAGAAAGCAAACCAACTTCACCAACAAGCGACCGCCAACCCTGAAACGTTCGGGGCGCTCGCGAAGCAACACAGTGAAGACGAGGTGAGCGCCAGCGTGAGCGGGTTGATCCCGCCGATTCGTCGATACACTGGTGACTCGCGACTCGAAGAGGCCGCGTTCGCGCTCGAGCCCGGACAAATCTCTCCGGTCATGCAGTTGGCGGATCAGTGGGTGATCATGCAAGCAGTTCGCCGAATCCCGCAAGCCAACGTGCCTCCGACGTCCATCCCGGCCATCCGCGAACAAATCAATGATCGGATCCGCGATCAAAAGATGAAGGGAGCCTCGACGGAATTGTTCCAAGAGCTCCATCGAACGGCCAACGTCATCAATGTGCTTGAAGACCCGGCGAAAGCTGCGCAGTACCCCGGCGTCGCAGCCGTCGTGAACAATCAATCCATCACACTTGCTCAACTCGCGGCCGAATGCGTGAAGCGGCACGGCAACGATGTCCTCGAAGGCGAAATCAATCGCAAGCTGCTCACACAGGCGTTACGCAAGGCGGGCAAGACGGTGACTCAAGCGGACATCGATGCTGAGATCGCGCGTGCCGCCAAGAGCTTTGGCTTCATTCGCGGCGATGGCTCCGCTGACATTCAGGCTTGGAACGCATCGGTGGTCAAGGAAGGCGAAACGACGCTGGAGCTTTACATCGAAGACTCGGTTTGGCCGAGTGTTGCGTTGCGAAAACTGGTCGCCGACAAGGTCTCCGTGACGGAGGCAGACATCCAACGAGGCTATGAATCCAAGTACGGGCCTCGCGTGGAAGTTCTGGCGTGCGTCTTGGCGGACCAACGCACCGCTCAAAAAGTCTGGAAGATGGCACGCGACAATCCCGCCGAACACTTCTTCGCCCGTCTCGCCGAAGACTACAGCGTCGAGCCGGTCTCCGCGAGCAACAGCGGCAAAGTGCCTCCGATTCGAAAGTACAGCGGGCAACCAACGCTGGAACGCGAAGCATTCAAACTGAAACCCAACGAGCTGAGCGGTATCATCGCCACGGGCGACAAGTACATCCTGTTGCGTTGCCAAGGGTACACGACACCCGTCGTCAGCGAATTGTCAGCCGTTCGCTCCGAGTTGGTGCAAGCCCTCACGGACGAAAAGTACTCGATGTTGATGGGCGAGGAATTTGACCGCCTTCGTGAATCAGCCGACATCGACAACTTCTTCGCCACCGTTCAAAAAGCCGCCGCGAAGGCACCGGTCTTGGCGCGCTAAGGACGAACAGTCTTCGAGAGATCCACGAGGGGATGATTCCACCAGGAATCGTCCCCTCGTTTCGTTTGAAGCAATCCAAACTCGCTAAGATGCACGCGTCGAATGAACGGCAACGTCCTCACCAGACTCAGGTGCCGATGAGTCTTCGGAAACGGCTCGGCAGTTGCGTTTCAATGTGGCAGCGAAGGCTCGCTTGAAATGAACTCTTCCACCCAGTGTCTACACAATGGCGCGATACGTCACACCCCACGTCAAAGTCCGCGGTGTCATCAAGAAGGGCCGAGTCGAATTGCTTGACGATGTTGAGATTCCGGACGGCACGCTCCTCGACATCTCGGTGATTGAGACCCCCGAAGAAACATCGCTGAAAACCGCAAAACGAAAACGCGACGATCATCCGGAGCGTCCACTTCGATTCGGCTTCGCGGGTAAGAAGCTGCGTACCTCGGACCCTCTCGAATTGCTACAGCAGCTCCCCAAGGGCGATGTCTCGACCGTCCGGTTCGAAGACTACCGCGCGACTTGCCACGTGTTGCTTCACGAATGGCAGTGCGAGTTGGCCGAGTACACGCTGGGTCTTCATCCGCCCCCTGAGAATATTGCCAAACTCTTTCGCCGAGGTTTGCGGCAACGACGCCGTCTGGAGCTAGCGCCCGGGTCGTCGAGTGCGAACGAACTGGCGACAAGAGTAAGGGAGCTGTCGGACCAGGTGGAAGTGCTTTCTGAGGACGGAATGAGCCTTTGGTTCACCGCGTTGACCCTCATCACGGGTGACACCGCCGTGGTCGCTGATGCGATGAGCGAGCTTTTCGAGTTCGCCCCGCGCGTGCACGCCGAAAACGCGTGCAATGACACCAGCCCCACACGGCGGCACGAACTGGAATCCGAAGGACACAACCTGTTGAAATCGGACCTCCGCGACATCCTGTTTCGCGAACTGCGGGGCGCCGCTTCGCGCGCGCGAAAAGGGCTCGCGGGACCGGAGGAGGCCATCAAACTACTCCGTCGCGAGCTCTCGGAAATTGCGAAGCGACTGGCCTGAGTGAAACCCCGCCCGGCATCAGCCGTGAATCCCGCGGGAAGAACCTGCGATTTGACGGAACGGGTTCTCACCTCTACTTGGCGGTGGCCTTGCCGTCCCTGACAATACAGCAAGCGTAACGCCCTCGAGCCTCAATGGATGGATAGATGATCGCCGCCGATTCGAAGAGCCTGAATGTTGTTGTGGTTGGCGGAGGACTCGCCGGTTTGTCGAGCGCATGCGTTCTAGCGGCCCGCGGTCACCGCGTGACGCTACTCGACAAGAACGATTGGCTAGGCGGTAAAGCGGCGGTCCATCAAGCCGAAGGATTCCGCTTCGATATGGGGCCGACCATCTTGACGCTGCCGAGCGTGCTCAAGCGGGTCTTCGACGAAGCCGATCGGAAGATGGAGGACTACCTGGAGATCCTGCCGCTTGATCCACAGTGGCGATGTTTCTTCGAAAGCGACGGTCACGGCGGACCGATGGACAACACGGTCCTCGATCTGGTCGCCGACACCGCCAAGATGAAGGAACACCTCGGACAATTCACAACGGGTGACGCGAGTGTCGAAGGGTACGAGCGGTTCCTTCAACTGAGCGAACAGCTACACGGCGTCTCCGACCGGTTCTTCTTTTGGAAGTCCATCGGTGGTTTGAAAGACACCATGGACATGGGAGCCTTCTCGATCGAGGTGCTCAAAGACGTGCTGTCGTTACGGATGGGGCGTAGCGTCGCGTCGGTCGTGCGATCGCATGTTCCCGACGCCCGCGTCGCGCAGATGATGGACCACTTCACCCAGTACGTCGGCTCGTCACCCTACGCGTCGCCAGCCGTGTTGTGCGGTATCGCACACATGCAAACACAAGAGGGCATTTGGTATCCGGTCGGCGGCACCCGCGCGGTTCCTGAAGCGTTGTGTCGGCTCGCGCAAGAACTGGGCGTGGAGTTCCGCACCGGCACCGACGTCGTGCGGATTCGCACAAGCGGGAAGCGTGTGACCGGTGTCATTACCGCCGCCGGCGAAACACTCCCTTGCGATGCCGTGGTAAGCAACTGCGACGCCGTTCGGACGTACCGTGAACTTCTGCAGGACACCCCGCAAGCGACCCGGTTTGAAAAGAAGAATCACTTTTCTCCCGCATGCTCGGGCGTCGTTCTCTATCTCGGACTGAATCGTCGCTACGAGCAATTGCTCCACCACAACTTTATCTTCTCGAAAGATCCCGAAAAGGAATTCGAGTTCATCTACGAAAAAGGCGAACCAGCCCCCGACCCGACCGCCTACGTTTGCGCACCCGCAATTAGTGAGCCGGAAGTCGCACCACCAGGCGGCGAAGCACTCTACATCCTCGTGCACACGCCCTATTTGCGAGAGCATCATGATTGGAAGGCGATGTTGCCGGAGTATCGTGAGGTCATCTTGAACAAGCTGGAGACGTGCGCGGGAATGGAGGGCATTCGCGACGCGATCACCTATGAGGCGTCGCTGACACCAGAAGGCATCCATAACCGCTACCGTGTCCTCAATGGTGCCATCTACGGACTCGCCAGTCATGGTAAATTTCTCGGAGCCTTCAAGCCCGGCAACCGTCGCACTGACACCGAGGGGTTGTACCTCGCCGGTGGAGCCGCGCACCCAGGACCGGGCATGCCCATGGTGATGATGAGTGGATGGATCGCTGCTGACTCGCTCGACCAAGACGTGCAACATGGGAAACTGGAACGCCAGACCACCGGGGCTGCTTCCTAGCGATTTTGTAATGCACCGCATAGCGGCATCAGCCTGCAGGATGTGGCAGGCTTCCTCGACGAGCTCCGACTGAGGTGGCTCGACACATCGACCAGACACACATTTGTTGACGAAGAATCGGAACTCTTAAACTTGCAACGCGGATCGGAAAACGACATCAAGCGGCCAGCCGCCTGGCTCCAGAATGGCTTCCATCGTTTCCTCGGCCCGTTCCTCAAGCGTCACTTCCACGCGATCGCGGTGGAAACCACCTCGCGCGAGGATCGCAGCCTTCCAGCGGATGCTCCTCTCGTCGTCTACGCCAATCATCCCTCTTGGTGGGACCCGCTGATCGCCCACTTTCTCAACCGAACACTCTTTCCCTCACGCCAGTTTTACGCGCCGATCGACGCCGAAGCCCTCCAGCAATATCGCGTGTTTGAACGGCTGGGTTTTTTTGGAGTGCAACTCGACAATCGCGCCGGCGCGGCCGCATTCCTTTCCCAGAGTCGTTCAATCCTTAGCCAGAGCGAGACCGCGTTGTGGATCACGCCGGAAGGAAGGTTCGCCGACATACGCGACCATGACGCGGCGTTCCAACCAGGCCTCGCACACCTTTGTTCCAAATCGGATTCCCTGGTCGCGCTGCCCGTCGCCCTCGAATATGTGTTTTGGGAAGAGCGTTTGCCGGTTTGTTTGGTGGCAATCGGTCAGGCCCAAATCACGGCGGACGCCCCTGATCGCTCCAAGGCCGACTGGACATGCTGTTTAACGCGTGCCCTTCGCGACGCTCAGAATCGCTTGGCCGAACGGTCCGTAAGTCGCGATTCGACATGTTTTGAAAACTTGCTTCAGGGCAAACGCGGTGGCGGCGGCATGTATGATTCGTTTCGTCGATTGAAGGCGTTGATGACCGGACGCTCTTTCAAAGCCGCGCACGGCGAACACTTCGAATGATTCTGTCCCTCGCCATCGTTTCCCTCGTCCTCGCGGTGTTTCCGACCGCGATGTTTCTCGCCAACCTAAGTCTGTTTCGATTCGCCGGTTCGCGCGACAAGAACAACGGGTCCGAAACGGTCTCGGTGCTGATTCCCGCACGCGACGAAGCCAGTGGAATCGAAGCTTGCGTGCGATCCTGTATGGCGTCCTCGGACGTCGAACTCGAAGTTGTCGTCCTCGACGATCAATCACAGGATGACACTGCTGCGATTGTGACATCGATCGCACAGGAAGACGCCCGAGTGCGGTTGATCTCCGGCGTCCCGCTACCGAGTGGCTGGAACGGCAAGCAACACGCGTGCAAACAGCTCGCCGATGCGGCAACGCATGAGGTGTTCGTCTTTCTCGACGCCGACGTGCGACTGAAACCCGACGCGCTCGCGCGATTGCTCTCTCGTCGACGTGAATCGAATGTCGATCTGTTGAGCGCATTCCCGCTTCAAGAAACGGGAACATGGCTGGAAGCTTGGCTGATCCCGATGATGCACTACATCCTGCTTGGCTTCCTGCCGTTTGCGAGGATGCGGGAGCGCCGTGATCCGAGCTTGGCAGCCGGGTGCGGGCAACTCTTCCTTACGACACGCGAATCCTATGCCGCCGCGGGCACGCATGAGGCGATCCGCAGTTCGCGTCACGACGGAATCAAGCTACCTCGTGCGTACCGATCTGCTGGCTTGATGACCGACGTCGTGGACGGTTCTGAGTTGGCACGTTGTCGGATGTACCGTAACACGAGCGAAGTCATTCGAGGCTTGCTCAAGA
>JBCBOT010000437.1:0-5879 GCA_039821165.1 Planctomycetota bacterium | reverse complement strand
CGCAGGACCCGACCGCCGTGGCCTGGGAATTGAAGTCCGGGCAAACCGCGGCCATCGCCGCTTACATCGGCGCACTTCGTGGTTCAGCCCGCCAGTCGCAAACGATGAACGACGTCAAACAGGTTCTCCTGGCGTTCCACAATTACTACGCCGCGTACAACGAGTTCCCAAAGGACATCGCACCGGACGGGACACCGTTACTTAGCTGGAGAGTCCGCATCTTGCCCTACTTGAATCAAAGCGCGCTCTACAACACGTTTGATTTGAAACAGCCGTGGAACGCAGCAGCGAACAAGACGTCGGCGGCGACCGTTGTCCCAACCTATTCCAAAGTCGCGACAGGAAAATCGCGAGTTCGAATCCCGCTGTGCAAAGGATCGATCTGGGACATGAACGACAAGATCACGTTCGACAAAATGCTCGATGGCACGTCCAACACGATCGCCGTTGTGATTGTTCCCGAGTCGTCTTCGGCAAACTGGAGCGAACCCGGCTATCTCCAATTGGATGAAAATGATCTTGTGGGAAGCCTCTTTGGGGACGAGGACAAGCTCATCGCAGGATTCGCCGATGGTTCGGTCTCTGTCTTTTCGAAGTCCGAGATGACCGAAGAACGACTGCGAGCCTTTCTCACGTTCGCGGGCAAGGAACTCGTCAAACGTTAGCGGCTTGGGAGTCCCATCACCCGCCCCCATTCTCGATTGATGCCGCGAGAACCGGGGCGGGATTGTTGGGCCTTCACGGTGACCCGAAGAATTGATCCATCGCAAGACTGTTCAGACGCAAGCGTTCGGCATTCGGGTGCTGTTTCAAAAACTCGCATTCGAGAAGCACCTCTTCGTCGGCTTCGAGTCGTTCCAACTTGGGGCAGTCCATCAACGGCGACAAGTCGGTCACCACTGTCCCAGCGATGTTGAGGGACTGTAGATTGGCGAGTCCGCGGAGCGGTTCGATCGATTGCAACAGCGGGTCGTCCGAGCACTCCAGTTCGAGCAAGACGTCGGAATCCGCCAGAGGCCCAAGGTTGCTCACCCGAACGCCAATCAGACGCAACCGAACGATCGGAATCCCTTGAAGCGGCTTGATGTTGAACAGCAACGCGGACTCGATCGAAACCTCGATTCCGTCTTCGTCTTCGAAGTGCTGCCACGCATCCAACGGCAACCCCGTATTCGTCTCCGCGATTCGCGTGCGTGCCTTTTCAATCGGCGGCAATGAATCAAGCGAGGGGCCAAGGTCGAGCCAGCCGATACTCAAGCCCAGCATGGCGACGGTCATCGCAAGCGTGAGTCCGATGATCAGATAGAGCGAAAAGTGCCTATCTTTGGCGAGTTCACTGCCGCCGCCGGGGGAGTGTTCCGTTTTTGATTCGCTTGCCAAGACCACACCGTTGTATCGCGTCCCTTGTGAAATCGCTCAAAAGCGCCCTCGAGCAATTCAGTTTTGAGTGCGGTCAAGACGCCACCCTGGAAAGCCCTCCGCCGTCCATTTCCAGCGGAACCTACGGAATGGCCTCATATTCCACGGCCATTTGCCGGAGCCGCTTGAGCACGCGCGACTTGGCGATGTAGACCGATTGCAGGCTGACGCCCAACTCCGCCGAGACTTCCTTCGGGTCACGCTGCTCGAGCACGTAGCCCTTGAAACTGTCCATCGTCGACTCGGTGAACTCCGACGCGAGTCGGGACACCAACTGACGGATCACATGCTCGTTGTAATCGCGTTCGAAAGAACGACTCGCACTGCTTTTGTCGTCGGCGAGTGGCTCAATCTCCGAGATGCTGACGCGTGAAACATTGGGTCTTGAGCGCAAATAGGCTCGCGCCCGATTCAACGTGACTACCCGGAGCCAACGTCGAAACGCACCAGGCCGCCCGTTGTGATCGAACTGGCAGATTTTCCGATGCAGCTGTAAAAGAATGTCTTGCGTCAGGTCGTCTAGATCATGCTCGGGAAGTCTCGATCGACGCAGCTGCGTGCGAATGAAGGGGCTGTACATTCGCACAAGCTCATGCCACGACTCCGGCTCGCCGCCGCGTGCACGCAACAGAAGTGTTTTTCGGGTGGTCCCAGCCATGGCGATCACTCCTTGAAATCCGTGGGGAATCCACAACGTTCGTGAAAGGAATTCATGACCAGGCGCATTCTTGGTCTTATTAGCTACGCCCGTCAACTCAGGTTCGTTGCCCCGTGAACGCCCCCACCGTGAACCGCTGCTGCCGGCTCGACGATCACGATTTGACTCGGTTCTCGATCGGGTGCCTCACCACCCTGGAACAAGAAAAGGTCGAAACTCATCTCGAAAACTGTCCGATCTGTTTGTCTCGTTTGGAGGCGCTCGAGGGCATGGATGAATTCGTCCAAATACTGCAACGCCCGAACACGGAAGATGAACCCAAAACTCCTCAATCCGTCCGAGACACCGCCAAACCTCTCGCGCTAAAGACCAGCGACCGCTACGAGCTGATCGAAACGATCGGGACGGGCGGCATGAGTGTTGTCTGGTCCGCGAATGATCGACTTTTGGATCGTGAAGTCGCGATCAAAGTCCTCGCCAAGGACCACCATACCAATCCCGAACGACTGGCCCGGTTTGAACGCGAAAGCCGCGTCGTCGCCAGACTTCAGCATCCCGGGATACCGCCCATCTATGAATTGGCTCGCTTGCCGGATGGGCGACCATTCTTAGCCATGAAGCGAGTCTTCGGCAAAACACTCCGCAAGGAACGACGTATTCATCGTCACCCCGATGCGGTACTCGACGTTTTCCAACAGGTCTGTCGTACCGTCGCTTTCGCACACTCCAAAGGGATCGTGCACCGCGACCTGAAGCCCGACAACATCATGATCGGCCAATTCGGCGACGTCCAAGTGATGGACTGGGGCATCGCGGAGGACGTGACCGAAGGCGACGAGGGAATTTCCGACAAAGTTGCGGGCACGCCCGCGTACATGTCGCCGGAACAAGCACTCGGACTCAAGTGCGGTCCTCGCAGCGATGTCTATTCGCTCGGATTGTTGCTTTGCGACATGCTAACAGGGGAGGCATTTCAGCCTGCCTCGCAAGTGACGACCATTCGCGACAACGAGGAGGAATGCCGTTCGCTATTCCAGCAAATTCGCTCGACGGGGATCGATCCAAGGCTTTTTAAGATCATCGAAGGTTGCGTTCAATTCGAACCGACCGAACGACACCGTGATGCATCGAAGTTGTGCGACCAGATTGCGGCTTTCGTTGAAAGCCGGCAAGAGGACCTTCGCAACATGGAGCTGGAGCATGTCCGACAAATGGCGGAGGCGGCACAGCGCCGACAACGCTATCGAATCGCCTCGGTAGTCGGATGTTTGATCCTCTTATGCGCTGCTTTCGGCAGCTTCGCTTGGATACGCTCTGAGGCACGGCGGGATCGAACACGCGGCACCATCCGACGCGCCCTCACGGAAGCAAAGACCATTCGCGAGAGTGTTCGGCAATCAAATGACTTGCAGGAGATTCAGGTCCAAGCGGCGCTCGCAGCGGCATTGAAGGCAAAGGCACTGGCGGCAAAATCCGACGAACGAGAACTCAAAGCCCAGGCAAAAGACCTGAAAGCCAAACTCGAAACGGAGCTCCAAGACATCCGCCGGATCAAATTGCTCTTGTCGCGGTTGGAGGATGGTCTTCGTATCGAGAGTCAGCAAACGGTTGGACAGCGGTATCAACGCGTCGTTTCGCGCCGCCAGGATGCCATCTCGTCGGGTCGGGCCACCGCATACGTGTTCGTCAACACGCGACGAGGCAAATCATCGCCTTTCCGCGAGTCCACGACGAATGGACGATTTCCGAAAATGCACGTCCCCGACGAAATCGCGGCCGATTTTGGGATTCTAGCGATCGCTCATCGGTCCATCTATCGATTCGGGGAACAGCGCCGACTGCACTATGAAGACGCGTTCGCTGAGTTCGGTTTACGAACGGCTGATGGCGCGGACAAGTTCGTCAAACGAGTCGTGGGGCTCAAATCATCGGTCCAAGAAAAGGTCGTCTCCGGCCTGCGGCTTTGGTTTCTTATGTCCGCCGAATTCCAGCATGCCGACGCGCACGTACTCGCCGAAACGCTGACGGAGATCGATCGTCAGTTCCAATCAGATGCGGACCTGCTTCGTTGGCGCTACGACGCGAGGCGAGCGTTATTCGACCGGGACGCATCGGCCATCCAACGATTGTGCACGGAAGCGATTCCTCATATCAGCGATCATCCCGAAGAGCTTGTTTGGGGACTCGGTTGCTATGAAAGCCTGTTCTTCAAACGAATGGAGCATCGATTCTTGCGATTGGCTCAACGCCACTATCTCGGAAGTTACCTTCTGAGCAATGAATTGGCCGATCGCTACAGTCGCTCCAAGATCCCGAATCGTGCCCTGCCGTACCTGACCACGGCGGTCGCGGCGAAACCAAGTCGGAAGCTCAAGCTCGCACTCGCTCGCAAGCTGCTGCAAATGCAAAATCTGGATGAGTTCTACGCGATGCGAGATCAATGCCTGAAAGAACACGGCAATGAACCGAGCTACATTCTCGAGTGGGCCGACGCCATGACGATGTCGCCGGTGCTGCCGCCCACTGAAAAGATCGAGATGTATCAACTGACCGTTGACCTCGGATTTGAATACCCTCAACTTCCGCTCGCCCGGATCGGTCAGATCCACTACGACGATGGCGACCTCGTCTCGGCACTCGACTACATCCAACGCGCGAGGGCCGTCGATGGTCTTGCTGAGGACGAACGCGAAGAACTGGAAGAAGCGATCACGCAAATCAAACGTGAACTCGAGATCTGGCTCGGTGCTCCCGACGAAGGCGACCAAGCGTAAGCAAGCCACGCGGCCGCGACCGTGTCCCAGTTGAGGTCGACATTGGAGGTGCGTCCGTCTCTACGATAGGCATGACACGTTGAGACGAGACATCTCCCATCCCCTGGGAAACGGTCGCGACACACGTGCACTTGTCGGCATCTGCCGAGGAGAACATCCCGTGCGTCCCAATCGACCGGCCCGCCCGGCAGGTAGGGCTGTTTCTGCCGGGCGAGCCGCGACGGACCGGAGTGGACCTTGAGAAATCCATGCGACCTGACCAGCGCGCGATGGGGTAAAAGAAGGCGCGGGTTCTGTTCGAAGTCGGCGGAACTCTCTCGGTTCAACAAAGACAATGCAAACCGCGGTGCATTCCTTTCACGAATCCCCGCCGAGTTTCTTTGCGACAGCCTACTCCCCCCTTGGAACCATGCTGTGTGGTCTGTGGCGACAGTAGCGTCTGAAATCTCTCCGTAACAGTCTCACATTCGGCCCACCGCCACGCAAGGATTCTCCTCAACCAACCGGGCTAATCCGTTTGACCAGAACCAGCCAAATCGCAACGCACTCGAGAACGGCTGGGCTGAACGCTGATCATGTGCATACCTTCCACGGCTCGCTTCGGCCATGGATCGTGTCGTGCCGATGAAACCACGAAGATCGGACACGAAGACCGTTCACCCATTCGAGGAACTTCATGTCCTTCGCGGTTCGCCTTTGATCGTCTTGCCCCCATCGTCTTGCCACGCTCGTGAAGATGGCAAAACCATGGAGGGCAAAACCATCGCTCGCCGAAGCTAAAAGTCGGGCCTGGCGCGACCTGCAAGAATGGTCCGACCGAACTCGCCTCCCCGATGCCTCGGTCGTCTAATCAGTTTTTTGAAACCACGAAGACCGTTCACCCATGCGCGGACCTTCATGTCCTTCGCTCGTCTTGCCCTCATCGTCTTGCCACCATCGTCTTGCCACTCTCGTGAAGATGGCAAAACCATGGAGGGCAAAACCATTGCTCGCCAAAGCTTAAAAGTCGGGCTTGTCGCGACCTGCAA
>JBCBOT010000436.1:0-5903 GCA_039821165.1 Planctomycetota bacterium | reverse complement strand
GGCGGGTGAAGGCGAAGCTGCGTGAAGACCGGTGGGAGGCCCAGGCCGCGAACGAGACCTGGGCGATGGACTTTGTCCACGACCAGCTCGCCACCGGGCGCAAGCTTCGTGTCCTGACGGTGATCGACACCTTCTCGCGGTTCTCGCCTGCGGTAGATGCGCGGTTCAGCTATCGGGCCGAGGATGTGGTCGCGACGCTAGAGCGGGTCTGCGCCGTGGTCGGGTTTCCGGGGACCATCCGCGTCGACCAGGGCAGCGAGTTTGTCTCCCGCGATCTCGACCTCTGGGCATATCGCCACGGCGTCGTGCTCGACTTCTCGAGGCCTGGCAAGCCGACCGGCAATGCCTTCATCGAGGCGTTCAACGGCCGGTTGCGGGCGGAGTGCCTCAACACGCACTGGTTCCTGAGCCTTGCCGACGCGCGCGAAAAGCTGGAGGCTTGGCGCAGATACTACAATGAGGACCGACCTCACGGCGCGATCGGCTACAAGACCCTGATCGCGCTCATGAACCCCGACGGCACAGCCGGCCAGCCGTCGCGATGAAGCCTGGAAACTCCATCCGAGGGTGATCCAAATAACGGGTTCGGCTCAGCCCGTCATGCACTAACGACTCAAACCGACCACTCGGTGGGGCCATGCCACCCAGACCGGACGCTCTCTGCAAAATCAAACGATAGGGTTACCCAGACATAATTTTGTTGAGACTCCGCTTCTAATCCCTTATGGCCTCGGGGACAGAGTGACAGCATTCACTTAGCGCTTACTGGGAAACCCAAAGAGACATGCTTACTTCGCTTTCTATAAATAATTTCAAAGCGTTTGGCAAAGAAGTCGGGGCACGCCTCTCGCCAATAACCCTAATTTACGGACCAAATTCAGGTGGTAAATCGTCACTAATTCAATCCCTTCTGCTGATGCGACAGTCGCTTTCTACGAAGCGGAGCTCCGAAAATATCCTAGATTTTAATGGTGAATTTGTGGATCTGGGAGATTACAGGAGTACGGTCTTTAAGCATGAAACTGATCGCGACATATCAATCGGGTTTTCCTATGATGCTGAAACTTTATCGCACCAGGGTGTGAAAGTTCTACCGAATCCCAGCGCAGGCCGAGAGGTTTCATTCGACTTTGCGCTCGAACGAAGATCCAGAAGAAGTGGAACTGATGCCGTTTGCTCCTTGAAGGCTGGAAGCATGCAGCAGGATCAATCTGGAAAGAGAAACGGCCCAACTCTTAGAGTTGAGTTCGAGAATGCTTGGAGTCTCGCTCGGAATCGCAAACTTGTATTTAGTAGAGACCGGGGGCTTCATCATTTTTCTTTAGTCAATAAGAATGGACTCGAAGACCTAGTCGACTACGTATTCCACTACTTTGGCACCGAGCTAGTTGATATTGAGCGTCAGTTGGTAAGCTCAAGAACATCCAAAGGCGGTGCGAATTCACAGCTATCTAATGAAGAGCGCAAGAGAACATTAATAAGTCTCTTGAGAAACTCGGTATTGCGATCGAATGACTATCTTCCCTCTACTTTAATCTCAAGCCATCTGGATCGAGAAGATGCAAATGATGATGCCATTACACAGGCCATACTTGCAGAACGCTATGGGTTTCGACTTGATTTATTCTCAAAGTTCTCGTCTGAAGTGCGCCACGTACTGCAGAACTTATCGTATGTCGGTCCATTCAGGCGCCCCGCTCAACGGCTGGAAGTCATGCGCGTGAAGGCGGTCGATGGAGTCGGTGCCGAGGGAGAAAACTTTCACGCATTTATCAATGAATCTGAGCAAAACTTGCCGCGTGTGAACGAAGCGCTCGAGGAGCTTGAGATCCCCTATGAACTTCGCTTAACAGTCCCTAAAGACCCGAACTTTCCATCCACCATTATATTTCTTCGGTACTACGACAAGAGAAGAAATATTGAAGTATATCCATCAGATATAGGGTTTGGGATTGGACAGGTGCTTCCAATTATTACTGAAGGCCTCTTGTCTTCTGGAAAGACTATTTGCGTAGAACAACCGGAGTTGCACCTTCATCCAAGGCTTCAAGCGGCTTTCGCCGACGTTGTGATCGAGACGGCGTGCGAAAGAGATGTTGGCCGAAGGAATCAGTGGATTATAGAGAGCCACAGCGAGTTATTGGTGCTTAGGCTCCTTCGTAGGATTAAAGAGGGTAGAATGAGAGCAAGCGATGTTCAGATTCTCTTTGTTGACCCAAATGTCGAAGAGCACAGTTATGTGTTTGAATTGAACATTGATGAAAAAGGAAGATTCTTGGTGCCGTGGCCAGGCGGTTTTTTTGATGAACAACAGGACGAGATATTCGGTTAGCGCTGCGGTCAGAGGGGGTGGTGGACTATGGTCTACGCTTTGATTACATGCGACCTGAGTGACTTCGCCTCTGGAGTCGTTCGAGATGATGATCGAGAGGCAAGTTACCTCCTCCAGTTGCTAAACTTTTGGAGAGAGTACGGGACATTCGTTGAACTCGAGAGTCAGTCGATTCTCGCTTTGAGGTCCAATCCTTCTTTATTGTCCGTTAATCTTCGGAAACAGCTATCTGTGGTGCTCAAGCAGTTGCAGAATGCCAATCGGCTGCAGGTGTCCGGACGGAGCTTTAGTGAGCTTTACGGCTGTCTAACAAGTGATCTTGAGGTCGACTTTATCCGAGAGTTTGGTGTCGAACTGGTGGCACTCACTGAGCAAGCGTTTTCCGAAGTCGCACGAGGGAACCCAAGCCCAACTGTTGTCAAGCCCACAGGCGTGGAAGCATGCTCCTACTTGAGCCTAAACTTGAGCGACGCAAAGCGGCGCGTCGACTCGTACAGATCATCTGCGATATCCGAAGATGAGGATCAACAGTGGATTTGGCGAAGCCGCCTTCGCCCGTTCATCGAAACGAGTTTCCAAGTTCACTGCGTTGATAGGTATGCTCTAGTAAACTTCTTCAATGCCAACCAGCCAGAGAGATCCGGGCTCGGAGCATTATTGTCTGGCTTCGCCGAACTCGGGCCTGCAGAGACGCGTTTGGAGGTCATTACGGCGTACACGGGGATCAATAGCTCAAGAAACCCTCGTGTCACCGCAGAAGCTAGACGGCTTGCAGCCCGCAGAAAGTTTGAAGAGTTCTGCCAGAAGATTGGCCTTCGACATGTTACAGTCTACGCTGCAATGGATCGTTTCGCCTCAGAAAACTTTCATGATCGTTATATTTTGGGCTCAGCTGGAGAAACCATTTTCCTAGGAAACGGTCTTGATGTTCTAACGCCAGCCCCAAGACAGAAGCTAAGTTCATTTAATATGGCACGGACCTCCGCTCCGGTGGAGCGGGATTTGTTACGAATTTTGAGCGGGAGGCGGCGTCATTTGGATGAAATCTGGGCAAGCTAATGCGTATTTTGGTATTAAGCGGCGGCGGCATGTTAGGTATTTATACCTTGAGGGTTCTGGAGCGCATCGAGGAATATTATAGAGTCTCAATTTACGATAAATTCGACTTCATTTGTGGAACGTCTGCAGGTGGTATTATAACCCTAGGTTTGGTATCAGAGATGCCTCTTAAGAAACTATCCGAAGAATTTGAGCGGATAGGGAAAGATATATTTCGTGAGCGGGGGTTTCTTCGGGGGATTGTGTCGCCAAATTACAGCAATGAAAAACTAAAGCAACACAGTAAAGGATTGTTGGGCGATAAGAGAGTGCGGGATATTCGGGATAAAATATTCTCGTGCCCATCATTTAATTACACAAGATTTGTTCCTGAAGAGATAGGTAATAGATCCTTTAATACGAACCATGATGATTTCTTTCTTTGGGAAGTTGCCTGCGCTACCAGTGCAGCGCCGACTTTTTTCCCATTTTACGCTAAGGGTGAGGACTACTTTGTAGATGGTGGAGTGTATCTGAACAACCCGTCATTACATGCCATTCTGTTGGCCAAGCGAATGGGCACAGCTTTTTCATCAATGAGAGTCCTAAATATTGGGACTACCTACAAGAAGACTCCGATCACCTGGGATACAGCTGGAAGATGGGGTGTTTTTCAATGGCTATTTAGACGAAGATTACTCGATGTGATGCTTTCGTCACAAGAACAGCTAGCTCTATACGAGGCAAGGAATATGCTTAAGGGGAGGTTTTTATCGGTCAATTCTTTTATTGAAGGTAAAGACGCCCGTAGCTTGAATATGAGCGCGTGTAGCGATGCCGAAATTTCTAGACTTAGATATTTGGCTGATCAGAAATTTGAAGAAATTATCTCTCATCCAAGAAGAGGTGTCGAGCTCAGAGGCATGCTAGAATTTTAGTTTACATGAGGTGAGATGAAGGTCGCACTATATTTATTTTGCGAGCAAACGCAAGATGGCGGCTTCATCCAGCGATTTTCGTTTCTCAGCATCAGTGCGTCTGATGCGCCGACGCCCATCAATCTCTGGCTGACCCCACGCTTCGGCTGGATGCGTGTGTCGCCGTTCGTTCTGCGCGCGGAAGAAGGGTAAGCGTCCGGTGAGGCTGTTCAGCCTGTTCGGACGATGTTCCAAGGCAGCAGAGCCTGGATGCGATTGCTCGGATGATCTGCGATGCGGCTGAGGACGTTGCGGAGGTAGGCCTCGGGATCAAGGCCGTTCATCCTCGCGGTTTCGGTCAGCGAGAGGATGCCGGCGGCTCGCTCGCCGCCTTGGTCGGAGCCCGCGAAGAGCCAGTTCTTGCGACCGAGGGCGACGGGGCGGATCGCACGCTCGGCGGCATTGTTATCGATCTCGACGGTGCCGTCTCGAAGATATCGCTCCAGCGCCAGCCATCGGGTGAGCGCGTAGCTGATTGCCTGAGCGGTCGCGGTCTTGGCTCGGAGCCTGGCGAGCTGCTGCTCGAGCCAGACCTTGAGGCCCACGACGATTGGCGTCGCTTCCTCCTTGCGCACCCGTTGTCGGTCGTCGGGCGGGGCGCCTCGGATGCGCTTCTCGATCTTGTAGAGGTCGCCGATACGCTCGAGCACGTCCTCGGCGATCGGTGATGTTCGGTTCACGGTGAGGTCGAAGAACTTGCGCCGGACGTGGGCCCAGCAGGCGGCCTCGACGATCCGGGGCGCCGTTTCCGGCGCCTTGGCGCGGTAGAGCTCGTTGAATCCAGCATAGCCGTCGGCATGGAGCACGCCGCAGAACGCCTTCAGATGCGCCTGCGGGTGCGCGCCTCTCCGGTCCAGGCTGTAGAGATAGCAGGTCGCCGGCGGCGCCGTGTCGCCCCAAGGCCGCCCGTCGCGGACATAGGTCCAGAGCCGCCCTGTCTTCGTCTTGCCCCGGCCCAGATCGAGCACCGGCACAGGCGTGTCGTCGCCATGGAGCCGGTCAGCAGCGAAGACATGCCCGCTGAGCGCCTTGATGAGCGGGTCCATGAGTGCGGCCGAGCGGCCGACCCAGTCGGCCATGGTCGAGCGGGCGATCTCCACGCCCTCTCGGGCGTAGATCTCGGACTGCCTGTAGTGCGGAAGGTGGTCACAGTACTTGGCCACGAGCACATGGGCGACGAGGCCGGAACCGGGCTTGCCCCGCTCGATCGGCAGGTCGGGCATCGGGGCTTGCACGGTTGCGTCGCACGACCGACAGACGAAGCGCGGCCGGACATGCCGCACGACGCGAAAGGAAGCCGGCACGTAGTCGAGGACCTCGGTGACGTCCTCGCCAAGCTTCAGCAAGTCGCCGCCGCAGCCAGGGCAAGTGCCATCGGCTTCATGCCGGCGCTCCTCGCGGGGCAGATGGTCTGGGAGTGGCTTGCGGGCGGGTCTGCCCCTCTTCTCGTCGGGCGGTGCGGCCGGGCCGATGCGTTCTATGCTTGTCGTCTCGGCATCCTCGAGCGCCAGCTCAAGCTGCTCAATCGCCCAGTCGAGCTTCTCCGAGGAGCGGCC
>JBCBOT010000435.1:0-5919 GCA_039821165.1 Planctomycetota bacterium | reverse complement strand
GAGTCAAATCGCCGCCGGGGTCACGCTGCCGACCGAGGGCAAAGTATTTGTCAGCCTCAGCGCCCGCCACAAAGACGCCGTCGGCGGTCTCGGTCGAGGCCTTCGGCAACTCGGCTTTGACATTCTGGCAACCAGCGGGACGGCAGATCGATTGGAGGCCGAGGGCATCGAGGTGATTCGCGTCAAGAAACTTGCCGAAGGAAAACCGAATCTGATCGATTACCTGAAGAACGAAGACGTCGCGCTGATTCTCAATACGCCCAGCGGCAAAGGTGCCCGAACCGACGAAGGAAAGATTCGCGCGGCCGCTGTTCAACAAGGCGTCCCCTGCATCACCACCGTTGCCGCTGCGGAAGCCGCCGTGCGGGCCATGCAGGCGATGCGCGAAGACGCAATGCAGGTGCAATCACTCCAGGAACGCTACGCCGAGTGAAAGGATGAGTGACTCTCCATCTTCGAAAAAGGCATCCGCAAAACCGGAATACGATCCCGCGTCGTTTCGTTTGCTGGTGGTCGACAATGAGGCCGCCCACGCTCGTGCGATGACCGAGAGTCTCGAAAAAGTCGGCTACAAGTGCACCGTCGCAACGAGCGGCCCCGAAGCCGCCACGCTCATCGAGCGCGACACCTTTGATGTGATCATCACCGACATGGTGATGAACGATGTTGACGGGATGAAAATCCTAAAACTCGCCGGTGAACGACTCCCCGACTGCGAAGTCGTGATGGTAACCGGCCATGCGACGGTCCCCGTCGCGGTCGAAGCAATGCAGCAGGGCGCATTCAACTTCCTAGAAAAGCCGATTACCCCGAATCGACTTCGCGCGATCGTCGAGAAGGCGGTGGATGCGGTTGGCTTGCGTCGACACAACACGGAGTTGATGTCGCGACTCGACGAACGCTTCGGGTTCGAGGGCATCGTCTACACCAGTAAAAAAATGCAGGACGTGATCGATCGATTGCGTCGAATCGCGGCCACCGATGCGACGGTTTTGATCACCGGCGAAAACGGAACCGGAAAGGAAGTGGTGGCTCAAGCGGTTCACCAAAACAGTCCCCGTCGCAACAAGAGCATCGTCGCAATCAACACTGGGGCGATCGCCGAAAACTTGGTCGAAAGCGAGCTGTTCGGTCACGTCAAAGGCTCGTTTACCGGGGCGGAGGCCGATCGTGTCGGCGCATTTGAATACGCAAACGGCGGAACGTTGTTCTTGGATGAAGTCGGCGATATGCCGATGAGCACGCAGATCAAATTGCTGCGAGTCCTTGAGGAAAGCAAAATCACGAGAGTCGGCGACAACAAGGCAATCGATGTCAACGTGCGTCTGATCTCCGCGACAAACCGACCACTCGAAGACATGATCGATGCGGGCACGTTCCGAAGCGACCTTTATTTCCGTTTGAAGGTTGTCACCGTCGAACTCCCGCCGCTTCGTGATCGACGTGAAGATGTGATTCCGTTGATGGATCACTTCCGGAAGTTCTTTCTCCGGCGACACGACAAACCCAACGCGCACTTTTCGCCGGCAGTGACGAAGCGGTTCTTTGCGTACGAGTGGCCAGGTAACGTCCGTGAGCTACGCAACTTTGTCGAAATGATGGTGGTGCTGGACACCGATGGGAAGCTCGATCTGGACGACTTGCCGCCGGAGCTAGTCGATGCCGACGATTCTGTCGAACTTCCAGAAGGCGAATCACAGCCACCCGCATTGGTCTCCAGCACAGAAACGTCTTTAGTCGGCCAGCCGCTCAGTATCATCGAACGGTGGGCGATCGAGGAAACGCTCAAACTGACGAATGACAATCGCGAAGAAGCAGCAAAAATCCTCGGCATCGGAGCGCGGACGTTGTATCGACGATTGGATCAATACAAAAAGGAAGAGGAATCAGAGTGATTCACTGTTCCATCGGCTTTTGCCACGTTTCCGGCCAATGAGCGAGGACTCCCGTCACGGGCAGCGGATACGAGCGGGCTTCCTCGGATGTCAGGATGCCACAGAACTGAAACGTGAAACGCAACAGCAGCGTGACACCTTTCACCAAAGCGACCGTCGCAACCGCGATGTACAACGCGATTCCGATCCAACGGCCGAGGCTCGGCATCGTGTTTGTGTCGAAACCAACGTCCAGGAGACGCTGCTGGGCCCAGCCAACGGAACCAACGGCCACGATCAACATTGGCGCTTGAGCGAAGGCCGTGAACGTGTCCGCTGCACGAAGCCGAAACGGGATGTAGTGCTCAGGCTTTAAACCGGGTCGGGCCAGCGTAAACGAGTCGGAATGCTTTTTGCGCGGTGGAGCGATAGTCCGCGGAGGCTCGAATGGGTTTGTCATTAGAAGCCACTCCCGCTGACGTAGCCATAGAAACCAACGCCAATCGTGGTCAGCCAAGCCGCGAGAACCACGAACAACAAGAGAGCCGCACACCAAGAAAGAAAATGGCGGACCGGTGATAATCGCTCGCGTTTCAACCCGCGGCCATATTCCGCTGCAGCGAATCGCAAGCCTCGCGCGAGGCGTTGATGAAACGGCGCAAAACGCGTCGGCGGACGAGGCGGTTGATAGGGGTTAGTCATTGCAACGATTCTCGGTGACTCCAATCAACCACATTTTTCCGAGTTCCGGACCACACTTCAATCGTTTTCTGCCGTTACACGGTTGAACTTTCGTCCGAACGCACTCATTCTTTCGGAAACCTGCAGGCATTCACCGGAAAACGAACGATGTTGCGCGCCGACGTCCACAAGCCATTTTTTCGCAAATTCCTCTTCGTCTTCTTAGGCTG
Organism: Planctomycetota bacterium; assembly: GCA_039821165.1. GTDB lineage: Bacteria > Planctomycetota > Planctomycetia > Pirellulales > Pirellulaceae > Stieleria. The sequence goes on along the minus strand of JBCBOT010000435.1, from coordinate 3,134 downwards.
CCTCGGCTATTCGGGACTGTGCCTCAAGGATGGACTGTGGGCCTACCCGAAGAAGTTGACGGTAGCGATGGCGTATGAAGAGTTGCCCGAGGAGGGGCGAGAAGAAGCGTGGGAAAAGCTCGCGGCTGAAAAGGGATGGCCCCCCGTCGCTCCAGCAAAAGAAGCCAAGAAAATCCGACAGGACATTGGCACTCAATTTTTGCAGATCGCGCTGTGCATGCTCTTCGGAGTGCCCGCCGTCATGATGTGGATGGGCGGCCAGGGGACCTGGATCGAAGGCGACGAATCGATCCTCCGGAATAGCAAAGGCGTCGAGGTTCCGATCGAGTCCATCACCAAAATCGACAAGCGGAAATGGCCCGAAAAAGGGATCGCCAAAATCTATTACGAGGTCGACGGAAAGACGAAAAAGTTCGTGATGGATGACTTCAAATACAATCGTGAGGCAATGGGTGAACTCATGAAGTTCGCGGAAGCCAACCTCGTCGAAGACCAACTGATCGGTGATGGCTTTGAACGCGACAAGTTTGAAGAAGAAGAGTACGACGAGGACGTTGACGGTGAGGAACTCGATGAGGAAGAGTACGAAGAGCTCGTCGACCAAGCGTCCGAAGAAGGATCTGACGAGGATCACGAACAGAAAAACGCTTAGCGACTCCAACGTGTCGTCTTGAATCTTTGGTCCGACTCGTCACTTAAGCTCAGGTGGCACGGCGCCGTACTCCCAAGCGTTATCCGCGAACGGAGAGGCAGGTCCTCGAACCGGCGTTTGACTCGGACTGAGTTTCCGCGAGAGGTCGATCGCGGCTTCCACCAGTTGTGTTCCCGCTGTGATTTCCAGATTGCTGTAGCTCGTCAACCGAGTCTCGTATCCGCCGCCCGTCGGCCCGAAGGCTTCCTCCGTGGGGACGTAACCGACACATCCGTTCGCGAGCGAAACGGGGAACACGAATGGAAACTCACAACCAGCTTTGATGTCTTTCCCAAGCTGACAAAAAAACTCGGCCGGATCCGTTAGCAGAATCGCCGGGCCGATTTGAATCGCCTGTACCTCGGCGTCCACGATCGGCTCCTGCTTGATCCTTTGATCCAGGATGAGCACTTCTTTTGCGAAGGTCCAAGTCGTTCTTCCAACCTCGGTCGGCTCTTTGTCGACAATCGCCTCACACTCCTTGAGCCGATGAACACTCGGTTTCCGTCGCGGGATACGAAGGACAGTGGAACGGTATGCGATGGTAGCACGTACTCCCTTTGGTTCGCGGAGAAGCACTTTCGCGACCTCCGCCCCGATCGAGCCTCCGACAAATCGTGACGACTCGGTTGCATTTCGAGCAGCGAACGGCGTGACGTTTTCGACCTGGGTGATGTCGCCCGAAGCACCAGCCAGAAAGACCAGCACGACCTCGTCCCCAAACACGGCACGAATGACCTGTTCGACGAAGTAGATATAGTTGGCGGAGGCACCAGGCGGGCTCGCGGTCGCATGGCAGGCAAAATTGACGATGCATCCTTGAAGCTCACCACCTTCATTCCACACACCGATAACGCCAACCTCCGGGTCCGTTGGCCCTGCCACGCGGAGTATCTCGGGGTTTCCAGGACGCGGATGCGTCTGCGTTCTCCCATGGGTCATGACGAAGCGTCGATTGAAAGCGACGTTTTCCTCCACCCCGCGTCCGATCGAAAACTGGCATTCGCTGCGTTCCTCAAAAGCCTCGCAAACCGACGCAACGATTTGGTCTTCGACGTGAGCGACGTAACCAAGATTGGCGTTCGAGGAGTGTTCGTAAGCGAGTTCCTGGATGAACTCCGGTGCTTCGTCATACTCGTTCGGGTAAATCATTCCGGTCGGCCCCGACGAATGTGAGTGCGTGGCGTGAATGAGAATGGCTTCGCTTTTGATCTCGGTCTTTTCGGCGATTCGCTTTCGCGCGCCCAAAACGAGTTGTCGCCTCACGAGAAGCGCATCGACACTGACGACAGCAACAACCTGCCGGCCGTCATCAAAAACGCACGCGCGCACTTTGCAAGGATCATGAATCGAACGATGAAACGATTTGCCATAACCTCCTGGTCGTTCCATTCCGATCTCGGGTGTGATGTCCCGCTCAGCGAATGCTGACCGAAGTGGTTGTTCGGCGCAGCAAAGCCCGCCGAAGAAGGTGATCAAGGCAACAATTGGGATTCGAAACAGCATGATCGGTTAGACTGGGGCGGGTAACGTTCGTGTTGGTTGAATACCCGGCGCGTCACACGGGAGTCTCAAACACCACGCACGTGTCGAGTACTTGCGAGCCTCATCAGAATCTCGCATGTCCACGTTTTCATTGATGAACGACAGACTGATGAACATCAAGAATGTAGCCTCGCAACTCCTTGTTGTGTTTACTTCATTGCTCGCGAATGTCTTTGTTGTTTCCGCGAATGCGAACGAGGCCCGGCAGCCGAACTTCGTGGTCGTCTTTTGCGACAATTTGGGTTACGGCGACATCGAGCCCTTCGGATCGAAGTTGCATCGCACGCCAAACCTGAACCGGATGGCGAATGAAGGCCGAAAACTGAATCACTTCTACGTTTCGGCAGGCGTCTGCACTCCGTCGCGCGCGAGCTTGATGACCGGGTGCTACGCCCAGCGTGTCGGCATGCACAACAACGAACGCGACGGCTGGGTGCTTAGGCCGGTTTCGCCCTACGGACTGAATCCCGATGAGGAAACCATTGCCGAAGTCCTGAAGGAGGTCGGCTATGCCACCGCCATTGTTGGTAAATGGCACCTGGGTGACCAAGCCCCATTCCTGCCGACGAAACAAGGCTTCGATTGGTTCTTCGGCATTCCTTACTCCGACGACATGACGGCTCGGATCTGGGACAAGGATGGCTCCGAATGGCCTCCACTTCCACTGATGGAAAACGATCGTGTGATCGAAGCACCATGCGATCGAGACGGACTGACGCGGCGGTACACCGAAAAGGCTACCGAATGGATCCGGCAGAACAAAACGAAACCGTTCTTCCTGTACTTTCCACAGGCCATGCCCGGCAGCACTTCCAAACCGTTCGCGAGTCCACATTTCAAGGGCAAGAGTCGCAACGGTTTGGAAGTGCTGCCGGGCATGGCCTGTGGAAAGTACAGG
>JBCBOT010000434.1:0-5943 GCA_039821165.1 Planctomycetota bacterium | reverse complement strand
ACCTGATCGACGATCACGCAGGCTAAACATGGAGGGTGTCAGCAACAGGCCGACGGCGGAGAGAGTCGCTTCGCCACCAAGCCGTTCCGCTGCACTGACCCGATCCGGGTCACCACTCGACGCTTTCGCCGCTCGCTCGGTGCCTTTGTCTTCATCGTTCGGCCCGGCCGTCACTCCTTTGGAAGGACTCGTTGCCGCTGGTTTTGCATCGTCCAGTTGCTGCGCCTCGATCGGTTGGCCCTCTCGGATGATGAAATCCAGCACCAGCCGTTCCATTTGGCCTTCGACCACATAGATTCGGTACCGATCGTCGGGCAACCGCTCAAACAGTTCGGGAAGCTGGCTCAACTCAAACCCGACGCCCGAATCGGGATCCTCAAGATCAGGCAGCCGGTACTCTTGGCCTTCCTCCATGATTTTGACTTCGCCTTCGGAACCAAACGAAACGATTCTGAGGACGTAGAAACGCTGATCCGTCTCCTGCGAGGTGCCGATCGAGCTTGTCAAGATTTGAGCTGATTCCGCCGTAAAGGGACGCAAACGTTCGGCGACCTGCTGGAGCGCGACGTTCGGCGGTGGCGCGGCGTCGGGAGCATCGGTCTCGGGGATAGCGATGAAGAACGGCAAAATTGCCGCCGCGACCTCAAGCACCACGACTTGGTCCGAGAACTGCGATGCCTGGAAAACAGACTGACCGCCGCTGAGCAAATTGATAGTGCCCGACGCAATATCGATGATGCTGAGCGTCACGTTAATGTCGGCCGAAGGATTGGCTGGGTCGGGGGCGTTCTCGTAGTTGTGGGTGTAGGTGGTTCCCGACGGAGAGGCGACCGTCGACTGGATGATCTGGGTTCGATCGTCGCCTGGAGCCGGTAACACCGCCGGTCCAATCGGGTCGCCTTCTTGCCAATCAATTTGGATGTCAACGTTCGACGATTGAGAATCCGCAATCACCACGGTGATCTGCGCCTCACGATTCGAATCCGTCAGTGGACTCCCCGTATCCGCTGTTCCTGCGAAGGGGTCCGTCGTGTTGACCAATTGGCCACCCACGCTTCCTTGACTCGTTGCAAACACTGCGTTGTTCGAAACCGTCAAACCGCCTGCCGTCGAAGCAACTGCGTCGATCGTACCCGCAGCGGTGACATCACCCGCATCCCCAAAATTCATCGTCGCACTACGCAGCTCTACATTGCCTGATCCACCAGCGGTGACTTGGCCCTGCACATCGAGCAAACCCACGGACAAGAATTCGACGTCGCCATCGTTGGTGACAAGCCGGTCAACCACAATGTCGCCAGGACTTCTGAGATGAATCCCACCAACACCGGTTGATTCCGCATCGACGGAAGACGCATCGACGTCCAGTGCGCCTGTGCCGGCTAGATTCACTCCCGCCGTTTGACCGATGCTGCCGCCCGCGGTCAGCTGAACCGTCCCCGTCGTCACGAGATTCGTCGTGTTCGAATTATCGGACTCGTCAATCGTCCCGGCAGCCGTGACAGCGATTGCGCCGGAGTCGCTTGCCACCGCATGATCGCCGACGAGGACATCACCGGTTGTGGAACGAATCGACGCTGAACCTCCTCCCGAAAGCACCAGCGTTTCATTGCCGGAACTGCCCGATCCGATGGAAACCGTCCCACCGGTCAGCGTGACCGCCTGTGAGGTGGCACCGACAATTTGATTGCCTGCCGTCACCGCCACGCCATCGCCCGCCACGATTGAAAGATCACCCGAGTTCGACGTCAAATCCGCCGACACAGTCACTGAACCCGTGACATCCAATGCAAAGTTGCTGACCGAAGACGCCGTTCCCGAAATGGATGCGTTCGATGGAGAGCCATTACCAACCAATTCAAATGCTCCCGTAATCGTCGCGGGTTGGGTCATTCCGTTGACTGCGATGTCTCCACCTGTCGTCACGGTCACACCGCTCGCCACAAGCCGGGACAAATCGGTATTCGAGAAGTTCAGTCCACCTGCGACGCTCGAACTTCCAAGCCCAATTCCTGATTGATCCGAGTCGGTAATCTTGATCGTGGAAGTTCCCACATCCACCTCGGCATCAAGCGTGACATCATTCGCTACGATCGCCAGTGTCTGGTTGTTGGTTGTCAATACGGCACCCGAGCTCAACGCGAACGTCCCATCGTTGTCGCCTACGTCAGAATCCGCATCGATCGTGACTACTCCGTTGGTCGTCAAAGCGTCTCGCAGACTGATGCCGTCTGCCGCAACGAGCGAAAGACTCCCTGACCCAACAATGCCTCCGTTGGTCGCGTCGAGACTCATTGAGCCTGCCGACGTAAGGGTCACTCCGCCGGAGAGAGACAAGCGGTCCGACCCATCGGCAACGTCATTGGCGTCGGCATCAAGCTCCAGGTCTCCCACATTGGTTGTAAGGTCCGCCGCGATACTGATTCCGTCGTTCGCGGTCACGTCCAGTGCCGCAAACGTGGCAGCAGCACTCACCGAAACACTGCTGGTTGAGGCCAGAGTCGTCGTGCCCGCGATCGACCCACTATTCGTCGCTGAGATGTTCGAAACGTTGATTTCGCCGGACGACGTAACGGTCAAACCCGTTGTCGCGAGGCTTTGCAACTCCGTTGCGGCTACGTTCAGCCGGCCTGACGTCGTCGTGTCCCCGAGGTTCGCACCACTTCCATCAGAATCGACCAGCGTGGTGGAACCGGTACCGGTCTGAACCGTTCCGATTAGGTCCAGATCATTCGCCGTGATCTGAAGATTGCTGTTGTCAGTGTCGATCGTTGCCGACGCGGCCACTGTGAACGTTCCGTCTTGGTCACCGGCATCGGTGTCCGCATCGATGGTCAAAGCCCCGTTGGTCGTTAGCACCGCGTTCAGCACGACTCCATCGGCAGCATTCAACGCCAGTGCGCCCGCAGCGTTGATTCCCCCCGTGGTCGAATCCAAGGAGAGAGCCCCCGCAGAAGTCAATTGCACCGAGGACGCGATCTGAATCTGATCTCCCGTGTCCGCAGTATCATTGGAGTCGCCATCGATCAGAAAGTCACCCGATGTCGTCACCACGTCCACATTCATCACGACTCCGTCCGCAGCCCGAGCATCGAGGGACTCGAAGGAGGATGAGCCACTGATGAAGGAAAGACTTCCGCCCGCGAGGAGCGATGTTGTTCCACTCACAGTCGCCGGCTGCGCAACGCTGCTAGCGGTAATGTCGCCTGCGGTATTGAACACCACGCCGACCGAAATCAACTGTGCAAAATCAGTGTTACTGACGTTCAAACCACCGGAAACCATGCTGCTACCGAGGCCGATTCCTGACCCGTCTGAGTCATTGAGCGTGATCGATGCCGAACCCGCATTGATCGTGCCGTTCGCATTTAAGTCCTCGGCGGTGATCGAAACAGACTGATTATTGCTCGTGATGGACGCCGACGCATCGATAAACAGCGTCCCGTCCCCATCGCCGGCGTCACTGTCAGCGTCGATGATGAGCGATCCCGAGCTGCTCAGCGAGTCGTTGAGATTCACACCATCGGCGGCATTGAGCGTGAGTGCGCCTGCCGCCACCATGTCCCCATTCGTTGCATCCAGATTCAACGTTCCGGCGGAATTCACCTCTACCGAAGCGGAAAAGGTGAGGCTGTCAGATGAATCGACTGTGCCGTCGGCGTCGGCGTTCAGTGTCAAATCGCCCGTCGTAGTGCTCACGTTCGCGTCGACAGCGACTCCATCGTCCGCTTGAACGTTCAATGCACCGAACGATGATGCAGTGGTCGAGAAACGAACCGATTCGCCCGCCGTCAACGTTGTCATCGAAACCGCCGTGACAGAACCATCAACACCGTTCACGACAATCGTGCCGCTGGTCACAAACTCAAGCGTGTCAGCTGTCATCGCCTGCAGCTCGGATTGACCGACATTCAAAGTGCCGAGCCCCGTGTCCCCAATCCGAATGCCTGAGCCATCCGAGTCCGTGACGGTGATTTGACTTGTCCCCGCATTCAGGTCGCCCAACAAATCGACATCGTTTGCCGTGATGTTCACCGCTTGGTTGTTGGAATTCACGGTGACACCCGACGAAATCGCAAAGGTACCGAGATTGTCTCCCGCGTCGTTGTCCGCATTCACTGACAGTCCATTCGTGGAAACAGCGAGATCGGCACTGACCGCAATACCATCCGAAGCCGTTAGAACGAGTTGTGAAAAGGTGGATCCGCCACCTGCAAACGTGATAAATGCCCCATCTCCGGTTGCCTCCAGCCGATAGGCGCCCGTGACACCGGCATCCTGCGAAAAATTGTCAACGGTGATGTTCCCACTGGTGGTGAGCACGACATCCGCAGCGGAAAGATTTGTCGACGAAGCGTTGGTCAACTCGAAAACACCCGTCACGGTCGTATCCCCGACGGCAATCCCATCGCCATCCGAATCAACCAGAGTCAATGTGTTTGTTCCAGCATCCAGTGTGCCTGAGAGCAGCAGACTGTCAGCAGTGACCGAGATCGCCTGATTGGACGAGCTGACCGTCGCACCCGATGCAATCTCGAAATCGCCCACCCCGTCACCCGCGTCGTTGTCCGCGTTCACGGTCAGCTGTCCGGCGACGGCAAGCGAGTCTTGAATGCGTACACCATCCGCCGCACTCAATGTCAAGGCGCCGCTTCCGGACAAACCACCCGTCGCGGCGCGGAGTTCAAGTGTCCCCGCAGAGGTCACCTGGACACCGGCTCCGAATTCAATCGTGTCACTCGAATCGGCCGTCGAGTTCGCATCACCATCGAGAACCAAATTCCCGGCCGAAGTTGTAAGATCGACGTTAACAGTGATCTGATCGTCTGCCTGAGCGTCCAGCGACGTAAATACGGACGCATTATTGACAAAGCTGATGCTGTCGCCCGACTCTAGTAATGTCGTACCGCTGATCGAATTGGGTTGGGTGACGTTATCAACGCGAATCAGATTCGTTGATCGTAGTGTTAGACCGTTGGCAGTGATATTCAGCATCCCCGCCGAACTCAAATTGAGGCCGTCGGTGATACTGGAATCCCCTAACCCGATGCCATCGCCGTCCGAATCTTCGACAATCGTTGACGCCGTTCCGCTGTTGATCGCCCCCGACAAGTCAAGATCGTTGGCTGTCAGCTGAAGTGTCTGACTGTCGGTCGACACCGTCACGCCCGCATCGATGGTGATCGTCCCGACGTTATCGCCAGCGTCCGTGTCAGCATCGATGGTCAACTCACCAATCGTCGTCGACAGCCCGGCCTGAACCAACACGCCATCGGTTGCGTTGACGGCGAGCGTATTGAACGACGATGCGTTGTTCAAGAATGTCACCGTTGAACCGTCACCGCTCGCATTGAGCTCTGTGGTGCCCGTCAACGTTGTCGGCTGAGACATGTTGTCGACCTGGATATCGCCCGTCGTATTCAGAATCAACCCGTCGGCCGTGAAATCTTGCAAGTCCGTGATACTGAGGTTTAAGCCACTTACAATCACGGCGTCACCCAATCCGATGCCTGCTCCGCCACTGTCCGTAATCGTTGTCGAGGCCGTGCCGCTACTTGCCGCGCCGAACAGATCGAGGTCCCGGACTGTCAATGACATCGCATGGTTGTTGGTCGAAAGCGTTGCCCCGGCAGCCACCTCGAGTGTCCCGGCCCCACTCCCATCACTGTCCGAATTCAGTGTGAGCACTCCATCGACCGTCAACGAGTTGTTGAGTGTCAGTCCGGACACGGCGTTGAGTACGAGACCACCGATACCCTGCATGTTCGAACTCGCGCTCAGCGTCATTTCCGCCGCGCTGGAGACTTGAATTCCATCGGCAAATTGGATCTCGCTACCGGCCGTCAAGTTCAAATCGCCCACGGTGGTTGCGAGGTCGGTGTCGATCGTGATTCGATCGTTCGCAACACCAGTCAGCGCATTAAAACTTGAACTTGTACCGGA
>JBCBOT010000433.1:0-5970 GCA_039821165.1 Planctomycetota bacterium | reverse complement strand
ATTGTGGTGAAGTTGTTGCCGTCGAAACCAAAGACACCTGCATAAGTTGCAATCCAAAGCACGCCTTTCTTGCCTCTAGAAAATCCGGTTACGGAATAGGTGTTGCCGTTGACTGCGGTTATGGAATTGGGAAAGGGCAGGTATCTAAGTTGCTGCCCATCGTATCTATAGACGCCTTGTTTTACGCCCGCATTGAACCATAAGTCACCTTCCTTCTTCTGCCACTCGTTCTGCACAGTACTCGGCAATCGAAGATAAGCGAAGCTGCTTCTTGTTTGCTGCACCTGCTCAAACCGCTTTCCGTCGAAACGACAGACTCCGTGCAAAGTACCGATCCAAACAGTGCCCTGCTGATCTTCTTGGATTGAAACAACTTGATCACTCGGCAGCCCTTGCTTGACGCCAAAATATTCGAAGTTCTTCCCATCGTAACGGCACAAGCCCTCGCTCTGGCTGCCGAACCAATAGTCGCCATTGCGACTCTGGACAATGGTGCGAACTCCAGTGGTGAACCTCGGTCTGTCGTTCCTCGCTCGTACGTTGGAAGCGAGGTTGCTTGCTGCAGTTTTCTCCGAGGGCTCTTGCGTGTAAGCAGTGTCGAAACTCAGAAGGAAAATGAGGCAGGCTAGTGAAGCTTCTTTTCGCATCAGTGTCTCTCTTGCTCGCCAATCGCGGTGAATGTGAACGGACGACCGCCGAAAACACAACTCGGCTTTACCCTCGCAGACGCGTCCAGGGGTATCCACTTGTGTAAATGTACTGCCCCAGCGTCCCCAGGGTTCACGCCCGGGGCGACGAACGAGAACTGCCTGTTAACCGTTCATCTCAGCCAATAGTAGCCGGAAGCTGGAGATCATAATCGACCAGCGTCCAAGCGAAGCCGTCTTTGCGTAGAGGTAAATACGCGCAAAAAGAATGCCAGAGTCAGTTTCCACTTTCGCTATCAGCTTGGGGCGGCATTACTAGAGTGATATTGTGCCGAATCGCTTCGTAGGCTTCACCGTTCTCCTTGCCTTCAGTTGGGAACTCAACGGAGCTTCGCAGAGTCAACGCTCCTTTGACTGCACGTTTCAGCTTGATTGCACCTTTCTCATCCGTCTTAATGTTCTTCCTGAAACCTTCGGGACCGCGAATGAACACCATCCGATCCGCCGCTGGCTTTCCCTTCCAAAGGAGCGTGAACTCGATTAGCTCGCCTTCGTCGTGAGGGACAAGGTCTAGTTCCATTTGTTCCGCATGCCCCAACTCATGCATAGCGTCATGAGAATCAACGCTCAGGTTCCTTGCGTAGTAGTGCAACAGCACCTTCTTGTTCCCATACGCATAGACGCCAAACTTGCCGTAAGCATCGACGCTGTATTCTTCAGCCTTCGGCACGTCGACACGCATCCAGCGATTATCGCCGATTTTCACTTCCTTAGCTTCTATCGCTTCGGGTGACGGATCCTCGATGGTGCGAACCCAAACCTTGCTCTTGCCCAGGAAATGATCCATGTAGAAACCATCTCCCGGCTTCGCAGCTTCTTCGAAGAAGATGTTCGTACCCTTCATCTCGCCAGAAGTTCGTTCAACCGAAATCCAAAGGTAGTGCGCATTCGCCGTTGCGACAATCGAAAGGCAAAGGAGTGCTGCGATAGAGGCCCTGATTTTCTTCATGGCTATTTCATTCTTGACAAGTGAAAAAGGGGAGTGGATCTCAATCAAGCAAGGCACCGTTCGGGACCGTGCATTCCGACCGTTGCCGCTGTTGTTGCACTGGACTATAACCGGGTCGAGATCTGTGACTAATATGTCGGTGTCATAAGGAAGGGATTCGATGCGTCGTTCATTTTCAATTGTTGCAGCTGTTGGACTACTGGCTGTATTGCAGACATCGCTCCAAGCTCACGATAGCGTCATTCCACACGTGCACCCCCACGGCGAATCGTCGTATTCGACCGTGGGGATTACCAGCGCGGTTGTCGCCGTTGTGGTAGCCAGTCTGACTGTCTACTTGCTTTTGAAAGGGATTCAGTCGATCACTGGGCGGTAGGCTGTGAAAGCACAGTGATCAGACTTTGAACGCTTATCCAAGCAAAACTAATCCCAGCTAAGGCTTCCCGCGGATTGATACTCGGTAACGCGAGTCTCGAAGAAGTTCTTCTCTTTGGCCAGATCCATCGTCTCGCTCATCCAGGGAAACGGGTTTGACGAGCCATATTGCATTGGCAGCCCGATGCGTTCCAGTCGGCGGTCGGCGATGTGTTGGACGTAGTCGCGGAACAACCCGGCGTTCAATCCCATGATGCCTGCTGGGAGACAGTCCGCGGCATAGTCCAACTCAAGTTCGACGGCCTCTTTGACCCGATCGATCATTGCCTGTTGGAACTCGGCCGTCCACAACTGTGGGTTCTCGGCCTTGATGCCGTTGATAAGATCGATCCCGAAATTCAGGTGGATGGTTTCATCCCGCAGAATGTACTGGAACTGCTCTCCAATGCCTGTCATCAAATTACGACGATGGAAAGAAAGCATCATGACGAAACCGGTGTAGAAGAACACGCCTTCCATGATTAGGTAGTAGCCAATCAGGTTCTTCAGAAAAGCCTGTGCACCTTCATCCGTCGCAGTTGAGAAGTCTTCAGAAAGAACTTCTGCGGTCAACTCCGTCTCAAACGCATCTTTGCGCGCTATCGAGGGCACCTCGTGGTACATGTTGAAGACCTCGCCCTCGTCGAGTCCTAGAGAGTCCACTACATATAAGAAGGTATGCGAGTGCACCGCTTCCTCGAATGCCTGACGCAGCAAGTACTGCCGACACTCGGCGTTGGTGACATGCTTGAAGATCGCCAGAACCAAGTTATTGCCGACCAGACTCTCTGCAGTGGAGAAGAAGCCCAGGTTTCGCATGATGACGCGTCTTTCAGCGTCGGTAAGTTTACTGCTACGCCAAGTTTCGATGTCCTTGGTCATCGGTACTTCCGTCGGCATCCAGTGATTCGCGCATCCGTTTTGGTAGTGCTCCCATGCCCAGTTGTATTTCAGCGGCATGAGCTGATTGACGTCGACTTGGTTGCAGTTGATCAATCGCTTATCCGTCGCGTCGAAACGATTGGAGGAAGAGGACTTGGTTTGCGGTGAAACGATAGACATGGCATTACATCCTTGGGTCGGTCGGAATAGGAATCGTGCTTCGCTCGCGTAGCCAACGAGCGAGAGCGAGTCGGTTTGGAAGTGTGACGGGGCCTTCCGTCAATTCATCGTCTTGGTTGAGGATGCAGATTTGGAAAGGCCCGTTACGATTTGGTAGATCAAATCCACCGGTATCCGTCAAAATCAATTGGCGACCATCGGATTCCACTCGTATCCAAGCTCGGGAAACACCCGGCTTGTGGAGCAGTCGGAAACCGCGTTCAATCCAATTGAGGTAGAAACGCATGCCTACTGGCAAGCCTCGCAGTCCGGATCATCAATGCTGCACGTGGCAGAGTTTGTATCCGCCCCAACACGATCGACGCGGATCGCAGACGATTGACTCTGCGACTTCATCCAGCGTGGCTGAATACCATGTCGGTTCACATCAACTGTTGATTTCTCTACTTGAGTTGCGGCGAGTGAACGTAGGTAGTAGGTGGTCTTCAAGCCAACTTTCCAGGCCATGCGGTACATGGCATCGATCGCTTTGCCGCTTGGAGCAGCCAAGTACAAGTTGAGCGACTGCCCTTGATCGATCCACTTCTGACGGGCCGACGCAGCACGAATCAACCACGATGGGTCGATCTCGAAAGCAGTTGCAAATCGCTTCTTCAGTTCATCTGGGATCTGCTGGATCTCTCCAATCGCACCGTCGTAGTACTTCAGAGCGTCCAGTGTTTCAGGATTCCAGAGCCCCAGTGTTTTCAGTTCGCTTACTAACGTGAAGTTGGTCTGCGTGAACTCTCCTGACAAATTACTCTTGGAATAGAGTTGTTTGTAGGTCGGTTCAATCGACTGTGTACAGCCGACGATCGTTGAGATGGTTGCCGTGGCTCGATGTCGAGTCAGTTGCTGTTCCGCATCCCGTGCTTGTCGATCTGGTCACGAACTTCCTGCCAGCCCAGCGTCATATCACGACCAACGTCGAGGCTATCACACCGTTCTTCCTCGAGCAGCTGAACCGTGTCGATGGGCAACAGGCCACGATCCCATTTCGATCCCGCGTAGGATTCATAGGTTCCACGCTCGGCAGCCAGGTTGCTTGATGCCAACAGTGCGAAGTAGCTGATCGCCTCCATTGACGAATCAGCGAATTGGACCGCTTCGTCACTTGCGACTGGGATATTCAACGCACTCAATGCGTCCTGGTATCCCATGAGACCTAGGCCCACTGGCCGGTGTCGAAGGTTCGCATTCTTCGCTTCCGGGGTAGGGTAGTAGTTGATGTCGATTACGTTGTCGAGCATCCGCATGGCAGTGTTGATTGTGTCTCGCAACAACTCTAGATCGAGCTTGCCCTCTACAACGTGACGTCCGAGGTTAATGCTTCCAAGGTTGCAAACCGCTGTTTCATCTTCGCTGGTGTTCAAAAGAATCTCGGTGCAGAGATTGCTACTGTGCACAACGCCAACGTGATCTTGCGGAGAGCGGATGTTGGACGGATCTTTGAAGGTGACCCAAGGATGCCCCGTTTCAAAAGTACGCGTCAACAACTTTTGCCAGAGCTCGACAGCCGGCATCGTGCGATGTTGCCGGATGCGGCCGGCAGCGGCCTCTGCTTCGTAGTGCTCGTAACGCTCTCGAAATGCTTGACCATAGATGTCATGCAAATCGGGCACTTCGTCTGGGCTGAACAAAGTCCAGTCTTCGCCCGCTTCGAGTCTCTGCATAAAAAGATCGGGAATCCAAGCAGCGGTATGCATGTCATGCGTCCGCCTGCGATCGTCACCAGTGTTCTTGCGAAGGTCCAGGAACTCGACGAAATCGAGATGCCAAGGCTCCATGTACGCGCAGACCGCACCCTTGCGCTTACCTCCTTGGTTCACCGCGACGGCGGCGTCGTTCACGATCTTTAAGAACGGAATGACACCTTGGCTTTCGCCATTGGTCCCTTTGATCTTGGCACCAGTTGCCCGGATGTTTGTCCAGTCATTCCCCAATCCACCAGCCCACTTTGACAAGCGGGCGTTATCGCCAATCGACTTGAAGATGTGATCCAAGTCGTCCTGGACCGTCGTTAGATAGCAACTACTAAGTTGTGGGTAGGGTGTTCCAGAGTTGAAAAGCGTCGGCGTGGCGCTGGTGAAACGCATCGACGACAACAGCTCGTAGAACTCGATAGCTCGCTGCGTTCGGGATTCTTCCGATTCGCCGAGAGCGAGTCCCATTGCAACACGCATCCAAAAGTACTGCGGTGTCTCGATACGACGTCCATCGATGTGAAGAAGATAACGATCGTAAATCGTTTGCAAGCCGAGGTAACGAAAGCTCTTGTCTCGGCAGGGCTCAAGAGCCGCCGCAATTTTGACGAGATCGAAACCTCGCAGGTCTTCGGACAAACGTCCCGCCCGCACGCCTTCGATAACGTAGTGCTCGAAACGATCTCGATAAACTTGTTCAAACTGACCAGCGAACTGGCTTTGCCCGATAGCTTGGCGATAAATGATGCTAGCTTGCAGCTCCGCCGCTAGGTCATCGTACGCCGGATCTCGCTCAATCCGACTCCGTGCCGAAAGCACTAGGGCGCGAGTGACATCTTCTGGTGTCATGCCATCGAATGCACCACGTACCACTTCGTCCATGATTTCGGCGGCGTTGACCTCGCTGCGTTTCGAGGAGTCGCAGTTTTCAAGAAAGCGTTGCAGGCGCCCAACATCAAACGGGACTCGTACACCAGGCTCAATCTCGACGAACAGCCGTTGCTCTTCTTGCCGCCGATCTTCGAGCGAATCGAGCTGCCGTTCCTCTCCGCGCATGGCACGCATTCGTGCATGTTCGGTGCGATAGAGGAGGTAT
>JBCBOT010000432.1:0-5987 GCA_039821165.1 Planctomycetota bacterium | reverse complement strand
GCCGCATCAGATGTTGGAACGCTTTCAAGTTCAACGAGGTTGCCACCGAGATGAGGCGTATCGAAGTCGTGCCCCTCGACGTTGCAGAGTCCGGTTCCGGATCGCAAATGCCCACGCGACTCCCAAACGTCGGCTTTATAGACCGCAGCTTCCTTCTCAAGTCGGCTTCGTTCGGAGTCGGGCTCTTTCGCTTCGACAAGCGTGTCGCCCGACCACCGAAGTACGGTCGAAAAACTGTCGCCCTCGATCACAAGCGTGTTGGTGTCTGAAAGGTATCGCCGAACCGAATGATCGGTCTTCCACTCGGAAACGACCGCGCCGGACTCGGCATCCAAAACACGGATCACGGGACAGACGAGATCGTCGACGAAGAGCACGTGGGAGTCGTCTCCCAGGACTTTCAGATCGAACAGCGGACTGGACGCGGATCTTCGCCAAAGAGTCTGTCCCGTTTGACTGTCCACGGCTCGAAGATCCTGTCTCCCGAGAACAATCAGCACGCGACCACCGAGTGGCGCCCTCCAAAACAGAACCGGATCGCGAGTGGAAAGGATCGCTTTCCCCTGCCGCAGTTTGCGATCCCATCTCCAGAGATCGGTTTTGCCGTCTCCATAACGTACAAGCCCGACCCACACCGATCCGTCCCGGGACGAAGTGACACCCAAGACCCTGACTCGCCATTCCGAGGCATGCTGGCGACCCATCCAGATCATTGCAAGCAGCAAGCCCACGATCAGGAGACGCCGGCCGAGCGTGAGCCTCCCGTTCGTGATGAATGTTGCTGAGGGATCGGTAGGCTCCGTCATTCGAAGCGGTTTTCCAGGTCGTTTTTCATGGAGGTTGGACCGGGAAGCCAGCCTAGCACGGCCGCGTGGTCGCCGAACCTTCGGCCCTCGAAAACCGTCTGGACTTCGCGATCTCAAGTGCCATAGCCGATCCGGCTTTGATCCCTAAAATGCGGGTCCGAAAGGCAGTCGCCGTCGCCGCGAGTGCCGAATCCGCCTCCCGCGATGTGCCATGAAAACCGACGAACTCCGCGAAAAATACCTCGAATTCTTCGAGACCAAAGGCTGCGTGCGGAAGCCTTCTGATGTCTTGGTGCCGACCTGGGACCCGTCCGTGCTGTTCACGCCCGCCGGGATGAACCAATTCAAGGACCACTTCCTGGGCAAAGTCAAACTGGACTTCACCCGCGCCACGACCTGCCAAAAGTGCCTGCGGACGGGTGACATCGACAACGTCGGCCGGACCGCGTTTCACCACACGTACTTCGAGATGCTGGGCAATTTTTCGTTCGGCGACTATTTCAAGAACGAAGCCATTGCGTGGGCCTGGGAGTTCTTGACCGACAAGAAATGGCTCGGCATCGAACCAGGTCGACTTTCGGTCACGGTCTACAAAGATGATGACGAAGCGTACGGAATCTGGCGCGACTCGATCGGCATCCCCGACGAGCGGATCGTGCGGATGGACGAAGACGAGAATTTTTGGCCGGCGTCGGCGCCGAGCGAGGGTCCCGATGGGGTTTGCGGGCCCTGCAGCGAAATTTACTACCACCTCGACGACGGCAGCGACGTCGAAATCTGGAACCTCGTCTTCACGCAATTCAATCGTGTCGGCGATCCACCGGACAACCTCAAACCGCTGCCGAGCAAGAATATCGATACAGGCATGGGGCTCGAACGCACGGCGAGCGTCTTGCAGGGTGTCACGACCAACTTTCACATCGACACGCTACGGCCGATCGTCGAAGTCGCAGGCGATGTGGTCAGCGTCGAGTACGTTCCTGACAGCGACAACGGACGACGATTGCGACGGATCACGGACCACGCGCGTGCCTGCACCTTCGCGATTCACGAGAACGTTTACCCCGGTCCAAAGGACGCCAAGTATGTCGTCAAGCGTTTGATCCGGCGCGCGGTCTTGGACGGCTATCAAATGGGACTTCGTGAACCGTTCCTGTTCAAACTTGTTCCCGCCGTTGCTGAATCCGCGAAAGCCGCTTACCCCGAACTCGGCACCACCATGGAGCGTGTCTCCGAAGCTATCGAGTCGGAAGAGAAGAACTTCTTCGGCACCATCGATGGCGGGATGAAACGCATCTCGCAATTGTTCGAACAGATGCGTGAAGAAAACGCCGTCATGGTTCCCGGCGATGAAGCCGCGGACATGAACAAGACTTACGGCGTCCCGCCCGAGTTGCTCCAAACCATCGCCGCTGAGCAGAACTTCACGTTCGACTGGGCCGGCTACAACGAGACGATGGACCAACACGCCCGCGACAGCGGGGCAGGGCAAAAGGAATTGTTCCAAACGGGTCCGCTGGAGACACTCAAAGAAGCGCTTCGTGAGACGCCCTTCTTGGGCTACGACAAAACCGAGTCGTCCGCCACCATCAAAGGCATCATCACTGGTGACGGCAAAGACGGCGACGAAGGCCAGTTGCTCAGCCACGTGGACCGACCCGGCGAAAACGAGTTCCGGCTCGTGCTCGATCACTCACCGTTTTATGGCGAGTCGGGGGGACAGATCGGCGACATCGGTGTGATCTCCTCGGACGACTTCGAGTTCGCGGTCTCGGACACCCAAAAGCACGGCGGTTTGATCGTGCATCATGGGAAACTGACGCGCGGCGAAATGAGAGAAGGAACCGAGTGCAACGCGAGCGTGAATACCGATCGCCGCAACTCGCTGGCCCGAGCCCACTCGGCAACGCACATCCTGCACCACGCCCTGCACACCTTTGTCGGAGACCACGCACAGCAGCAGGGAAGTAAAGTCGAAGAGGATCGATTGCGTTTTGACTTTACAAACCAAAAGCCGATCTCTGATGACGTGCTCGCCAAGATCGAATCGGATGTGGTCCGCCGCGTCGGCGAATCGTCGCCGGTGAAATGGGAAACACTGCCGCTCACCGAAGCCCGGGCGGCCGGGGCGATGATGCTGTTCGGTGAAAAGTACCCCGACCCTGTTCGCATGGTTTCCATCGGCGATTACAGCAAAGAACTCTGCGCCGGGACACACGTCGCGAACACCGGCGACGTGCAAAGCTTTGAACTGATGGCGGAAGAGAGCGTGTCTGCTGGAACCCGGCGGATTGTGGCTTTGACGGGCAGCCGCGCCGAACAACACCGCGAACAAACGACGACACTACTGGCGGATCTGGGCCAACGTCTTGGCACCGACGCCGCCAGTGCGGCGTCCGCCACCCTTCAGTTGATGGACGAAGTGCGACAGCTTCGCAAAGAACTCAATGCGGGCAACGTCGGTGAATACGCTGAATCATTCGAAGTCTCCAAGGACGCCACGAAAACGGACAGCGACTACGTCGCCATTCGAGCCGCCGTCCGCGACGTCACTCGTTCGCTCAACGTCTCCCAGGACGACGTGTTGGCGCGAATCGATTCGCTGCTCTCAGACCGAGCCAAGCTGATCGACCAACTCAAACAGTCAACGGCTGGTGGCAAAATCACCGCGGATGACTTGATCGGCAAAGGCGAACAGATCGGCGAAGACCTCGTCGTGGTTGCCGAGGTCCCGGGTGCGAACCCCAACGTGATGCGTGGCTGGATCGACCAAATTCGCAAAAAGTCCAGCGGTGGTTCGGCTGTCTTGTTGGCCACCACACAAGCCGACAAAGTCTTGCTCGTCGGCGGTCTTAGTCGCTCGCTCGTTGATCGCGGTTTGAAGGCCGGACAATGGGTCGGCGATGCGGCCAAGATGGTGGGTGGAGGCGGAGGAGGACGCCCCGACATGGCCCAAGCCGGCGGCAAAGACCCGAGCAAGCTTCCAGAGGCTCTTGAAGCCGCCCTTGCCAGTATGAAACAACAACTAGGATAGCCGCACCGACCGGCAAAGACTCGCGACTCGATTTCCTCAACTCGCTACTGAGTGCTTTATCACATGATTGCCAAACTCGCTCTCGAAGATGGAACGATTTACACAGGATCAGCCTTCGGTGCCGAGGGTGAGATCGCCGGCGAAGTCGTCTTCAACACGTCGATGACGGGATATCAAGAAATCCTGACCGACCCCAGTTATCGCGGGCAAATCGTCACCATGACGTACCCCGAAATCGGCAACTACGGCGTCAACTCGATCGACATCGAACACGAAGTCCCATCGCTTGCAGGTTTTATCGTTCGCGAAGACAGCCGTATCTACAGCAACTATCGCGCAGAAGGCGGACTCGGTGACTATCTACGTCGGCACGGAATCGTGGCGTTGGCGGAAATCGACACACGCGCGCTTGTGCGGCACATTCGCGAAGCAGGCGCGATGCGCGGCATTCTCTCGACCACCGACCTTGATGACGCGAGCCTGATCGAAAAGGCGAAAAACTCGCCGGGCCTTGTCGGCCGCGACCTCGTTCGCGAAGTGATGCCTCAGGAAGCCGTCAAATGGGACCATCGTTTGGACGACTGGACCGCCACCGAAATCGGAGCCTCGAACCAAACCGGTGACGGCGCCCACATCGTCTGCATGGACTTTGGCATGAAGTGGAATATCCCGCGTCACTTTGTTTCGCGTGGCAACCGAGTCACCGTGGTCCCCGGTGACACCAACGCGGACGCGATCCTGAAACTGGAACCCGACGGAGTTTTTCTCTCCAACGGGCCCGGCGATCCCGAACCGCTCGACTACGCCCAAGAAACGATTCGGGGCCTGATCGGACAGCGACCGGTGTTCGGCATCTGTCTCGGTCACCAACTGCTCGCGCTCGCGTGCGGTGCGAAAACGTTCAAACTCAAGTTCGGGCACCGTGGGGCAAACCAACCAGTACTTGATCTTGAGACCGGCAAAGTCGAGATCACGACGCAAAATCATGGTTTCGCGGTCGAAGAAGAGTCACTACCTGATTGCCTGGAAATCACGCACCGAAACTTGAACGACGACACGATTGCCGGGGTCCGTCACCGCGAAGAAAACGCCTTCAGCGTGCAACATCACCCCGAAGCGTCGTCGGGGCCCCATGATAGCCATTACCTCTTCGACCGCTTTCAGGCCAATTTTGTGCCCGCTTGATAGCCGGGCCACTAAGGTGTGGTGCACGTCGCTTTGTCCAAACCCCACCGGAGTCTCCCATGCACCGAGCGTTAAGTCTGATTGCGTTATTACCATTGCTCGCACCCGCCGCGATCGGTGATGACGCACCCGCCAATAGTGAACTCGTCGTCGATGAATCCTTCGACGAAGCGGGCGACCTGACCAAACCCTGGTCCGTCAATACCGGCAAATGGAGCATGAAAGACGGCGTTCTCCGCGCCGCAGAAATCGAAGCGGATGACCATTCAGCGGCGGCTCGACGCGTGGTCGAAACCGGCAACGCGGTCTACCAGTTGCGATTTCGCTTTGTCGAAGACGGAAAAGTCTTTCACTTCGGCTTCGATCCCAAACGCGGCACCCTGAAGAAACGTGGACACCTTTTCTCCGTCATCATCACGCGAATGGGTTGGAAGATCCAAAAGCACCTCGACAAGAACCGACCCAAGGAAGACCCCAACGAGGTTCTTGCACGCTCAAACAGCAAGTTCGAAACAGGGACGTGGTACGAACTCCGCGTCACGACCTGGGGTCCGCATGTCACGGCAAAGATCGACGGTCAAGAAACCCTTACCGCCAGCCACCCAACCTTTGGTGTGAAGAAGCCGACGCTCGTTTTCCGCTGCGTCGGTGACGGCGTCGAAGTCGACGACGTCAAAGTCTGGAAACAGGCCGGTCGATAGGCAAACGTGCCCATCTTGGCTTCACTCACCCCGCATCGGTCCCGTCTTGCTGTCGCGTTCTAGCTCGAAATCCCCGGACCGCGACCACCTCTCCCTCCCCCTCTGCGAACTCAGCGACTCCGCGTTTCAAAACCTCCCCGCCGCCCGACCCAAAGTCACCGAGCGTTGCTTGAACGCCGTACACCGGCCAGGTGGCACACCAAACCCCGAAGAAGCAACGAGCACGAAGGTTGTTGTGGTTCTTACATACCGGTGTTCGTG
>JBCBOT010000431.1:0-6027 GCA_039821165.1 Planctomycetota bacterium | reverse complement strand
AAAACGAAACTCGGATCATGATCGAAGATGAGATGGCAAACCGTTTGATCGACGACTGGATCGCCTATAGGGATACAGCCGCGGCAATGCTTGTGAAGCATCTCGGATTGGAACTGGCGGTCGACGTTTTGCGTCCAGAGCATCGCGGGCGTCACGAGATTCCCAACACCGGTTGGGCTTACCGAACGCATGGAGTGGGCGTTGATGTCACTCGGACCAATGGTCACGGCGGCATCGATTTTGATTTCGCGATGTCGCCGGATCTTCAGTTTGCACCTCCAGACGTCTACCGTCTGCTGCTTTTCGCGCGCCGTGCCGTGCACGACCGATCCGTCGACACCACCGCCTACACAGAATTCGCCACCGATCCAGAACGATGTCGCCCGGTCCTTCAGGCGGCACTCCAGCGCCGACTTGCCGCGTACAACGACGCGCGACGACGTGGCAACGCTACGCCAGAATTTCTCTGACGACACGCCCATGAACATCCGTGAGACGGAAGTCACGTCCGGCATAGCGGAACGTCAACTGTTCATGATCGAGGCCCATCAGATGCAGCATCGTCGCGTGCAAGTCGTGAACGTGAACGCGATTCTCGACCGCTTGAAAACCGATTTCGTCGGTCGCGCCGACCTTTTGACCGCCTTTCACACCGCCACCGGCCATCCACATCGTGAAACCCCAATGGTTGTGGTCGCGTCCGTTCATTTTGCCCTGGTTGGAACCTTCTTTGGGCATCTCCACGACGGGGGTTCGCCCGAATTCACCGCCCCAAATCACAAGGGTTTCGTCAAGTAACCCGCTCTGTTTTAAGTCGGTGAGCAAGGCTGCCGTCGCGCGGTCCACATTGCTGGAAAGGTCGCGGTGACGCTGCTCGAGGTCATCGTGATTGTCCCAGGGTTGCCCCGCGCCGGTGTAGAGCTGAACGTATCGGACGCCGCGTTCCGCCAACCGCCGCGCAATCAACGTTTGCCGACCGAAATCGTTGTTGCCATAACGTTCACGAACCTTGAGAGGCTCACGACTGACGTCGAATGCCTCCGCGGCTTCGCCCTGCATGCGGTACGCGAGTTCGAAGGAGTCGATTCGGGCCTCGAGTTGAGGATCGTTCGCCCGAACCGCAGCGTGCTGGCGATTCAGCAACTGCAGAAGATCGAGTTGATCCCGCTGGTCTTGCCCGGCAACCATTTCGCTGCGAATGTTCTCCAGCAATCGATCGACGCGTTGGTGGCTCGAATCGACGAACGTCGCTTGGAATTTCCCGGGCAAGAATGCGTTCTGCCAATTCTGTGACTCTTTGATCGGATACCCGCCGGGGCACATCGTGACGAACGAGGGCAGGTTGTCGTTCTCGCTTCCCAAGCCATAGGACAACCATGAACCGACGCTGGGACGGACGAGACGCGACTCCCCCGTATTCATTAGCATCAATGACGGTTCATGGTTCGGCACATCGGCCCGCATCGAATGAATCAAGCAGATGTCGTCGATGTGTTCCGCCGTCTTTGCAAACAGTTCACTGACGTGAATGCCGGACTCACCATACTGCTGAAAATTGAAAGGGGTACCGAGCACGTTGCCCGTCGGACGCTCGGTTCGCAGGTTCTTGATCGGGGCGGTTTTTCCGTCGAACTTGTTTAGTTCAGGCTTGTAGTCAAACGTGTCGACCTGACTGGGACCGCCATTCATAAACAAGTGAATGACCCGTTTCGCTTTCGCGGGAAAATGCGTTCCGACGGCGAGCGATTCACGAGTGAGTAAGTCGGACGCCGCGATCCCTCCCAGTCCGAGGCCACAACGCGCGAGCAATTCTCTTCGGTTCAACATGCTAGATTTCTCAATCAACGAAAAGAAACTCATTGGAAAGCAGCAGCGTCTGCACCAACTGCGTCAAGCGATCGAGCCCGTCGTCTTCGTTCTCGAGAGGGCCCGAGAAGTCTTTGACGGAGTCGCCATCGAAGAGCCGGCCCTTTGCGTCGAGACTCAGTTTGCACTCGAGGAAGAACGAATCGTGGTTCGGAGTTGCTTTGGGGGAAACAACGATGTCGACGGTCTGGCCTTTTTCGATCCAGCCTCGAAGCCCCGAGAACGGTCGGTTGCCGCCTTTCTGGTTGATCTTCCAAATCCGTTTTTCGCCGACCCAAATCGCAAGCTCGATCCCATCCCCCATCTTGCTCGTGTGGCCGACTTGACCCGAGATCGACATCTCCCCCGATTCAGGGGCTGTCCAGCGTCTCACCACCGCGTGATTGGAACCCGGGTGTCCATTCTTGGCGGAAAGCGACGCCCAGTTGTATTCGTTCTTGGCTGGCAACGCGTCGCCCATCTGCCAACTCGAACCCGTGAAGTGCGTGAACGGTCGAAAGTCGGTGACGCGACTCTTCTCGTGGGTCGGCGATGTCCCGAATTGCCACGCTCTTCGAGGATCAAAACGTTCCTCACGTTCACGGGCCGGGACGTCCAAAAACCGCAACGAGTGTTCCCGTTCCGCGGCAGTCGGTTCGCGCCCAAGGACTGCCTGAAATGCGGAATCGACCTGAATCGCGGTATCGGGTTGCATTCGAATCCGTGCCGCGAGGGACGACGCGAGGGATCCCATTTGCGGATGATTCAACAGAAAGAGCGCCTGCTGCGGAACGGTAGTCTTGAGTCGCTTGGGCGTGTGCGCATCCGGACTTGCAAAGTCAAACGTGCGGAAAAGAGACGGCAGGTTCTGTCGATCGATTCGGGCGTAGAGCGTCCGTCTCGCGACCGGTGTTGCAAGGTGGATGTCGACCGATGGACCACCCATCTGTCGGTCAAGCGATCCGCACACCGAGAGCATCGAATCTCGCATCGACTCAAAGTCTTTCCGCTTACGATTGCCGCGGGCAGCGAGCCGATTCTCAGGATCCAGTTCCGCGTTCGTGACATCGACCGACTGCGCGTAGAGTCTTAATGTCACGATTCGCCGCACGAGTCGTTTGACACTCCAGTGCTCGGAAAACTCGGCGGCCAATTCATCGAGCACGGCAACGAGTTCGGGTGCCGTCGTGCGAACGCCAAAGTCACTTGTGGAATCCACAAACGGGCGTCCGATCAAATGGCTCCAAAGACGGTTGACTAACACCCGAGCCACCAGCGGATTGTCTGCGGACGCGATCTTTTCGGCCAACTCAAGGCGACCGCTTCCGTCGGTGAACTTGGGCTCCTCAGGTTTTCGAAGTGCCGTGAGATACTGACGCGGCGCGACTTCACCTCGCGCACCGACCTGCCCCCGCAGAAAGACATGACTGTCCCGAGGCTTGGCTTTGTCGACCAACATCAGCGGGCTCGTGCCGTCCTGCTTCGCTTCACTGCTTTCAAAAACACCGACCAGCGAGTAGTAGTCCTTCGTCGGAATCGGATCGAATTTGTGATCGTGACATCGCGCGCAAGTGACCGTCATCCCGAGCAAACCTCGCGTGATCACGTCGATGCGATCATCAATGGTGTCGAAGCGGTTGAGGTAGCGGCGACCGATGGTGAGAAATCCCATCGCGTCGAGATGCCCGTTTTCATTGTCGGGGTCGTGGCGATCGGCCGCGAGTTGCAACCGAATCATCTCGTCGTAAGGCAAATCTTGGGCGAAGGATCGGATCAGCCAATCGCGATAGCGTTCGCTCCCGATCAATCGGCGTTCCTTGCCACCGAGCGCGTACCCGACGGTATCGGCGTAGCGAGCAACGTCCATCCAGTGTCGAGCGAATCGCTCCGCAAAGGCCGGCGTCGCCAACAACTCGTCGACCAAGCGTTCGGTTTTGTTGGGACGAGACGAACTGACAAAAAAGTCAATCTGTTCGTTGGTCGGCGGGAGTCCCGTCAGATCGTGGTACAGACGTCGAGCGAGCGTTTCGTCATCGCATGCGTCGGCAATCGCAACGCCGGCGTTCCCCGCACTTGCTCGCGCCGCGGAGTCGATGACGTCTCGATCTGTTGGATCGACGTCGCCGTTCGAAGGCATAAGGCTCGGCCGCTGAAACGCCCAATGTGAACTTGGGTCAAACGTGACCTCCGACTCGGATGAAACGGGGGAGTCGGTGACACGTGGATCTGGAGCGCCCATCGACACCCACTTCTCGAGCAAGGCAATCGCCTCCGCGTCAAGCTTTTCCTCCGGCGGCATTTGCAGCTTCGCGTTGTCATATCGGACCGCCCTGACCAGCAAGCTCTGATCGGGTTTACCGGGGATCAACGCGGGACCAAACGAACCGCCCTTGAGAAGTCCCGCGGCCGAATCGACGAACAGATTCCCCTCCGACTCACCTGATTCTTCGCTATGGCAGTCGTAGCAGTGCTCGATCAACAGGGGCCGGATTTTCGCCTCGAAGAAGTCGAGCTTTTCCTTGTCATTCGCCGAAGCCGTCGTGACGAGCACGCTCGAGATCGCGACGAGAACAGCGAGCAAACGCGATTCGCGGTTTAAGGACATTCGTCATCGGTGGGCAATGGGGCGGGGGCACGCGGGTGAGTCCTACACTCCCCGTACCGTGGGCGTGGCCGTAACTCAATCGACCGAATCACCCACTCCTCTATTCTGACACGAGGACAACCAAAAGGGAATTCGTATCGCCGGGTCTGCCGAACACTCTTTCCACATCGCAACTCTTGCGTGTCTGTTGCGACCGGCCCCGAAATTTGTCGGCTTCGGGCTCAAACCGCCCAACGCCGTTTTCCGAATGTCGGTCTCTCCGCTAGCTTCTCGCCCACTCGTCGTTCACTCATTCTTCATTTTTCCCGAATCAAAACGGACGCTGATGCCTCAGGAAGAACCGTCGCAAGCACAGGAAATCCCGCCGACCCCCGAAGAGAGCACGGTCGACCCCGAAGTCGAAGAAGCAAGAGCGGCCTGGGAAGGCGAGCCTCAATTCGAGAATCAACTGAGCGAAGAAGAGCTTCGTCGCGCCAGCCAGGTCGCGGAACCGTTCGTGGGCCAGTGGAACGAGTTGATCAGCACAACCAACTGGGACAAGGGCCGAATCATCAGTCAGTGGCGTCAGGAGATGATCGAGTCTGGCGTCGATGCAACCCAATACTCCGACGAAGCTTGGTCGCGTCGCGTCGGTGGCGTCACCGCGCCGCATGTCGGTCGGCTCCGAAGAGTCTACGATCGATTCGCCGATTCGCATGACTCCTACGAAGGCCTCTACTGGAGTCACTTCCTCGCGGCCCTGGACTGGGAAGACGCCCCGATGTGGCTCGAAGGGGCTCAGCAAGAGGGATGGAGCATTTCCGCGATGCGTGAAAAGCGTTGGCAGGCCGAAGGGGCTGTCGAGGCGAATCGACCGACGGGCAACCAAATCGTTGCCGTCGATACCGATGAAGACGTCACGCTCCCCGCACAAGGCGGTGGATCGAACCGCGAGTTCGACGGAGATAGCGGACCGGTTGCGTCCGGCCCTTCGTTCGAAGGCCCCGACTTTGGCGAGGAAGAGGAATTGCAATCTCTTGCCGGAGGCGGAAAAGGTGAGCAAGCCGCCCCGGCAGTCGAAGCCAATGGCGAGACCGACACACCCGTCCAACCCTTCATCGGATTGCCGGCACTTCCAGACGATCTCACCGATGCACTTGAAACGTTCAAGTTGTCGCTGCTGAGGCACAAGTCAACCGATTGGCGTGATGTCGAGCGAGACGTCGTCGAGAAGTATCTCGATGCGGTTCGGGTCATGATCCGTAGCTAAACAACACGCGAGTGTTCCACGGCCGTGTTTCACGCCGACAGGAAGGCAATCTTTCTGGCCTCCGAAAAGGACTTTCTCTAAAGTTCCACGGAACGCCGAGATCAGTCCCCGAACGGATGCCGGAATGCACGACACGATGCTCTTCGCCGCGATTGTTGACGCGATCGCCATCCCACTCGTCGGCCTGTGGGCCTTGCTCGCGGTCAAGCTCACCATCGGCGCCCCGTTGCAACGTGCACAACGCCGATTCTTCATTGCCCTCGTGGTCATCAGTTTGATCACCCTCCGCACTGTCGCCGTGATGGACGACGCATGGCTGATTCATATG